>NZ_CP025263.1:4537500-4854500 GCF_002843605.1 Pseudomonas sp. S09G 359 | reverse complement strand
CATGGTGGTGGGTGACTGCTACACCCGTCTGGATGCCCGCGATGGCGCGCAATTGCGTGAATTGGCCCAAGCGCATCAGTTGACCGTCAACACCTTTGCCCAGGCGGCATGGGCCCTGGTGCTGCGGCGCTTGAGCGGCGACCGTGACGTGCTGTTCGGCGTCACCGTGGCCGGGCGCCCGGTGGAAATGCCGGAAATGCAGCGCACCGTCGGCCTGTTTATCAACAGCATCGCGCTGCGGGTAAAACTGCCTGAAGACGACCAGCGCTGCAGCGTGCGCCAGTGGCTGAGCGGCCTGCTCGACAGCAATATGCAGCTGCGCGAGTACGAGTACCTGCCGCTGGTGACCATTCAGGAACACAGCGAACTGCCCAAGGGCCAGCCGCTGTTCGACAGCCTGTTCGTGTTCGAAAATGCCCCGGTGGAAACCTCGGTGCTGGACCGCGCGCAAAGCCTGAATGCCACCTCGGACTCCGGCCGCACCCACACCAACTTCCCGCTGACGGCCGTGTGCTACCCGGGGGATGACCTTGGCCTGCACCTGTCCTACGACCAACGTTACTTCGACGAAACCACCGTGCAAGGCATGCTCGGCGAGTTCAAGCGCCTGCTGCTGGCGCTGGTGCAGGGCTTCCATGGCGACATGGCCGACCTGCCGCTGATTGGCGAACAGGAGCGCGAATTCCTGGTGGAGGGCTGCAACCAAAGCGAGCACGCCTACCCGCTGGGGCGCAGCTATATCGAGTTGTTCGAAGCACAGGTGAGTGCGCAGCCACAGCGGATCGCCGCCAGTTGCCTGGATGAACAATGGACCTACGACCAGTTGAACCGACGCAGTAACGGCCTGGGGCATGCGCTGATTGCGGCCGGCGTCGGCCTGGACCAACCGGTGGCGTTGTTGGGCGAGCGTAACCTCGACCTGTTGGGCATGATCATCGGCAGCTTCAAGGCCGGTGCCGGTTACCTGCCGCTGGACCCTGGCCTGCCACACTCGCGCCTGAGCCGCATCATCGACCTGAGCCGCACGCCTTTGCTGGTGTGCACCGAGGCGTGTCGCGAGCAGGCGATTGAACTGCTGGACGGTACCGACTGCCAGTTGCTGGTCTGGGAAGAAGTGCCTGGGCGCGGGGAAAACCCTGGGGTGTACAGCGGCCCGGATAACCTCGCTTATGTGATCTACACCTCCGGCTCTACCGGCCTGCCCAAAGGCGTGATGGTGGAACAGCGCGGTATGCTCAATAACCAGTTGAGCAAGGTGCCGTACCTGGACCTGAGCGCGGCGGATGTGATCGCGCAGACCGCGTCGCAAAGTTTCGATATTTCCGTGTGGCAGTTCCTGGCGGCGCCACTGTTCGGCGCGCGGGTGGATATTGTGCCGAACACCCTGGCCCATGATCCGCAGGGCTTGCTGGAGCATGTCCAGGCCCAAGGCATTACCGTGCTGGAAAGTGTACCGTCGCTGATCCAGGGCATGCTGGCCCAGGACCGCATCAGCCTGGACGGCCTGCGCTGGATGCTGCCGACCGGTGAAGCGATGCCGCCGGAGCTGGCGCACCAGTGGTTGCAGCGTTATCCGCAGATTGGCTTGGTCAACGCCTATGGCCCGGCGGAATGTTCGGATGACGTGGCGTTCTTCCGTGTCGATGTGGCGTCCACCCGTGGCACTTATCTGCCGATTGGTACGCCGACCGACAACAACCGTTTGTACCTGCTGGATGGCGCGCTGGAGTTGGTGCCGCAGGGCGCCGTCGGTGAATTGTGCGTGGCCGGCACCGGCGTGGGCCGAGGCTATGTCAGCGACCCGTTGCGCACAGCGCAAGTGTTTGTGCCGAACCCGTTCGGCGCAGCGGGCGAGCGCCTGTACCGTACCGGCGACCTGGCGCGTCGGCGCAGTGATGGTGTGCTGGAATACGTCGGGCGTATCGACCACCAGGTGAAAATTCGCGGCTACCGCATCGAGCTGGGTGAAATCGAAGCGCGCCTGCATGAGCAGCCGGAAGTGCGTGATGCGGCCGTCGGCGTGCAGGAAGGCGTCAACGGCAAGCACCTGGTTGGCTACCTGGTGGCGGCAGATGAAACGCTGAGTCAAAGTGAGCGCCTGGACCGCATCAAGCAGCGCCTGCGTGCCGAACTGCCGGAATACATGGTGCCGCTGCACTGGCTATGGCTTGCGCGCCTGCCGCTGAACGCCAACGGCAAACTCGACCGCAAGGCTTTGCCTGAGTTGGAAATCGGCCAGCTGCACAGCCAGGACTACCTGGCACCGCGTAACGAACTGGAAGGCACGCTGGCGGCAATCTGGGCCGAAGTGCTGAAGGTTGAGCGGGTGGGGGTACAGGACAACTTCTTCGAACTGGGCGGGCATTCATTGCTGGCCACGCAGATTGCCTCACGCGTGCAGAAAACCCTGCAACGCGATGTGCCGCTGCGGGCGATGTTCGAATGCAGCACGGTGGCGGAGTTGGCCGAGTACATCGATGGGTTGGCGGCCAATGACATCAGTGCGGAGAAGGTGGATCGGTTGAGTGATCTGATGGCGGAGTTGGAGGGGCTTTAATCCTCTTCGCCTGTCAGGGCCTCATCGCAGGCAAGCCAGCTCCCACATTTTGAATGGTGAACACATTCAAAGTGTGGGAGGGGGCTTGCCCCCGATGGCGTCAGCTCAGACGCCGCTCACTTCCGCCGGTCGGTAAACCTGGTTTTTTGCCCGCTACCTGTCAACTTTCACAGTAGCCAACGCCTGTCGTCCAGGCATTGAATGAAGCTCGTGTTGTGGCTGATTTCCATCTACCTGCACTGGAGGCTTTACCGTGGCTAAAGAACTGTCTGCGAGCGGCGTATTGGCATGTGATAACAACCCTGGGGAGTTGGATAGCCCTGCGGTTACCAAGACGATAACGATCAGGCGTACCGTCACCCGTGTGTGCGAAGTGATCACGGACCTGAATTTTACTGTGCCTACGCAGTTGCCAGCACCCGAAGTGCCGGAGGCTGACGGTGAAATTCTGGACCTGCGTAATTTCAACGGGGACGCCACTGTCATTATTAGAAAATGGGCTTTTTTGGAGGAGGGGCAAAAGGGCTGGCTGGAATGCCTCAGCACCCTTAAGGATGGTACTGCCTACACTCTACAGCTGATGGACGGTGAGCCGATTACGGCGAATGAAGTGGAAAACGGGATATCGCGCGTTCTTCTGCGTGAAGAGCTGGAAAAGCTTCTTCACGATAGCCCGTTGACCATCGTCTTCAAGACGGCGGTGGACGCCTGTTGTGAAGAGGGGCCGGTGGTTGTTTTTCCCGAATTGGAATTGATCTACCGTCAGAAATTTCGAGACTTAACCACGTTTACTGACAATGATTGGAACGGATGGGAGCGTGGTGAAGCTGCCTATCGTGACGTGGATTTGATAAACGCTCACAGTGGGGGCAACTATTTTTTGGTGCATGATGCCTCTGATACCAGGCCGGGTACGTTGTTGACTAAGGAGTACGATGAATTTGTGGTTGGCGTGGTGTACGAATTTAGCGTGATGGTCAGACGTAGAAATTTGCTTATCCCCGTGCCAACGCTTTCGCTACATGCCAGCGATGGTACAACTACGATTGATGTGACCGATCCGGTTAGTTTTCCTACAACGACTCGCTTTGAACCGCTAAGAGGAACATTCATATCAACGGCTAGAAGTATGACGTTGAGTGTCTATACACATCAGTTCGTTGGTCCAGGGGGAAATGGAGATGACTACGATATTGACGATCTTCTCGTTCAAGGGGCATAGAGTGCTCTAAGACATTTGGCGAGTCTGGGGCAGTCCAGCCTGTCAGCGTCGGAGCGCTATGAGCCATTTCCGATCCTTTGCTGCGATCGATTTATCAGGCCTAACAGGTAACGCTACGGCCTGCCTAACGGCAGGCCTTTATCGACCCGAGCGTAAAAAATCTGATACTTTCAGGCAGTTTTACTTCGGCCCCATAATCTTCACCAACTTCTCCGGCGACGGCGCGCCTTGCTGTTGCTGCAAGCCGCCCTTGTCATCCAGATAGAAAATCGCCGGCGTCGCCGACAACTCCAGCTCATCCATCAACTTCATATTGGCGTCGAGCTTGGCCTCGATATCGGCCGGGATCTTGTCCAGTGCCTGCAACTTGCTGGCCTTGCCGGCGGCTTCGTGTGCTTCCAGGGCTTTTTGCGGGTCTTTGGCGGCGAACAGCGCGGCGGATTTGCCGGGGCTGTCTTCGCGGATGATCCCCACCATGATGTGGCGTAACTGCACCTTGCCGGCTTTCACCCACGGGCGTGCCTGTTCCCAGAACATGTTGCAGTAAGGGCAGTTGGGGTCACTGAACAGGTAGACGATGCGCGGTGCGTTTTTGTCGCCGTCCTGGATCCAGCTGCTTGTTTCCATCTTGGCCCAGACTTGCTTGGCCATCGGCGCATACACCAGTTTTTCCAGGGGCGCGCTGCTCAGGTCATTGCCCTGGGCGTCGTACAGGTTGCCGGCGAGCACGCTTTTGCCGTCGGCGGTCAGGTACAGGGCCATGCCACGGTTTTGGTACTGCGCGGCGTAGCCCGTGAGGCCGCTGGGGGCGTCGAATTTGCCGAGGATCTTGGCACCCTTGGCCTCAATCTGTTTGATCGGTGCCGGCCAGTCTTCGGCCTGGGCCAGTGTGGCCGCAAGCGTCAGCGGCAGCAGGGTCAGCAGGTGGCGGAGGCTTGGCATGTCGGTTTCCTTTCAGGGGCGGTGTCGAAGGGTTCCATGGCGCGGGCCAGGCTGGCTTGGGACAGCTCGCCCAGGTGGCTGTTGATCAGGCGCCCGTCGGCTTGGTAGAACAGCGTAGTCGGCAGGGCCATGGAGCCCACGGCCTGGCCGAGGCGGCCGCTGGCGTCAAACAGTACGTTGTCCAGGGTCAGGCCCTGGGTGGCCAGGAAGGTGCTGACGCTTTGCATGCTTTCGGCCTGGTTGACGAACAGGAATGTCACGTCGGGGCGTTGGTGCTGTGCGCGCTCCAGCACCGGCATTTCGCGCCGGCAGGGCGGGCACCAGGTGGCCCACAGGTTGATCACCAGCGGGCCGCCTTTGTAGTCGGCCAATTGCACCACCTCGCCATTGGCATTGCGCAAGCTGATCTCCGGCAATTGCGAGCCCTTGTCGTACAGGCTCAGGGACACGCTGGTCAGGCCCCAGAACACCAACCCGGTGATCACCCCGGCACCCAGTGGCTTGCGCAGCGCCGGGCGGCGCCAGCCGTAGGCCAATGCCCCGAGCACCAGCGCGATTACGCCAGGCCAGGCGAGAAAGCCGCCGTCGCGCAGGTCGACCATCTGCAGGGGGTCGTGGCTGTATTCGCTCCAATACATCAGCACAAAGCTGATGCGCGCTACCAACATACCCAGCAGGAACAGGCTGAACAGCACCGATTCCGGGTTTTCACCACCACGCTTGGCCACCCGCCAACCCACCAGGGTGGCGAGAATCAGCGCGCTGATCAGCAGGATGTGATTCAGCGCGATGGCGAAAGTGCCGATGGTCAGGGTCAGCATCAGCGGGCTTCTCGGGTCTGATTCCAGCGTTGCAGGAAGGTATCGGCATCCACCTCGCCAGTGATGCGTTGGGCGCGGCGTTCTTCACCGTTGGGGCCGATCCAGATAAAGGTCGGTGGCCCGGGGATCTGGTAGCGTTCCAGCAGTTGACGGCTGGCAACGTTGTCCGCCGTCACGTCGACCCGCAGCAGGCGCACGCCGTTGAGGGCGGCCATGACCTCGGGTTTGCCGAACACGCTTTTTTCCATGATCTTGCAGGACCGGCACCAATCGGCGTAGTAGTCGAGCAACACCCATTGGCCCTGGGCCCTGGCTTCGTCGAGTTGGCCTTGCAGAGCTGCAGGCGTGTTCACCGCGGTGAAGGCTTCGTGGGCGTTGGGTGCGCCAGCGGTGCGGGCGCCGCTGTAGACCTTCAACGGTTGCCATACGTCATCGCTGCCGCCTGCCGCGCCGATCACCAGCGCGCTGCCCCAGAGGCCCAGCAGCAGCGAGCCGGCACCCACCAGCATGGCCGCCCGGCCGGTGTCGCGGGCTACCCGCCAGCCGCAATAGCCGACCAGTATCGCCAACGCGCCCCAGGCGCCTACCCACAGGGTGTCGCCGAGCAGGGGTTGGATCAGCACCAGGGCCGTGCCCAGGAACAGGAAACCGAAGATGCCCTTGAGCAGGTTCATCCAGGTACCGGACTTGGGCAGCACGCTGTTGCCGACAGTCACCAGCAGCAGCAGCGGCACGCCGATGCCAATGCCCAGGGCGAACAGCGCCAGGCCACCAAACACCACATCACCGGTCTGGGCGATGTACAGCAGCAGGCCCGCCAGCGGTGCGGTCATGCACGGACCCACCAGCAGCCCGGACAAGGCGCCGAGGACGCCGGCCCCTACCAGGCTGCCACCGCGCTGCTGGCGGCTGAGGTTGTCGAGGCGGTCACGCAGGAATGCCGGCAGTTGCAGTTCGAAGAAACCGAACATCGGCAATGACAGCAGGATAAACAGCGCGGCGAAAGAGCCCAGAATCCAGGGTTGTTGCAACCAGGCCTGCAAGTTGCCGCCGAGCAAGGCGGCGGCCACGCCCAGCGCGGCGTACACCAGTGCCATGCTCACCACGTAGCTGCCGGCGAGGGCAAAACCCCGGCGTGGGCTCGCGCCGCTGCCCACCACCAGGCCGGCGAGAATCGGCAACATCGGCAAGGAGCAGGGCAGGAAGGCCAACAGCAGGCCCAGGCCGAACATGGCCAAGAGGCTCCAGAACAGGTTGCTTTCGCCGAGGAATTTTGCCAGTTGCTGGTCGTCGGCCGCACCGGCGGAGGCTACCGCAGGGGCAGGCGCGACGGCTGGACCGCCTAGGTCTACGGTGATCGATTGCGGCGGGTAGCACAGGCCCGCGTCGGCGCAGCCCTGCCAGCCCAGCTTGACCTGGCCGGTGGTGCCGGCGGGGATTTTCACTTCCAGGCCCTGGCGATAGACCTCTTGTTCGCCGAAGAACTCGTCGCTATGCGGCTCGCCTTTGGGCAGCACCGGCTTTTCCGCCAGGCCGTCGAATTTCATGCGCTGCTGGTACAGGTAATAACCGTCGGCAATCTGCCAATACAGCTGGGTTTCGCCGGATTCCAGGCGCTCGGAGGTAAAGGTGAAAGCTTTGCCCACCGGGAGGAAATCGGGTTTGGTCTCAAAAGGGTTGCCAGGCGCGGCCTGGGCGAATCCCGCGAACATTACCAGCAGAAAGGTAAACAGATGCCGCATGGTCAAGCCTTAGTTCGATGCAAGTAGGCACACAATGTGTGGCGTTGATTAACCGATGATTAACCACCCTCTATTCTAAAGTGAAGGCGAGGCCCGAGCGCGCCTCTTTTCACGGCATAATCTGCGCTTAATCCGCGCCACCTTTAATCCCCCCATCTTTCATGAAGGGTTCACCATGCACGTACTGGTCTGTGAAGACGACGAACTGATCGCCAGCGGCATCGTAGCCGGTCTCGGCGCGCAGGGCTTTACCGTCGAGCGCGTGGCCACGGCCGCTGCCGCACGGGCCATGCTCAAGGCGGCCACGTTCGACATCATGGTGCTCGACCTCGGCCTGCCGGATGAAGATGGTCTCAAATTGTTGCAACAACAGCGCAGCCAGGGCTTGGAAATTCCGGTGCTGATCCTGACCGCGCGGGATTCGGTGACCAACCGCGTCGACGGCCTGCAAGCCGGCGCCGATGACTACCTGCTCAAGCCGTTCGACCTGCGTGAACTCGCCGCACGCCTGCAAACCCTGCTGCGACGGGTGGCGGGGCGCAGCGTCAACCTGATCGAACACGGCCGCCTGGCCTACGACCCAAGCAGCCGCGAGACCTTCCTCGGCGGCCAGCCGGTGGACCTGTCGCGGCGTGAGCAGGCGTTGCTGCAGGCCTTGCTGCATAACAAGGGGCGCGTGTTGTCCAGTGAGCAGCTCAAGGACAGCGTCTACGGCTTCAACGACGAACTGGAAAGCAACGCCCTCAACGTGCACATCCACCACCTGCGGCGCAAGTTGGGCAACGGCATCGTCGAAACCGTGCGCGGCCTTGGCTACCGCCTGGGCACGGCTGACGGGGGCGAGGACGCATCGTGAAAAGCCTGCGCCTGCGCCTGACGTTCAAGCTGGGCGCCGCTTTTGTGTTGATCTGGGTCCTGGCGGCGGCCTGGATGCTCAACGACCTGCGCAACCAGATGATGTTCTCCCTCGACCAGCGCCTGGTGGCGTCCGCGCGCATGGTGGCCGGGCTCACCGAACAGATGCCGGGCCTGGCCAGCGTGAGCGGCGGCACGCAATTACGCACCGACCAACTGAATGTACCCGGTGGGATGGCCTGCCAGGTCAGCTCGTTGCGCGGGGAAATTCTTGCGCGCAGCCACACCACCCCGGATGAGGGGCTGGAGTCGCGCAAGAGCGGCTTTCGCGACCAGATCATCGATGGCGTGGGCTGGCGCAGTTTTACCCTGTCCCGTGGCGACCTGCTGATCACCACGGCCGACCGCCAGGTGGAGCGCGAGGCGTTGAACCTGTCGATCCTGCTGGCGGCCTCGGTGCCGGTGGGCGTGGCCCTGCTGGGCTGCCTATGGCTGCTGTGGCTGGGCATCGGCCAGAGCCTGCAACCGCTCAACCGCATGCGTGACGCGCTGATGCGCCGCAGCGCCGACTCCCTCGAGCCGTTGCAGATTCATCCGTTGCCCAGCGAGCTCAAGCCGCTGCTCGACACCCAGAACCAATTGCTGCAGCGCATCGCCAAGACCATCGAGCGCGAACGGCGCCTCACCGGCGACGCCGCCCACGAGCTGCGCAGCCCGCTGACAGCCATCAAGACCCACCTGCAAGTGGCGCGCATGACCGAGGGCGCGGCGCGCGACCAGTCCCTGGCGCACGCCGAGGAGGGCGCCGACCGCCTGCACCGGACCCTGGAGCAATTGCTGCTGCTGGCGCGAGTGGAGGGCAGCTTGTCGTTCGATGACGGCCTGCAATCGAGCGCGGAGCAAGTCGCGCGGCTGGCGATCCAGGACGCGAACGCCGGCGATAATCAGCGCATCGACCTGATTCTGGCGGACAACCTCAGTGAAACCCCGGTGGAAATGCCGGTGGCCCTGGCCGTCGCGGCCTTGCGCAACCTACTGGATAACGCGTTGCGCCACACGCCGGGTGACACCCGCGTGGAGCTGAGTGTCTTTACCGCTGCCGACAACGTGGTGTTCCGCGTGCGCGACCATGGCAAGCAGATTGCCGCCGAAGACCTGCAATACCTGACGCAGCGCTTCTGGCGCAATGGCAGCAGCGAGGGCTGTGGCCTGGGCCTGGCGATCGTGCAGGCGATTGTGCAGCGTTGTTCGTGCTCGCTGAAATTCGACAGCCAGCCGGACGGCCTGCGGGTCGACCTGGGGATGCCGCTGCGGCGCTGAATGCTTTTCTTCAAGTGCTAGATAGTTACCGCCTGCCTGGGGTTTAAGCCTTCAGGATGGCGGTAGTTTTTTTGTGCTTGAACGGGCTGAAAGACTTGGCCTGTATTGAAAAGGACTCTTCTGATGTTGGTCATTGATACGAGTTTTCCTGCCCGGGACTTCAACGAACGCAACGGTGAGCCCGTGGGGCAGGTGATTCTGCACTACACCGCGGCGCCCTTCGTGTCTTCCTTGCGTACCCTGACGCGTAATGGGGTCAGCGCGCATTACCTGCTGCCTGATCCTGATGAGCCTGGCTACCGCGCGGCGGGATATGACGAGTTGCGGGTGTTTCGCCTGGTGGGTGAGGAGCAGCGTGCCTGGCATGCGGGGGTGAGCCATTGGGCTGGGCGCGATAACCTCAACAGCCGGGCGATTGGTGTCGAGATCGTCAACCTGGCGCGCGATGACGGGGGGGTGTTTACCTTTCCTGGGTATGGTCAGAAGCAGGTGGAGGGGTTGATTGCGTTGGTTCGCGACATTCTTGGGCGATACCCGCAGGTAGGGCCGGCGGATATTCTTGGGCATTCGGATGTGGCGTATTGGCGCAAGAGTGATCCGGGGCCGCGGTTGCCTTGGCTTGCGTTGTATGAGGCCGGGGTGGGGGCTTGGTTTGATGAGCCGACGCGGGTGATGTATCAGCGGCGGTTTTGTGTTGGTTTGCCGCCTGAGGTGGAGGTGGAGCGGGCGTTTCAGCGCTATGGCTATAAGCCGGCGCAGAATCGCCGAGCGTTTGAACTTAGGACTCGGGCGTTTCAGATGCACTTTCGGGCGCGGGATTATCGTGGGGTTCTGGACGCTGAGACTTGTGCGATTTTGTATGCGTTGAATGAGAGGTATCGGGGGGGGGTGAGGTGGGTTGAGTGCATATCCATTTCTTCGGTAACGGCGGCTTATGGTTCCGCTCTTACAGCGGGTCACTTTTGGAAGGACCCAAAAGTAACCAAAAGGTCCTCGCCCCACCACTCGGCACCTCGCTTAGGCTCGGTGTGCCCGTAATCCGACAGTGATTTGGGGGGCCGCCGCCACGCGCCATCCATGGCGCGGGGCGGCTAAACCGGCATCCCTGCCGGTTTACCCCCCAAATCACTGTCGAATTCCGGCCAGCGTGGTTGACGGGGCGATTTCAGATCAAGATCAAAAGCCAAAGCAGATCAAGAGCAGAGCACGGCGGCCTAGTAGCCGACCTGAGTGGTGTAGATCAAAAGCGCTGTTGCTTTGCTTTGTTTTTGCTGTGGCCCTTACATCCTTTGCGCTGACGAAGTCAGCGGTCTTTTGATCTGCGCTTTTGATCGTGATCTTGATCTTGATCTTAGGCGCCCCGTTAAACACGCTGGCCGAACGCAGGCTTGAATCCGTGGGTAACCCGGCAGGACGCCGGGTTAGCCGCGATGGGCCAAGGATGGCCCATGGCGGCGGCCCACGGATTCAAGCCGGAGTGAGGGCACACCGAGCCTAGGCGAGGTGCCGAGTGTTGGGGCAAGAGCCCTTTTGGTTACTTTTGGGGCTCTTTTCCAAAAGTGACCCGCCGTAAGGGCGGAACCATAAGCCGCCGTTACCGCAGCAACGGATATACCCCCAATCAAAAACGACCACCCCCCCTAAATCCTCCTCACGCTGGTGCGTTTCCAGAACAGGAAATCCGTGCGCATGCCCTTGGGCCAGACGCCAACGGATCGGCAGTTTGGTCACCATCATCAGCGTATTGAGGGATCGAGAGATGTCAGTCGCTATCAGCCGTATCGAAGACGCCCCGGTGCAGGTCAACCCAGCACCCGTGGAAACGCTCTACCAGTTCGACGAGACCCCGCTGCTGGCCCGCCAGCGCCAGCAGGAGTCCAACGCCCGCAGCTACCCACGGCGCATTCCCCTGGCGCTCAAGCGGGCCAAGGGCATTTATGTAGAAGATGTGGAAGGCCGCAGTTTCATCGACTGCCTTGCCGGCGCCGGTACCCTGGCGTTGGGGCATAACCACCCGGTGGTGATCGAAGCCATCCAGCAAGTGCTGAGTGATGAACTGCCGCTGCACACCCTGGACCTGACCACGCCGGTCAAGGACCAGTTCGTGCAAGATCTATTCGGCCTGCTGCCGGCAGAACTCGCGCGAGAAGCCAAGATCCAGTTCTGCGGCCCCACCGGCACCGATGCGGTGGAAGCCGCATTGAAGCTGGTGCGCACTGCCACCGGTCGCAGCACGGTGCTGTCGTTCCAGGGCGGTTATCACGGCATGAGCCAGGGCGCGCTGAGCCTGATGGGCAGCCTGGGGCCGAAAAAACCCTTGGGCGCGTTGCTTGGCAATGGCGTGCAGTTTTTGCCGTACCCCTATGACTACCGTTGCCCGTTCGGCCTGGGCGGCGCAGAAGGTGTGCGGGTGAACCTGCATTACCTGGAAAACTTGCTGAATGATCCGGAAGCCGGGGTGTTGCTGCCGGCGGCGGTGATTGTCGAGGTGGTCCAGGGCGAGGGCGGGGTGATCCCGGCCGATCTCGACTGGCTGCGCGGTCTGCGGCGTATCACCGAGCAGGCAGGTGTGGCGTTGATCGTCGACGAGATCCAGAGCGGGTTCGGCCGCACCGGCAAGATGTTTGCCTTTGAACACGCCGGCATCATCCCGGACGTGGTGGTGATGTCCAAGGCCATTGGCGGCAGCCTGCCGCTGGCGGTGGTGGTGTATCGCGACTGGCTCGACACCTGGCTGCCGGGCGCGCATGCCGGGACCTTCCGTGGCAATCAGATGGCCATGGCGGCGGGGTCGGCGGTAATGCGCTACCTCAAGGAGCACGACCTGGCCGGTCACGCGGCGGCCATGGGCGAGCGCCTGGCTGAGCACCTGCGCATCTTGCAGCGCGACTTCCCGCACCTGGGGGATATTCGTGGGCGCGGGTTGATGCTGGGCGTGGAACTGGTCGAGCCGGATGGCGCTCCGGATATCCAGGGTCACCCCCCGGTGCATCGCCAATTGGCACCGCTGGTGCAGCGTGAATGCCTCAAGCGCGGCCTGATCCTGGAGCTGGGCGGCCGGCATGGCAGCGTGGTGCGTTTCCTGCCGCCGCTGGTGATCACTGCCGTCGAAGTCGACCGGGTGGCCGAGATTTTCGGGCGCGCTTTGGCGGCCGCCGTCGCCAGCCTCTAATTTTTCGCCAAGTTGGTACGTTTCTACAGATATCAGCGCTGCGCATGGTGCGCAGCCAGCCTTTGAGCGATGGAGAACAGCAATGACCTCAGTATTTGACCGCGACGACATCCTGTTTCAGGTAGTGGTCAACCATGAAGAACAGTATTCCATCTGGCCCGACTACAAGGCCGTGCCGGAAGGCTGGCGCACCGTGGGCAAGAGCGGCCTGAAGAAAGAGTGCCTGGCCTACATCGAAGAAACCTGGACCGACATGCGCCCCCTGAGCCTGCGCCAGAAGATGGACGGCGCCGCACTGGCCTGACCCGGCAACAAATTAGCTTCCTGTGGCGAGCCCGCCTGTTGTGGCGAGCGGGCTTGCCCGCGTTGGGCTGCGAAGCAGCCCCAAAGCCAGGCGATGAGTTCTTCCTTAAGGATCGCATTTCTCAGTACTGGGGCCGCTTCGCGGCCCAACGCGGGCAAGCCCGCTCGCCACAACAAGCCGGCTTGCCACAATAAGCCCGCTCGCCACAACAAGCCGGCTCGGCAAAGTTATGATTCAGCGTCTTTTGCCAGCCCGCCCGAAGCCCCTGTCACCACCTGCACACTCAAGCGCGGCGTGGCCAGGTCCAGTCCGGCTTCATCCAGGTGGCGTTTGAGCGATAAGTTAAACGCCCGCGACACTTCCCACTGCTTGATCGGCGCCGTCTTGAACCGCGCGCGCAGAATCGCGCTGCCCGACTCGAAACTTTCCACCCCCTGAATTTCCAGCGGTGACCAGATATTGCGCCGTTGCAGCGGGTCGTTGCGCATTTTCTGGCCGACATCGCGGATCAGCTTGATCGCCGAATCGATCTCCATGTTGTAGGGGATCGCCACCCGGAAGATCGCGTAGCCGAACTCTCGCGAGTAGTTCTTGATGCTCTTGATCTCGCTGAACGGGATGGTGTGCACGATGCCATCGATATCGCGCAGGCGCACGGTGCGGATGGTCAGGCCTTCGACAGTGCCGAGGTGGCCGCCGACGTCCACGTAGTCATCGATGGCCAGGGAGTCTTCGATGATGATGAACAGGCCGGTGATCAGGTCTGCCACCAGCGACTGCGCACCAAAACCGATGGCCAGGCCGATCACACCGGCACCGGCCAGCAGTGGCGTAACGTTCATGCCCATGTTCGCCAGGGCGACGATGGCGGCGATGATAAAGATGGTCACAAACAGCACGTTGCGGATCAGCGGCATCATGGTTTGCGCACGCGCGTTGGCCAGGCCTTTGCGCGAGCGGGTGAGGGCGTGGTGGATCGCGGTGTCGCTGAGGATCCAGATCAACCAGGCAAACAGCAGCGTGCCACCCAGGCCAAACAGCTTGACGCTGATTTCATGGCCGTCGCCTTCGGTAAAGCGGATCAGCGACAGGCCCCACACCCGCAGGCCCAGTTCGATAAACACCAGCCACACCACCAGGTGGGCCAGGGTGTACACGAAGCTTTTCAGGCGCTCGGAGTACAGCGCATGGCGCTTGTGCCCGCGTTGCGGCTTGAGAGCGTGGCGGCGCACCAGGCCGTTGATCACCATGCACAACACCAGCAGCACCGTGCACAACAGCGACTGGCGCAGGGCGGTGCTGGTGTCGCCGGCGGACAGGAAGGTGGCAAACAGCGAGATGCCCACCAGCAGCAGGGCCGGGATGTACCAGAAGGAGCCGATGATCGACAGCGTGTCGGTGAGGGCGCGGCGGGTGAGGCGGCGCGACAGCGGCTGGTTGCGGATCAGGTGGGCGATCGGCCGGCGGAAGCGCAGGATAAACACGCCGGTGGACAACGCCGCCATCACATTCGCCACCGTCGCGGCGGTGTGGGCCAGGTGCTGGCCGAGCGCCGCGACCAGCCGCGGGTCACTCAAGGCTTCGCCAAAGGCTGCAAAGCTGCCGATCCACCACAGCGGGCGGAATGCCTGGCGGCGCAGGATATACAGCGCGCGATGGCGGTGCGGGCCATCGAGCAGCGAAAAGGCGATGACGCAGATCGCCGAGAAACACGTGCCGACCACCAGCGCATAGGCCAGTACCATCGCCAGGGATTTGCCCAGGGACGACGGCAGCGCGTAGCTCAGGTACACGGTGATCACCAGCGCAATCAGCCATGGCCCCAGTTTGCGCAGGGCAAAACGCAGCATATCCCAGGTGCGCGGGTGTTGCGGCAGCTCCTCGGGCAGGCCGAAGCGTTCGCGCACGCGGTGGCTGAGCCAGATCAACGCGGCCGCCAGCAGGCTCCATATCGCCAGGATCAAGGCAAAACCGAAGATGATCGGCAGCCATTCGTTGGCCGGCAGTATCAGCGCACTGAGTTCATCCTTGGCCAGGTCGACTTCATCGGCCCAGCGCCCCAGCGGGCTGTCGGCACCGGAAAACTGAGCCTCGAGGCCGGCCAGGGTGCCGCCGATCAAGCCAAGTACGCCTTGCTCGGCGGCCGGCTGGGCCTTTTGCGTGGCTTCGCGGAGTTTTTTCAGGTCGCTCAAGAGCTGGGTGCGTTGCTGGTCGTTTTCCAGGGTCTTGATCACCTCGTCCAGGGACTGGCCGAGGGGCACGTCTGCCTGGGGTTGGCTCTTGTTGGTGCTGCCCAGCAGGCCGGGCAGGCTCACGGCCTGGGCAGGCGTGAGCGGCAGCAGCGTGAGCAGGGCGATCAGGAGGTAGCAGGGCAGGGCGAACAGACGGGAAAGCACGAGGCGGTCAACCTTGAAAACGGCAGGTTGAGCGAGTGTACGAGTGCAATCGTCATTCGGCCAGTTTGGCGAGGATCTTGTACACCACGGTGCCCAGGATCAGCAGCATGCCAAGCCACATGCCGAACACGCCAAGGGGCTTGTCGCGAAAGTTGAAACCGACCGCGAGCATGATCATGCCGATCAGGATAGGGATCAGCATGGCGTGGAAGGAGGACATGGAGATCATCGGGCGACAGCCTTGTCAGAGTGGGAATACTGACAAGTCTAGGCCGGATTGCAGAAAATGCAGGTGATGCAGATCAGCTTTACATAGAGCTAAATGTGGGAGCGGGCTTGCTCGCGAATGCAGTGGATCAGTCAGCATATTCGTGCCTGATACACCGCATTCGCGAGCAAGCCCGCTCCCACATTTTTGACCGATTTACCATGCAAAATCAGGGCAGATCGTGGCTGGCGTAGAACGCCCCCAATACCTTCACCAGGTGCGCCAGGTCATGGCTGCCGCACAATTCCCGAATCGAGTGCATGGCAAACGTCGGCAAACCAATATCTACGGTACGCACTCCCAGGTGGCTGGCGGTGATCGGGCCGATGGTCGAACCGCAGCCCATGTCGCTGCGCACCACAAAGCTCTGCACCGGCACTTCCTGGGCCATGCACAGGTGGCGGAAGAACCCGGCGGTTTCGCTGTTGGTGGCGTAGCGCTGGTTGCTGTTGACCTTGATCACCGGGCCGGCGTTGAGCTTGGGGCCGTGGTTGGCGTCGTGCTTCTCGGCGTAGTTCGGGTGCACGCCGTGCGCATTATCCGCAGACACCAACAGTGATTTCTGAATGGTGCGTACGAATTCATCACCTTCCGGCAACAGGCGACGTAGGGTCTGTTCCAGCATCGGGCCATCGGCACCGCAGGCCGAGCAGGAACCGACTTCTTCGTGGTCGTTGCATACCAGCACGCAGGTTTCGTCGCTGTCGCTGGTGAGCAGGGCTTGCAGGCCGGCGTAGCAGGACAGCAGGTTGTCCAGGCGTGCGCCGGCGATGAAGTCGCCGTTGAGGCCGATCACCGCAGCACTTTGTGTGTCGTAGAAGCTCAGCTCATAGTCGAGCACCACGTCGGCGTTCAACCCGTGTTCGCGCGCAAGCTGCTCGGTGAGCACGGCGCGGAAGTCCACGCGCTCGTCACCGGCAAATTGCGCGAGGATCGGCGGCAGCTCGGTCTGGGCATTGATCGCCCACCCCTGGTTGGCTTCACGGTTCAGGTGGATGGCCAGGTTGGGGATGATGGCAATGGGCAGCTTGAAGTCGATCAGTTGGCTCTCGACCTTGCCGTCGCGGCGGAAGGTCACGCGGCCGGCGAGGGACAGGTCGCGGTCGAACCACGGCGCCAGCAGTGCGCCGCCGTAGACTTCCACACCCAGCTGCCAGAAACCCTGGCGCTGCAGTTCCGGCTGCGGCTTGACGCGCAGGCACGGGCTGTCGGTATGGGCGCCGACCAGGCGGATGCCGCCTTGCAGCGGCGAGTGGCGGCCAAGCTTGAAGGCGATGATCGAGGAGTCGTTGCGGGTCACGTAGTAGCGACCGTTGGCCTCGGTGGCCCAGGTCTCGCGTTCGTCGAGACGCTGGTAGCCGGCCGCTTCCAGGCGCTGGGCCAGGGCCGCGGTGGCATGAAAAGGAGTAGGGGAGGCCTTGAGGAAGTCGATCAGGCCTTGATTCAACGCTTCGCGCATAAATAGCTCCAGACAGCAATGCGCGGAGTTTACCGTATTGGTTTGACTCGGTGGCGAGAAGTGATGCAGATCTAAATGTGGGAGGGGGCTTGCCCCCGATGGCGGTGTGTCAGTCAACAAATACTGTGACTGACACTCCGCTATCGGGGGCAAGTCGAATCGTCGCACCGCCCCTCCCACATTTGACTGTGTTTGCAGCTTAAAAGGGTGCAGGGCACTCAAACCGCAAACGCTCGCCGCTCTGCGGATGGGTAAAACTCAACATGCTCGCATGCAGGCACAGACGCGGCCAGGCGGCCAGGGCTTGTTCATGGGCATACAAGCCATCACCCAGCAGCGGGTGGCCGATAGACAGCATGTGCACGCGCAACTGGTGCGAGCGCCCGGTGATTGGCGTGAGTTCGACGCGGCACCAATCGCCACAACGTTCCAGCACTTTCCAGAAAGTCAGCGCGTGCTTGCCGAATTCGTGGTCCACCACGTGGCGCGGCTTGGTCGGCGGGTCGTAGCGCAGGGGCAGGTCGATGCTGCCACTGTCCAGTTCAGGTTGGCCCCAGGCCAGGGCGGTGTAGGCCTTTTCGGTTTCGCGGTCGTGAAACTGGCGCGACAGCTCGCGGTGGGTGTCGGCGTCACGGGCCAGCAGGATGATCCCTGAGGTTTCCCAGTCCAGGCGATGGACGATACGGGCTTCGGGGTAGCCGTTTTCCTGCAGGCGGGTGATCAGGCAGTCCTTGTTGTCGTCAGCGCGGCCAGGCACCGAAAGCAGCAGGGTCGGTTTGTTCACCACCAGGACAGCGTCGTCCTGGTGCAGGATGTGGATATTGGACAGCGGCATTAAACAGCCTCGTAACAAACGCCAACGGCGGCTCGACCACCCAGGCCCCGCAAAGGGGTCAAGGTGATCGAGCCGCCGTGGCAGCCGCCTTTTCGATCAACGATCAGGCAGGGTGATATTGAGTTCCAGAATCGAGCAGCTGCCGTCGTTTTCCAGGGCGACATGCACGTCATCGTTGCCGATATTGACGTACTTGCGGATCACCTCGACCAGTTCCTTCTGCAAGGCTGGCAGGTAGTCCGGGGTACTGCGTTGGCCGCGTTCGTGCGCCACGATGATCTGTAGACGCTCTTTCGCTACCGACGCGGTACTTGGCTTTTTGTTGGCGCGAAAGAAGTCGAGAAATTTCATTGTTTAGTTGCCTCCAAAGATACGCTCGAAGAATCCCTTCTTCTTAACATCGAGGAAGCGATGTTCCACGGTCTTGCCCAGCAAGCGATCAACTGCATCGCTGTACGCCTGGCCGGCGTCGCTCTGGTCGTCAAGAATAACCGGCACGCCCTGGTTGGAAGCCTTCAGCACGGCCTGGGATTCCGGGATTACACCCAGCAGGGTCACGGCGAGGATTTCCTTCACGTCTTCAACGCCGAGCATTTCGCCGTTGCTGACGCGCTCAGGGTTGTAGCGGGTGAGCAGCAGGTGTTCCTTGATCGGGTCCTGGCCTTCTTCGGCGCGCTTGGACTTGCTGGCCAACAGGCCGAGCATGCGGTCCGAGTCACGTACCGAGGACACTTCCGGGTTGGTCACCACGATGGCTTCATCGGCGAAGTACATCGCCAGGTGAGCACCGGTCTCGATACCGGCCGGGGAATCGCAGACCACATATTCGAAAGTTTCTTTCAGCTCAGCGAGGACTTTGCCTACGCCTTCTTTGGTCAGCGCATCCTTGTCACGGGTCTGGCTGGCGGCCAGTACGTACAGGTTCTCAAGGCGCTTGTCCTTGATCAGGGCCTGTTGCAGGTTGGCTTCGCCGTTTACCACGTTGACGAAGTCGTACACCACGCGGCGTTCGCAGCCCATGATCAGGTCGAGGTTACGCAAACCGACGTCGAAGTCGACGATGACTGTTTTGTGGCCGCGCAGTGCGAGGCCGGTACCGATAGCGGCGCTGGTGGTGGTCTTACCCACACCACCCTTGCCGGATGTAACCACGAGAATCTTGGCCAAGGTGTTTCACCCCTAAGGAAAAAGGACTTTTCGGTCCCTGAAAAACATCTCTTGAAACTCGCTGCAGGCGGACAGCCCTTGTAGGAAAAGATGTGGTTTGCGTTGGGAAACGCCAACTTCCAATTATTCCTACGCAAGTCTTGCCGGTTTCGCTGTGCTATCAGAGTCTAGAGATGCTTGGAAAATGCGGCAGTATCCGTTAAAGACGGATGATGTTCAACACATCGCCCGACAGGCTGACCTGCACCCCGGCCCCCCACAGCGGATCACGGCGCAAATCTTCTGCAACCTTGTACTGGCCTGCGATGGACACTAGTTCAGCGGTCAACTGCTGGCAAAAAATTCGAGCCTTGGTATCACCCTTGATGCCGGCGAGGGCACGTCCGCGCATTGGGCCGTATACATGGATGTTGCCATCGGCGAGAAGTTCCGCGCCGGGACTGACCGAGGCGATCACCACCAGGTCGCTGCCCTGGGCGTAAATCTGCTGCCCGCCGCGTACGGGCGTGGTGATTATCTTTGTAGGCTTAATCGTCGGCTCGGGTGGTTTTTCCGGTTTTTTAGTCACTTCGCCGACCAAAGGTTCCAGCGGACGCTCGCGCGCACCGGACGGCGGCAGTACTGGCAGTTCAATAGCGATGGCAGCGGCAATGTCTTCGATCCGGCTGGCGCGAATCGCCAGGGTGCGCAGGCCGTGGGAGCGGCATACGCGCATCAGCCCGGGCAGGTCAACGGCCCCTTGGCCGGCTGGCAGTTTGTCCAGGGCCAGCACCAGCGGGGCATTGTTGAAGAAGTTCGGCGCCAGGGCGACCTTGGCGGCGAGCTGGCGGTCCAGGGCGTCGAGGTCGTTGCGGGCCAGTTCCAGCACGGTGATGGCGAGCATGCTGCCTTTCAGCTGGAACACGGGATCTTGGTCTAGCGGTTCGGTTTGGCTCATGGTCGGCAAAAGCGGCTTGTCACGAAAAGTGTCGAGACTTATAACGAGAACACTCACTGGCCGCAAGCCGAGTCGAACCGTTGTAGAATGCGCGGCCCTGTCTTTACCGGAATCTGTAATGGATCGCCCGCGTTTTCGAGCTGTATTTTTTCACCCGCGTTTCTGGCTGTTATGGCTGGGGCTCGGCCTCCTGTGGCTGGTCACCCAACTGCCGTACCGCGCGCTGCTGACCATTGGTCGCCTGCTGGGCGCCGGCATGTACCGCGTGGCCGGTGAGCGTCGGCGCATTGCCGCGCGCAACCTGGAACTGTGCTTCCCGGAAAAAACCGCCAAAGAGCGCAAGCAGCTGCTCAAGGAAAATTTCGCCTCCACCGGCATCGCCTTCTTTGAGATGGCCATGAGCTGGTGGTGGTCGCGCCAGCGTCTGGCGCGCCTGGCCCATGTCGAAGGCCTCGAGCACCTCAAGCAGGCGCAACTGGATGGCAAGGGCGTGATCCTGATGGCCCTGCACTTCACCACGCTGGAAATCGGCGCCGCGCTGCTGGGGCAGAAACACACAATCGATGGCATGTACCGCGAGCACGGCAACCCGCTGTTCGACTATATCCAGCGCCGTGGCCGCGAGCGCCACAACCTCGATTCCCTGGCGGTGGAGCGCGAGGACGTGCGCGGCATGCTCAAGCTGCTGCGCGCTGGGCGTGCGATCTGGTACGCACCGGACCAGGACTACGGCGCCAAGCAAAGTATCTTCGTGCCGCTGTTCGGCATTCAGGCCGCTACGGTGCCCGCCACCAGCAAGTTTGCCAAGCTGGGCAAGGCGCTGGTGGTGCCGTTCACCCAGCAGCGCCTGGCGGACGGCAGCGGTTACCGCCTGGTGATCCACCCGGCGTTGACCGACTTCCCTGGCGAAAGCGATGAAGTCGACTGCCTGCGTATCAACCAATGGGTCGAGGCCTCGGTGCGCGAGTGCCCCGAGCAATACTTGTGGACCCATCGCCGCTTCAAGAGCCGGCCACCGGGCGAGCCCAAGTTGTACGAAAAACGCCGTTGATCAGTAGTCCCAATTCCCATATGGAGTGACGCGATGCGCCCAGCTGAACCGGTTACAGGCTTGATTCTTTCCGGCGGCGGGGCGCGAGCGGCGTATCAGGTGGGGGTGTTGGCGGCGATTGCCGAGTTGTTGCCGCCGGGGGCACCGAATCCCTTTCCAGTGATCGTCGGCACTTCGGCCGGCGCGATCAATGCGGTGAGCCTGGCCAGTGGCGCGATGGATTTCACTGCTGCGATCCAGCGCCTGACCGCGTTCTGGCAAGGCTTTCGCAGCCACTTGGTGCTGCGCAGCGACTGGCCAGGTGTCGTGCGCCAGGCAGGCCGCTTCTTTATCCATAGCCTGCTGGGCCTGGGCCGACAGTTTCCGGTGGCGTTGCTCAACAGCTCGCCGCTGCGGGATTTGCTGCAGGACAAACTGAATTTGCAGGGCATCGACGAGGCCATCCGGCAAAAGCATCTGCATGCCGTGGCGGTCACCGCCTTCGGTTATGAGTCTGGCCAGGCGGTGACCTTCTACCAGGGCGGCGGCACCATCGACGCCTGGTTGCGCCATCGGCGTATCGGCGTGCCCACCCAGCTCACGGTTGAACACTTGCTGGCCAGCTCTGCGATCCCTTTATTGTTCGCTCCGGTGAAACTCGACCAGGAATACTTTGGCGACGGCGCCGTGCGCCAGTCAGCCCCGATCAGCCCGGCCTTGCACCTGGGCGCCACGCGCGTGCTGGTAGTCGGCGTCAGTGGCAACCCGCGGGGTAACGAACCGTCGATGCAACGCACCTACACCGGCCAGGAACCGACGCTGGCGCAAATCGGTGGGCATATGCTCAACAGCACCTTCATTGACAGCCTCGAAAGTGATATCGAACTGCTGGAGCGCCTCAACCAGTTCAGCCATTTGCAGCCGGCCGACAGCGCGGCCCGAGGCCTGGCGCCGGTGGAAGTGCTGGTGATTGCGCCCAGCCAGCCGATCGATGAAATCGCGGCGCGGCATCGCCAGGAATTGCCGGCGGCGATGCGCTTGTTTTTACGCGGGCCGGGGGCGACCAAGACGAGCGGGGCGGGGGTGTTGAGTTACTTGCTGTTCGAGGCGGGGTATTGCAGCGAGTTGATTGAGTTGGGGCGGCGCGATGCGCTGGCCAAGCGTGAAGAGATCACGCGTTTTCTCGGCCTCTCTCCAATCTAAATGTGGGAGCGGGCTTGCTCGCGAATGCGCTGTATCAGCCAGCACAAGCATTGACTGATACACCGCATTCGCGAGCAAGCCCGCTCCCACATTGACTATGTGCTGATCAATTAGAAGTGGTACTTGACCAGGAAGCTCGCCGTGTCCTGAGTCGTCTTGAACGCGCCGGAATCTTCGATCCCGTACTTGTTCTTCCAGTAGTCGTACTCAAAGCCCACATACAGCTGCTTGTCGCCCCAATGCAGCGCCTTGCCCAGGTCGTATTTGACCTGCGGGTTGAAGTGCAGGTTGGCGTGGTAGGTGCCACGGACGTTCTTGTCGTTGTCCGTCACCCAGTCCATGAAGCCGTCGATCAGCACGTCGGAGCTGCCCACAGGAATGGTGTACGACCACACTGGGGTGATCTGCCACACGCCGTCACCCGGGCGATTGCCTTCGGTCTGGCGCTGGTAGAAGTTCAGCTGGAAGTAATCGAAACCCGGGATGTTCAAGTCAAAGGCTGGGCCCAACAGGTAGGACTCGTTATCGCCTTCGCCGAACTCATAGGTGAAGGCCAGTAATACGTCTTTGATCGGGCCGAATGACAGGTCCTTGTCGAAAATCTTGCCGAACGACAAACGCGGGCTGATCTCGCCGTAGTAAGTACTCGGGCCGACGTTGCCGTCTTCCTTACCGTTGTAAAAGATGCGGTCGACGAACACAAAGTTGTCGCCGTATTTCCAGGCGTCGGCATGTTCGAACGTGACGGTTTGCTGGATCTGCGGGTTAACGGTGAAGCTCTTGCCCCACAAGTACGTCAGGCTGTTGTTCTGCCACTGCAACAGGTCACCGGCCACGGCTTGGCCACCGGCCAGCAGGGATCCCGCCAGCATCAGGCCTTTGAACATAGGTTTCATTCGGTTGCTCCCGAGTTAAAGTTTTATGGTTTTTCTTCTACGCAGGCGCTCTGGTGTGGCGCCTTTTGGTTCGCTGCAAAAATCGTCTGTTCGGTCAGCTTTAATGCTTTTAGCAAGAGCTGCGCCAAGGTGTTTAAAAAGCCAAAAAATCCCCGTCGGCTGCATGGGATGCAGTCGAATTCAGAGGACTTTTGCGCACTTTGGCCGCAGACCGCAGGCCGGGATAAGTTGGCCTTGCAGTCAGCTTTTACATTCGCTGTTTTTTTTTGAGTCGATTCGAGCGGGCGCGGAGAATACTGGCTCCAAAGCCTTGGCTCAAGTGCGCTGTTACAGAGCGCGTGGGGCGAGAATGGGGCACGGCGTATGGCCGGCCCCGGGTGAATGGCGTGCATGTGAGTGTTCCCTGTCTGTTGTTATTGTTTTTGTTGTTTCAAGCGCAGGCAGGAATCAATGGGTATGGGCGACGGCGGGGCGTTCAGCGCCGCCGAGGATGTTGAACAATATGTTCAGCGACAACGCGCTAAGGGTGGCCATGGCAATCCCGCTGTGGGTAATCGGGCTCATCCACAGCGGCAGTTGCGCGAAGAACTCCGGGCGCACCACCGGGATCAGGCCCATGCCGATGCTGACGGCCACCAGCAGTTGGTTACGACGGTCGGCAATGTCAGCTTCCTGGAGGATCTTGATGCCCGTGGCCGCGACCATGCCGAACATGGCAATCGCTGCGCCGCCGAGCACCGCCGGGGGAATCGACGCCACCAGGTACGCGGCCTTGGGCAGCAGGCTAAGTACGATCAGGAAGGCGCCGGCCATGATCGTCACCGAGCGGCAACGCACGCCGGTCATCTGCACCAGGCCGATATTCTGCGCGAACGAGGAGTGGGTAAAGGTGTTGAAGAACCCGGCGAAGAACGACGCGCCGGCATCGCACAGCAGGCCTCGGCGCAGCATCTTCGGCGAGACTTCCTGGCCGGTGATCTTGCCCAGGGCGAGGAACATGCCGGTGGACTCGACAAAGATGATCACCACCACCAGGCACATCGACAGGATCGGCGCCAGCTCGAACTTGGGCATGCCAAAATGCAGCGGCGTCACCACTTGCACCCACGGCGCCTGGGCCAGGCCGCCGAGGTCGACCATGCCAAGCACGCCGCACAAGGCGTAACCCAGGCCCATGCCGATCAGCACCGAGATGTTCACCCAGAAGCCGCGCATGAAACGGTTGATCAGCAGGATGGTCGCCAGTACCAGGGCGGCAATCGCCAGGTAGATCGGCGAGCCGAAGGTGGCCGCCGCGCTGCCGCCACCGGCCCAGTTCACGGCCACCGGAAACAGCGAAAGGCCGATAGCGGTGATCACGGTGCCGGTCACCAACGGCGGGAAGAAGCGCACTACCTTGGACATGAACGGCGCAATCAGCATGCCGAAGAACCCGGCGGCGATGGTCGCACCGAAGATGCCTTGCAGGCCGATACCGGGCATTCCGGCCATGGCGACCATGCTGCCGACGGCGGCAAAACTGGCGCCCATCATCACCGGCATGCGAATGCCCACCGGGCCGATGCCGAACGACTGCACCATGGTGGCGATACCGGCCACCAGCAGGTCGGCGTTGATCAGAAAGGCGATTTCTTCACGGCTCAGGCCGGCAGCCTGGCCAATGATCAGAGGCACGGCGACGGCGCCGCCGTACATCAGCAAGACGTGTTGCAGGCCTACCAGAATCAGTTGCAAGAGGGGCAGCCGCTCCATGGCAGGGGCGGCAGGAATCTGCGGTTCGACTAACTCGGTCATGCAACACCTCGAATCTTTTTTATTGTTGTGTTGTTCGGCATTCAATTGCCGGATGGAGCGGGATCTTTCAAACACTGCAGATCCCCTGTGGGAGCGGGCTTGCTCGCGAATGCGGTGTGTCATTCAACACTTCAGGTGACTGAACCACCGCATTCGCGAGCAAGCCCGCTCCCACATTTGGATCTGCGTCTGGCTGTCAGTTGGTACGCGCCCCCTGGTTGATCCAGGTGCCGATCAAATCCCGTTCCTGCTGGGTCATCTGCGTGATGTTGCCCAGCGGCATGATCTGGCTCGCCACGGCCTGCGCCTGAATGCGCGCCGCCTGCTGCTGGATCTGCGCCGGGGTATCGAACATCACTCCCGCCGGCGCGGTGCTGAACAGTGGGCTGGTTGGCTTGGCCGAGTGGCACACGGCGCAGCGTTCCTGGATGACCCCGTGCACCTTGTCGAAATCAATCGTGGCCTGGGCCGGTGCAGCGGCAGCGGCGGGTGCTGCCGGGGCGGCTGGCGCGGCAGGTTTCAAACCACCCCCCAGTGCAGTTTCCGGCAACGGCTGGTACTCGATGGCGGCCGGTGCCTTGGCCACTTCCGGTGACGTTGCCACGGGTTTCGGGCCGGTCACGTACGCCAGGCAAATCATCGCCAGCGCGCCAACCGGCAGGGTCCACGCATACTTTTGGCTGTTGTGACGGGTGTTGAAGTAGTGCCGCACCAACACCGCCGCCACCGCGATACCGGCCAGGATCAGCCAGTTGTATTGGCTGCCATAGGTGCTCGGGAAGTGGTTGCTGATCATGATGAACAGCACCGGCAAGGTGAAGTAGTTGTTGTGGCGTGAACGCAGCAGACCCTTGGCCGGCAGTGCCGGGTCGGGCGTGCGGTTTTCCGCGATGGCCGCCACCAGCGCACGCTGGGCCGGCATGATGATACGGAACACGTTGCCGACCATGATGGTGCCGATCACCGCACCCACGTGCAGGTAGGCGCCACGGCCGCTGAACACCTTGCTGAAACCGTAGGCCGCCGCAATCAATAGCACAAACAGGATGAAGCCGAGCAGGGCAGGGCGCTTGCCCAGGGCCGAGTCGCAGAGGAAGGAGTAGATGAACCAGCCGGCGAACAGTGAGCCGATGCCCAGCAAGACGCCTTCGGTACCGCTGAGGGTGCTGCCGGGGGCGAGCAGGTACAGCGTCGGGTTGAGGTAGAACACCACGCACAGCAGCGCGACGCCCGACATCCAGGTGAAATAGGCTTCCCATTTGAACCAGTGCAGGTTGTCCGGCATGGTCGGTGGGGCCAGTTTGTATTTTTCCAGGTGGTAGATACCGCCACCGTGGATCGCCCACAAGTCGCCGGCCAGGCCGTCCTTGGGGTTGACGCGATTGAGGTTGTTTTCCAGCCAGACAAAATAGAAGGAAGCGCCGATCCACGCGACGCCAGTGATCATGTGAACCCAGCGCACGCTAAGGTTCAGCCATTCCAACAGATGTGCTTCCACAGTCTTTACCTCTCGCCTGTCACCCTTGTTGTCGGGTGATCAAGCCTTCTCTTATTGGTGGGGGGCGAGGATCAACCGCTCATCCTCTTTGAAGAAATGCTCATCGCAGTTATTGCCTGTGCCACTGCGATCAACCACCAGGAAGTCATCCCGCTTTTCGATCGTCAGCACCGGGTGGTGCCAGACGCCGCGATGGTAATTAATGCCCTGCCTGCCGTTGGTAACGAAGGCGCGGACCAAGCCCGATACAGGTGCATCGCCAAGTGGCGCGACCACGATCAGAAAGGGGTTGCCGAGCAGCGGTATGAAGGCCTGGCTGCCCAGCGGGTGTCTCTCCAGCATGCACACGGTCAGCGGCATGTCCTGCGCGTCGGCGCGGAAAATGCTGATGATGGCGTGGTCCTCAGGCTGTGCGGTTTCTACCGTTGCCAGCTTGTGGAAGCGCATGGTCGACCCGTTGTTGATCATGAAGTGATCGCTGCCATCGGTTTCGATAACGTCTCCGAAAGGGGCGAAGGCTTCTTTGGTCAGGGGTTCGATCATCAGTGTGCGCATGGCTGTCTTCTTTTCCGAATTCTGTGTTGTTAGTTTTGCTTTTTGTGGCGAGGGAGCTTGCTCCCGTTGGGCTGCGTAGCAGGCCCATCTTTTGGGGCCGCTTCGCGGCCCAACGCGGGCAAGCCCGCTCGCCACAGGGGTTCAGCGCTTACTTCGAGACTTTGCCGAGCACCCGCAGGCGGCTCACACCACCGTCCGGGAACACGTTCAGGCGGATATGGGTAATCGGCCCGAGTGCCTTGATCTGCTCGGCGAAGCTGTGTTCAGCGTGCATTTCCAGCTTCTGCGCCGGCAGCAGTTCGCGCCAGAACAGCGATTGGGTTTCGATCTGGCTGTCGGTACCGCCCTTCACGAACGCGCCCTGGATCGAGCAAGTGTCCGGGTAGTTGCCCTTGAAGTGCAGGGTGTCGACGATGATTTTCTCGATCTCGCCTGGGTGGCCCAGCGCGACGATCACCCAGTCATTGCCCGGTGTACGACGACGCGCGGTTTCCCAGCCGTCGCCCATGTTGATGCCACGGCCCGGGTTGAGGATGTTGCTCATGCGGCCGAAGTGTTCATCGGAGCAGGCCAGGGCGCGACCGCCGTTCAAGGCCGCAGCCAGGTCGACTTGTTCGTTATCGCCCACCGCGGACCAGTCGCGGAACGGCACGCCGTACACACGCAGGCGCGCCACGCCGCCATCCGGGTAGATGTTGAAACGCAGGTGGCTGAACGCCTGGTCGTTGTTGATCGCGTGGTAGTGGTGGCTGTTGCCTTGCAGCTCGACGGCCGACAGCACTTCCACCCACTGGGTGTTGTCATCCGGCTCGCCGCTTGCGAGGAAGCAGGCTTCCAGGGAGGCCGACGGCGGGAAGTTGCCGGTGAAGAATGAAGTGTCGATGTCCACGCCCTTGATCGAACCCGGTACGCCCAGGCGGATCACCGCGCTGTCGTAGCCTTCGAAGCGCTTGCGGCGCGACTCCCAGCCGTCCATCCACTTGCCGTTGTCATCGAAAACGCCCTCCTTCCATACGGCCGGGGTCGGCTGGAACAGGCGGTTGGCGTCGGCGAACCAGTCATCTGTCACAGAGATGATCTTGGTGCCCAGGCGGGCGTCGGCCAGGTTGACGAACTTCTCGAAAGGTACGGCGTAAGCTTTCATTCTTCTTGTCTGCCTTAAATAGAGTGGCTTGGGATGCTCGCCAGGCCCTGGGCGTCATGAGCGCTCGGGCCAGGTCTGCTTAAAGAGTCAGTAATCGGAACAACGCGATTTTGTTGATCTCGTCCAGGGCACATTTGAACTCGACTTCCACCGAGTTGTGAATGCGCGTTTCAAACGCGGCGAGGATCTGATGCCGGTTGCTGCCTTTTACCGCCATGATGAAGGGAAACTTGAACTTGGCCTTGTAGGCATCGTTCAGCTCGGTGAAGCGAGAAAACTCTTCGGCCGTGCATTGGTGAATACCGGCGCCAGCCTGTTCATTGGTGCTGGCTTCGGTAAGTTGGCCCTGGACGGCAGCTTTGCCGGCCAGGTCCGGGTGAGCGTTGATCAGGGCCAGCTGGCTGGCATGATCGGCGCTCAACAGGATGTCGCTCATGCGCTGGTGCAGGGTTTCGATCTGGTCGATCGATGCATCCTGGCCCAGGTCGAAGGCCTTTTCGGCCACCCATGGCGAATGTTCGTAGATATCGGCGAAGGCAGCGACGAATTCGTCGCGGCTCAAGGTCGAGGGTTTCAGGCGCTGGAACGCAGTCATTTCGCCGCTCCCGTGTAGGGGTGGGTTGCATGCCAGTGGCGGGCGATGTCGACGCGGCGAGTGAACCACACCTGTTCGTGACCTTTGGCGTACTCGATAAAGCGCTGCAAGGCCGCGAGCCGGGCAGGGCGGCCGATCAGGCGGCAATGCAGGCCGATCGAAAGCATCTTCGGTGCCTCGGCGCCTTCGGCATACAGCACGTCGAAGGCGTCCTTGAGGTATTCGAAAAAGTCGTCGCCCTTGTTGAAACCCTGCACTTGGGTGAAGCGCATGTCATTGGTGTCCAGGGTGTAGGGGATCACCAGGTGCGGCTTGCCGGTGGGATTGTTGGGTTCCCAGTAGGGCAGGTCGTCGTCGTAGGTGTCGCAGTCATACAGGAAGCCGCCTTCCTCCATCACCAGCCGGCGAGTGTTCGGGCCGGTGCGCCCGGTGTACCAGCCCAGTGGGCGCTCGCCGGTCAGCTCGGTGAGGATGCGGATGGCTTCGAGCATATGCTCGCGCTCCTGGGCCTCATCCATGTACTGGTAGTCGATCCAGCGGTAGCCGTGGCTGCAGATTTCGTGGCCGGCCTCGACCATCGCGCGGATCACATCCGGGTGGCGCTGGGCGGCCATGGCCACGGCGAAGATGGTCAGCGGAATATCGAATGCTTTAAACAGCTTGAGGATGCGCCACACACCGGCACGGCTGCCGTATTCGTACAGCGACTCCATGCTCATATTGCGCGCGCCTTGCAGCGGCTGGGCCGAGACCATTTCCGACAGGAAGGCTTCGGACTCTTTGTCGCCGTGCAGGATATTGCGCTCGCCGCCTTCTTCGTAGTTGAGTACGAATGACAGGGCGATACGTGCCTTGCCCGGCCAGTGGGGGTGAGGAGGGTTACTGCCGTAACCGATCAGGTCGCGTGGGTAGTCAGCGCTCACTGCAGTCTTCCTTCTTGTTCGTGTTGGCGATGGGTGTGGCGGCCGGGCAGTGAAATGACTGGGTGGCGTCACAGCGATGACTGATTGTATACAACTTAATGCGTACTTTGTAAGCCTGGATTTCTGCATTTTTTCCATCAAGCCTTCTCGGCATTGCGTTGCAAGAAACCTGCCTGACTGGTCAGCTAATGGATAAAAGGTCGTTTAAAAGCAAGGGTTGCTCGGGAATCAGGCAATCGACCCCTGCGGGCAGGGGTCAACATAAATTTGTGATTTTTATTGTGTACAATTTTTTTCAAAAGTGTCTTAATCAGTCATCGCCGGCTTTTTCAGTGCGCTGAAAAGGTGCAGGTTTTCTCTTTCATGACTTAGGGAGGCGCGCAAACGCTATGGGACGTTTGACCACACACGTGTTGGACGCTGCACACGGCTGCCCCGGCAGTGCGATCAAGGTGGAGCTGTACCGCGTCGAAGGCGCGCAGCTGGAACTGGTTGCCAGCACCTTGACCAACAGCGACGGCCGTTGCGACGCGCCGCTGCTGCAAGGTGAAGACTACCGCAGCGGTGTTTACCAATTGCAGTTCAGCGCCGGCGACTACTACCGTGCCCGCGGCGTGCAACTGCCTGAACCGGCTTTTCTCGACGTGGTGGTACTGCGTTTCGGCATCAGCGCCGAACAAGACCACTACCATGTGCCTCTACTGATTTCGCCTTACAGCTACTCCACCTATCGCGGTAGCTGAGTCGTCACCTCGCTTCACACCCCCAAAGCTCTTCGTTGGTTTCGCCCGCTCACACTGCGGGCTTTTTTTTGCCCGGTATACCGTTCAATTATCTAGCGCCTGGTGAGGGTGTGCACTGCATAGGCTAGGTGTTTTCCTCGACGAAGATACTGCCGTGACCTTACCTACCGACCCCGATGCGTCTGACGACGATGCGTTGCAGGCCATGCGTATTCAGCTGACGCAGCGGATCGACAGCAGCCCCCAGCCCAGCCTCTTGATCAATCGGCTCACGGCTGCTGACCTGCGTTGTGCCGACGCGGCCCACCATCGGTTGCGCCTGATTTCCAGGGCGCCCAGGATCCTGCGCGTGATCCGTGCCGAGTTGCGCAAGGCTTTCGAGTTGGACCCGGACAGCGTGCTCTTTACCGAACCCAAGCCGCCGGCAGTCGCGCAGAAAGTCGACACTTTGACCGACCGCGCATTGCAGCTGCTGGTGCTGCCGTCGTTGCCGATCAATCTCAATCATTTTACCGCCGTCAGCCTCAAGGGCGACCCCGTGCGACGCTTGCCTTTCACGCCGCTGGAGGCATTGCGACGGGTAATTGCGCTCAATCTGTTCGGGCGGCTGGCCCAGGCGCGCAGGGACTATTGGCAGGCACTGGTGGCGTGCTCCTGGCTGACACGCACTGAGCGCTGGGTGCAATTGCACGCACAGCTGTTCGCCGACCAGGCCCTGGTGGCGCGGCAATTGGATGAGCTGTCGACTGCAGGCGTGGAAATGGTCCAGGCCCTGGTGGACGCGCCGACAGCGCAGGCCCGCCAGCACGCCGGGGCGCAATGGGCCAGCCTGCGAGTGTGCAAGTTGTTCTGGCCGGGTGTGGGGCCGCGATTGATGGCGATCCCCGGCGCCCTGCATCTTTATCGCGAGGGTGAGCCGCCAGGTACGCCGCATGTGATTTACCTGCCGGGTGTGCAGCGTAATTACTACGAGTACCCGTCCTTCGACCAGTTGCAATGTGGATTGGCGGGACTGATCAATGGCGCCTTGTTCGACAACCTGTGGCAGTGCCTGCCGCTGCGCCGCCGGCATGAGGTGTGCCGGCCCGAGGTCGCGGCTGCCGGCGCCAACCTTGCGGTGGGGCGTAGTTGCGCCCTGCAGGGCGATGCTTTGGAGAGCAGTGCACTGGCGGTGCTGGAGGGGCAATGGGACAACGAGCTGGCCTGCGCGGTGTCGATCAATCTTGCGCAGGTCTATTCCGACAGGCGTGAGCCTGCTGTGGAGAACCCTACACGTTTTCTGACTTATATCGAACGCGCCAGGCACCACTGGGCAGGCAAGGCGCGCCTGGGGAGCATTCGCCATGAAGTGCAGGAATGGGATCAGCAGCGGCGGCACAAGCACATTATTTTTGCCAGTTGCGCACCGGAGTTGCCCGTGCAAACGGTGCAGCAACAGGTCAAGCGCTATGAAAAAGGCCTGATGACGCTGCTGGACTCGCAGGACCCCAGTGCAGATACCCAAGGCTGGCAGGATTTCATCACCCTTGAGGCGCGGTTCAAGGAGCAGGCAAACACCTTGCGCATGCTGCTGCAGGGCGCGCCACTAAGCCTGTTCGAGACGGCGTTCTGGAAGGCGCGCCCCACAGGCGAGCGTAATCGCCTGGTTGCGCTCGTCCACAGCTGGGCCGAGCTGCTGCGCAGCGAAACCCAGTTGCAGCACCTACTCAAGCTGATCTCGACAGCCCATCGGGACCTACTGGTCGAGGTGCTGGACACGCCCCTGGCGAGTAAACGCGGGGGCAGTGAAACCTGCGTTCTGTCGGTGCTGGTGGGGAGCGAAGGCATTGCCATGCAGCCTTTGCACAGCCTGTTTGCGATCACCCGCACCGCCGCGCTGGGCGAGCCGGAACGGCGCGTGCCGGTGGTGCTGTGTGCATTCGGGCGGGAGGGCGGGGTGCTCGAGTTTGCCAGGCTTGGGGCGTTGTCCCGTGGCATCCGGGCCAGCCTCGGCAGCCGCGATGGCTCGGTACTGTGGCGCTATGTCGAGCGCAAACACCGCGCAATGGTCGCGGAACAGGTGGCCGGCCGAACCCTGGCGGTGCGGTATGAACCCATCGAGGGTAACCCGCTGGCGTTGGCATTCAAGCGGCTACTCAAGGGCTACGTGGCCCAGCAGCAGGGCCTTGACGGCAGTGCGCGGGTTTTCAGTGAAACCCATGACGTCCAACTGAGCCGACTGCTTCTGGCGGTGGAATTGGATGAACACCTGAATGCGCCCGCCAGCGCCGCTCGGGCTCAGGCACGGGCGCATGTCGAACTGGTGCGCAAAGCCGCGAGCGCTAAACACCAACTGCCGAGCTGGCTGGCCGATGCCAGCGTGGCCCAGCGTAACCGCTTCAGGTACTTGCAGCGCCACTACCTGGGCAGCGCGTTTGCCTTTGAAGAGCACCTCAAGCAACGCTTGCCTGACCTGCATGCCTACGCCCGCCGTGTGCTGGTTGCCCGTTTGCGCGAGGACGGCCTGCAACTGGACATCGACACACCCTTCATCGAATTGCCGGACCACGTCGACGGACGGTTCTGTGCCTGGGAAAGCGCGTGCGTGGTGGGCGAGCGTGGCGAAGTCCTCAGCCCAAGTGCGGCGCGTACATGCCTGAGCCTGCTGCAACTGGCGTTGCAGAACCTGGACCCGCAGATGATGCCCACCTGGTGGCGTTTCAGGTACGCCCGTTACCTGGTCCCGGCCTGGCAGCCGCAGTTGACGCCACATTACTTGATCAACATGGTGTCCTCGCTGGATATCGGCGGACGTTACGAGGCATTGATCGACGGCGTTTTTTACCCGCCCGCGAGCGCTGACGACGCCCGTGTGCCGCACCTGTTGCGGCGCGCTGTGCAGGCGGGTGCCGAGGCTGATCTGTATTCGGCGGTTCAACAAGGGCTCTCGGCAGAGGGGCAACGCCTATTCAGTCAGGCAATGGCAGGGCTGCATGGGCTGGCTCAGCACGTGCAACTGCTGGTGGTGCATCTGGTGGGCCACACGCTGCAGCATGACCGTTATATCGCCGGCGTCCTGGTGATTCACGACCAGCGGTCCGAGCACTGCGTGGTCTACTGGCCCACCGCTTCGGGGGCCGCCAACCTGAGTGAATACGCCAGCCTGCAACTGGCACGGGAGCACGTGAACCGCAGCTGGGCGGTACCCGGCACGGTCAAGGCGCTGGCCCGGCACGTCGCGCCGGGGTGGGCGTTTGAAGCCATCACCCATCACCCAGGTGACGCGCGCAAGGAACCGCGCTTCGAGGCGTTTGCATTGCTCCCCGGCTCGGCATTGGTGCAGGGGGGCTGGCGCGGCGTTGAGTTTGTGCGTTCATTTGCGATCAAGCACTTGGTACCCACGGCGCTTGTCGACAGCATTGAACAGCAGATCCATGAGCAGGTTGCCCATGACGCGCAGAACTGGCTGGCCCTGGTGCCCACTTCCCACGACGATGCCATGGCCCTGTTGTATCGGGCGCGGGTGCTGGACCTGCAGCATCAGGCGCAGGCCGGCAGTAACTCTGGCAAGACCCTGGAGAAGTACCGGGAACAACGCCTGGGCGAGCAGAGTGATACCCGCCTGCGCGCTATTCTGTCGACCTTCGTGCCGTTTTTCGGCGTGGGTAATCAGGTGTATGAATTGCTGCTCGCCGCACGGCGTTATCACCGCTATGGCGACCCTCGCGATGCGGTGGACGTGGCCTTTGGGGTGATATTTCTGGCGGTGGACCTTTTGCTGAGTTTTGCCCCTGGCCCCAAGCTCAAGGCGGGAACGTTGCCGCGCCCGAGCACGGATTTGATGGTGAGGGGTTTGAATCGCATTCATCATTCAACCGTTGCGCAGGTTGGCCGCGTTTCTCTGCAGTCCCCGTCGCCATCGCCGGCTGCGCGGCTCACACCTGTGCAGCGGTTCAAGGTTCAGGGGCTGCCTCACGACGCCGTGGCGTTGAAGGGGCCGGGTGAACGAGGGGTCTACGTGAAAAGCGGCGAGCGCTTCATTGTCGATGATAGCCACCACTACCCGGTTTACCGGCGCGGCGACGAACGCTTTTTGCGCTTGAAGAACAAAGAGGCGCCGGGTACGGATGAGCTGATCCTGACCATCCATGAGCCCACGGACTGGCAGTTAGGCGCGGATGCGCCGGTGGCCGGCCCGAGCTCACGGGCAATCCGGCCGCAGCCGGCGCCTTTGCAGCCAGCGGGCTGGCAGCCCTCCGTCGAGCGTGCGGCGACGTACAGGCGAATTCAGCAGTCATCGGTGCAGGGCAATAACTGGTTCAGTTGGCGCACTCGGGTTGCTGAAAACCAGGCGTTTGGCCCCACGGCTTCCGGGATATGCCATGTTCATCTGGACCCGCCGGGGTTTCCCTACGATGTCATCTACGTGGATGGCACGTATGGCACCCCGGCGCAATCTACGGCGGGCTACTACCGGTTGCTTCACCAGGGCGACCATGCGCCGTTGGGCAACATCGCGTTTATCGCCCCGGACCGGCCGCTGGTGTCAAAAGCTCAGGTGGACATTGGGCGTTGGACAACTACCGACCTGCATGAACAACCGATTCCGACCTCTCGTACTGCAACAGGTGCCTGGCAGCTGCATGCCCCACTGTTCGAGGGGCCGCTGGAGCCGCTGGTGGGCCGGGCTTTCCCTGGCATGACGCGAAAAAGCCGCGAGTTTGCAGTCGCACGATTAATTGAATTGTCCGACTCTGCCCGCTCGGTAACCGCCAGCCATCTGCTGAATCTGCGTGCGACCCTGGACCGATGGCTGACCCCTGATCCGGTCAGGCTTGGCCAGACCGACGACTTGCTGGCGATGCTTCGGCCCAGCGACAGGGGCCTGAATACCCTCTACATCGGTTTTGAAGGCAAGGCACCCGGCTTCACGCGTGTCGACTTCAGCCCGCCCGTTGCATTGGACCCCAGCCTGCGCGCCGGTGGTGTACGGGTTTCGGCACAGAGAAACACCGCGCAACGTGTGGCCATCCGCACGGTGCTGGAACAGCAGGGCTTCAATGTTGAGGAATTGCGCATGCGACGTGGCCGGCGATCCACGGGGGAATGGGTGGTGACCCACCCCCGTTCGAACAGGTTGTACTACCTGGTCTACCAGTGGGTCGGGCGCGGGACCATCCAGTTGAAAACGCGGCTTACGGATAACTGGCTGAATGCAGCCGTTCATTCATATAGCGCTCCGCCCTTATCCGCGCAGCTCAGAAGGGCGATGGAGGAACAGCGCCTGGTGCTGATCGCCGCCGGTATTCAATGGCCCACCCACGGCAACGTCCCACCCAGCGTTTACTTTGCCAGGGTCAACCGACTCTAACCTTGAGCAGCGAGACCGCGCCGGCGCAGCCGAACAGGGCGGCGCTGACGCGGTTGAACCAGCTTTGCCCGCTGCCGCTGCGCAGGTACCGCGCCGCACCATGGGCCCCAAGGCCATAGGCCAGCTTGCACAGCAGGTCGAGCACGGTCCAGGTCGCGATCATGATCAGCAATTGCGGCAAAAACGCCTGCTGGGCGCTGAGAAACTGCGGCAGGAACGCGGCGAAAAACAGGATGTCTTTCGGGTTGCTGGCGCCCAGCACAAAGGCCCGGCCAAACAGCGCACGAAAGCGTGGCGTGCTGGTGACCTGCGGCACGTCGGCGCCGTGGGCCGGTTGCCGCGACTGCTGCCAGCTTTGCCAGGCGAGGTAGAACAGGTACAGCGCGCCGACGATCTTCAGTGCGCTGAACAGTTGTTCGGAAGCGAGCAGCAATGCGCCCAGGCCCAGGGCCGACGCACTCAGCAGGCAGATCGAAGCGATCACCCCGCCGAGAAACGCCGGGTACGAGCGACGCAGGCCGTAGTTCAGGCTGTTGCTGATCATCAGCAACGACAGCGGCCCCGGGATCAGGATCACCACCAGTGCAGCGCCGCTGAACAGCAGCCAGGTTTCCAGACTCATTGCTTGCTCCTTGTTTTATAGAAAGACGAACTTGGCGATAAAGATCACGCACAGCACCCACAGGCTCACGGAAATCTCGCGGTACTTGCCGGTGCCGGCCTTGAGCGCCACGTAGGTGATAAAGCCCAGCGCGATGCCGTCGGCGACCGAAAAGGTCAGCGGCATCATGATCGCCGTGACGATCGCCGGAATGCTGTCGGTGGCCTCATCCCAATTGATGTGCGCCATGCTGGCCATCATCAGCATCGCCACGTAGATCAGCGCGCCGGCGGTGGCATAGGCCGGGATCATGCCGGCCAGCGGTGCAAAAAACATCGCCGCGACAAACAAGATCCCCACGGTCACGGCGGTAAGACCGGTGCGACCGCCTGCGGCAACACCGGCGGCGCTTTCCACGTAGCTGGTCACCGGCGGTACGCCGACCATGGCGCCAAACACACTGGAGGCGCTGTCGGCCTTCAAGGCGCGGGACAGGTTATCGATCTTGCCATCGGCATTCACCAGCCCGGCACGTTGCGCAACGCCCATCAGTGTACCGGCAGTATCAAACATGTGCACAAACAGAAAGGCAAATACCACGCTGATCATGCTGACATTGAATACACCTTTTACGTCCATTGCCATCCAGGTCGGCGCCAGGCTTGGCGGCGTGGAGAGGATGCCGTTGTAGTGCACCAGGTCCAGACCCCAGCCGGCCAGCGTCACAGCGATGATGCTGATGAGGATTGCGCCGAACACCCGGTGGTAGCTGAGGATCGCAATCAGCAGGAAGCATACCGCCGCCAGCAGTGGCGCGGGCTCATGCAGCGAACCAAGCTTGATCAGCGTAGCCGGGCTGTCGACGATGATGCCGGCGGTTTTCAGGCCGATCACCCCGAGGAACAAGCCGACCCCGGCGCCCATCGCATGGCGCAGGCTCACCGGAATGCTGTTGAGCAGCCATTCGCGCACCCGCGAGAGCGTGAGGCCCATGAACAGCACCCCGGAAATAAACACCGCACCCAGCGCAGTTTCCCAGTGGTAGCCCATGGTGCCGACCACGGTGTAGGTAAAAAACGCGTTCAGGCCCATGCCGGGCGCCAGGCCCACTGGCCAGTTGGCGTACAGGCCCATCAACAGGCAACCGAGCGCGGCGGCGATGCAGGTGGCGACGAACGCCGCGCCGTGATCGATACCGGCGTCGGCCATGATGTTGGGGTTGACGAAGATGATGTAGGCCATGGTGATAAAGGTGGTGAGGCCGGCGATCAATTCGGTCTTCACTGTGGTGCCATGCAGGCGCAGTTTGAACAGGCGTTCCAGCAGGCCGCCTGGCGGTGCGGCGAGGTCGAGCGTAGGGGCTTCGGTTTTGCGGCTATCCACAGCGAGTACTCCTCAAGAGTTTTATTGTTATTTCCAGCGCCGGTCACATGAGTGGGCAACAGCGCTTTGAGGTACTGGCGGGTTTTGTTGACCAATAGGTCAGGAACTCGCACGAAGCGAATTATGCTTTTGTATACAAATAAAGCAAATAATGTTTTCGATTATCCGGGTGAAAGGGGATGAAAGGCTAACGGTGGTCAGCAATTCTGTGTGCTGGGAATGTTTTTGTGTAACCCATGCCTTTGTGGCGAGCGGGCTTGCCCGCGTTGGGTCGCGTAGCGGCCCCAAAAAATGGGCCTGCTTCGCAGTCCAACGCGGGCAAGCCCGCTCGCCACAGCAAGCCCGCTCGCCACAACGGCCCGCTTGCTTGTCACAACCAGAGGGTCAAGGCTGGCCGGCGAGTGCTTGATTGACCGCCAGCCAGCCCATCACCGCTTCTTCGCCGGCTTCGCTGAACGCGCGCTGCAACAGCTTCACCTGTTCGCGACGCAGCGACTGCTCAAACCGCAGGCCTTCTTCGGTCAGTTGCAGCAGGCGTTTACGCTTGTCGGCCTCGGACGCAACGCTGTCCACCAGGTGCATTTCCTGCAATTGGCGCAGCGGCATGTTCAGCGCCTGCTTGCTTACACCGAGCAATTCGAGCAATTCCTTCACGCTCAGCGTCGGATAGCGCGCGATAAAAAACACGATGCGCTGGTGCACTCGGCTCAGGCCTCGACGTTCGAGCATTTCGTCGGCCTTGGCGGTAAACGCCTGGTAGCCGAAGAAGAACGCTTCCATGGCCTGCTGCTGGCTGCTTTGGTTTTTAAGGTCAAGCATGTTGACGTATCCACTGAAGCTGTCGTAATTTCGGTCAACCAGTTTGACGTATTTCCCACAGCCTTCGCTAGCGGTGACCTCCATGGCCTTCTCTGAACGTGTAACACGCCTCAAAAGCTCCTTGATCCGTGAAATCCTCGCCGCTGCCCAGCGTCCGGAAGTGATGTCGTTCGCCGGTGGCCTGCCCGCCGAAGCCATGCTGCCGGCGTTGAACTGGGACGCGATGCCACTGAACATTGGCCAATACGGCATGAGCGAAGGCGAGCCGCAGCTGCGTGAATTGCTCGCCGCCGAGGCGCGCGCCCTGGGCGTACCGTGCCAGGCCAGCCAGGTGCTGGTGGTCAGTGGCTCGCAGCAAACCCTCGACCTGGCGGCCAAGCTGTATATCGACAAAGGCACCAAGATCCTGCTGGAAGGCCCGACCTACCTGGCCGCGCTGCAGATCTTCCAACTGTTCGGGGCCGATTGCCTCACGGTGCAACTGGAGGCCGACGGCCCCGACCTGGCCAGCCTGCGCGCCAACCTCGAACGCCATCGCCCGGCGTTCATCTACCTGATCCCGACGTTTCAGAACCCGTCGGCCGTGCGCTACAGCGAGGCCAAACGCGAAGCCGTCGCCGCCTTGCTCGATGAGTTTGGCGTGACCCTGATCGAGGACGAGCCCTACCGCGAGCTGACTTTCGACGGCGGCAGCGCCAAGCCCATCGTCGGCCGCTTGAAAAAAGCCAGCTGGATCTACACCGGCACGGTCTCCAAGACCCTGCTGCCAGGCCTGCGCGTGGGTTACCTGATCGCCAGCCCGGACCTGTTTCCGCACCTGCTCAAGCTCAAGCAGTCGGCGGACCTGCACACCAACCGCGTCGGCCAGTGGCAGGCGATGCAATGGATCGGTACACAGAAATACCAGCAGCACCTGGTGGAACTGCGCAGCTTTTACCGCGAGCGCCGCGATGCGTTCCAGGCCGCCCTTGAGCGCCACTTCGGCGATCTGGCCGACTGGCAAGTGCCCCAGGGTGGATTATTCTTCTGGCTGACCTTGAAACAGCCGCTCGACACCCGCACCTTGTTGGCTCCTGCGCTCGATCAGGACGTCGCGTTCATGCCCGGTGAACCGTTCTTTTCCGAGCCGGACCAGCATCTTGGCTCACTGCGGCTCAATTTCAGCCATATCGACCCGTCCCGTCTGGACGAAGGTCTCAAGCGCCTGGCCGCAGTGGTCCGTCAAGCACAGCACGCGCAAGCGGCATAAGGGGAGCCCCATGTACAAGGTTTATGGCGATTACAAGTCGGGCAACTGCTACAAGGTCAAATTGATGCTCAACCTGCTGGGCATCCCGTACCAGTGGGTGGATATCGACATCCTCAAGGGCGACACCGAAACGCCGGAATTCCTGGCCAAGAACCCCAACGGCAAGATCCCGGTACTGGAACTGGAAGACGGCACCTGCCTGTGGGAATCCAACGCGATCCTCAATTTCCTCGCCGATGGCAGCGAATTCCTGCCCACCGAACCGCGCCTGCGCACGCAAGTGCTGCAATGGCAGTTCTTCGAGCAGTACAGCCACGAGCCGTATATTGCGGTGGCGCGGTTTATCCAGTTTTACCTGGGCCTGCCGCCAGAGCGCCAGGAGGAATACAAGAAGCTGCACAAGGGCGGCTACAAGGCCCTCAAGGTCATGGAACGCCAACTGCAACTGACGCCGTACCTGGTGGGCGACCAGTTCTCCATCGCCGATGTGGCGTTGTATGCCTACACCCATGTGGCCCATGAGGGTGGGTTTGACCTGCAGGCTTATCCGGGCGTGCAGGCGTGGCTCCAGCGCGTGGCCAGCCATCCCAAACACGTAGCTATGCTGGATTAAACGCAGGTCAAAATGTGGGAGCGGGCTTGCTCGCGAAAGCGGTGTATCAGTGAAGTTTTATCAACTGACCCACCGCTTTCGCGAGCAAGCCCGCTCCCACATTTAGTTTGATGCTGTGCCTGATAATTCTTCGTTCAACAGCTCAAAGCAGCGCTGCGCCGCCGGGCTCAAGCCCATCCCGCTACGACTGATCAACCCGATCTCCCGGTTCACGCCGGGGTGGTCGATGTTGATACGCTTCAAGCCTTCCAGGCTGTCCGCCGCCGACTCCGGCAGCACACTGATCCCCAACCCTTGGCGCACCAGCGCGAGCACCGTCGACATGTAGTTGGCCTCCATGCCCGCGTTCATCCGTAGCCGTGTTTCGTCAAACAGTGCATCCACTTGCTCGCGCACGCTGCTGTCGCGTCCGGTGAGGATGATCGGCTGGTCCGCCAGTTGCTCAAGGGTCAACTGGCGATGGCGGGCGAGGGGATGCTCCAGCGGCACAAAGGCGCATAGCCGGTCATTCAGCACCGGCACAAAGTCCAGGCCATGGCTGAGCCGCGCGCGTACGCCAACACCGAAATCCACCTCACCGGCGCGCACTTGGGCATGAATGCGATGGGCCACCAGGTCATGCAGGCGCACTTCGATCCCGGCAAAGCGCTCACGAAACAGGCGCAAGGCAGGCGGTAAGGTGCCGGCGCACACTGAGGGCAGGGCGGCGATGGTCACTACGCCCCGGCGCAAGGCGGCCAGGTCGCGGGAGCCGGTGACGATGTTGTCCAGGTCCAGCAGCAGTTTTTCCATCGGGCCACGCGCGTCCTGGCCGGCGGCCGTGATGCTTACATGGCGCGGGCTACGGTCGAGCAGGGCGACGCCGAGCCAGTCTTCGAGTTGCTGCACCTGCACGGTCAGGGCTGAGGGTGACAAATGCAGCTCGTTGGCGGCCTTGGTAAAACTGCCGGTGCGGGCTACGGCGAGAAAGGCTTGTATGTGTTGGATGCTGTTCTTCATTTTGTTTTTCCGAACGTGCCACGCCGAATATTCCAATTTACAAAGACTAACGCGATTCCAATACTCCGGGGAAAACAATAACCGGCCGCAAAGGCCGCTCTGGAGTAACCCATGCTCGCTACCCTGGGTGTCATTACCATCCTGTGCCTGCTCGCTGCCGTCATGAGCAAACGCCTCTCACCACTGGTGGCCCTGATCGCCTTGCCGATCATCGCCGCGCTGCTCGGCGGGTTCGGCCTGCAAACCAGCGCCTTCATCATTACCGGTATCAAGAACGTCGCCCCCGTGGTGGGCATGTTTGTGTTTGCGATCCTGTTTTTCGGGATCATGACCGATGCCGGCATGCTCGACCCCATCATTGATCGCATCCTGCGTACGGTAGGGACGCGTCCTACACGAATTGTCGTCGGTACGGCGACCCTGGCCTTGCTGGTGCACCTGGATGGCTCCGGCGCGGTGACCTTCTTGGTGACGGTGCCGGCGATGCTGCCGCTGTATACGCGGCTGGGCATCGACAAACGCGTCCTCGCTTGCGTGTGCGCCATGGCCGCCGGGGTCAACTTCCTGCCTTGGACCGGCCCGGTGCTGCGCTCATCGGCGGCGCTGCATGTGCCGGTGGCAGACCTGTTCCAACCGCTGATCCCGGTGCAGATCGTCGGGCTGATTTTTGTCTTCGCCTGTGCCTGGTGGCTCGGCCGGCGTGAAGAAAAACGCCTCGGCCTGGGCGCCGGCTCCACGGTTGACGCGGTGCCGCAACGGGTACTCAGCGACGACGACATCAAGCTGCGCCGCCCACGCCTGTTCTGGGTCAACCTGATGCTCACCGTGCTGGTGATGGTGGTGATGATCGCCGGCTGGGTCGACCCGGTGGTGATGTTTATGCTCGGCACCGTGGTGGCGTTGTGCATCAACTACCCGAACGTGGACGCCCAGCGCGCGCGCATCGACGCCCACGCAAAAACCGCCCTGACCATGGCCAGTATCCTGCTTGCCGCCGGGGTGTTCACCGGCATCATGCAAGGCACCGGCATGCTCAAGGCGATTGCCGAAGTGGCGGTGGCGCAGATTCCCGCTGGCCACGGCAAGCTGATTCCGGCGGTGGTGGGCTTTATCTCCATGCCGCTGAGCATGCTGTTTGACCCCGATTCCTACTATTTCGGTGTGATGCCGGTGATCGCCGAAGTCGGCAAGGCCCTGGGCGTCGACCCGCTGCAAGTGGCCCAGGCCTCGTTGCTGGGCGTGCACACCACCGGCTTCCCGGTCAGCCCGCTGACCCCCGCGACCTTCCTGTTGGTGGGCCTGTGCAAGATCGAATTGGCCGATCACCAGCGCTTCACCATCCCTTTTCTGTTTGCCGCGTCGGTGTTGATGACCCTGACCGCGTTGCTCCTGGGAGTGATTTGAGATGAAAACCTTGCGCATCGGTTCCGGCGCCGGCTATTCCGGTGACCGTATCGAACCTGCCGTGGAACTGGCCGAGCACGGCGACCTGGATTACCTGGTCTTCGAATGCCTGGCCGAACGCACCATCGCCCTGGCGCAGCAGGCGCGTATCAGCGATCCCCAGGGCGGCTACGACCCGTTGCTGAGCGAGCGCATGCGCCGCGTGTTGCCGTTTGTTGGCCTGAAGGGCGGGCGGCGCCTGCGGGTGATCACCAATATGGGCGCGGCCAACCCGGTGGCGGCGGCCAAGGAAGTGCGGCGGGTGGCCGGCGAATTGGGCGTGCAGCTCAAGGTCGTGGCCGTGGTGGGTGACGACGTTTTGCACGCCTTGCAGCCTGAGCAAGTGCTGGACAACGGCCAGACCCTCGGCTCCCTGGGCGAGCGCTTGATTTCGGCCAATGCCTACCTGGGCGTGGACGGTATTCTTGATGCCCTGCGCGCCGACGCCGACGTGGTGATCACCGGGCGCGTGGCCGACCCTTCATTGTTCCTGGCGCCACAAATGTTCGAGTTCGGCTGGGCCGCAGACGATTGGCCGCGCCTGGGGCGCGGTACGTTGGTCGGGCATTTGCTTGAGTGTGCCGGGCAAGTCAGCGGCGGCTATTTTGCCGACCCCGGTTTCAAGGATGTGGACGACTTGGCGCGGCTGGGCTTTCCCTTGGCCGAGATTGATGCGGACGGCGCAGCCTTGATCACCAAGGTGGCGGGCTCGGGTGGGCGGGTCAGCCGCGCCACTTGCACCGAACAACTGATCTATGAAGTGCATGACCCGGCGGCTTACCTCACGCCGGACGTAACTGCCGATTTTTCCCACGTGGGATTTGTCGAAGAGGGCGTTGATCGCGTGCGTGCCCACGGTGCCGAAGGGCGCGCGCGGCCTGAACAGTTGAAGGTCAGCGTCGGCTATCTGGACGGTTGGATCGGCGAAGGGCAGATGTCCTACGGCGGCCCGGGTGCGGTCGCACGGGCGCAGTTGGCGCGGGATGTCGTGCTCAAGCGTCTTGAACTGATGGGCGTGAAAATGCAGGACGTGCGCGCCGAACTGATCGGCATGGACTCGCTCCACGGCCCGCGCAGCAACGTCGAGCCTTGGGAAGTGCGCCTGCGCGTGGCGGCGCGCTGTGAAGAACGCAGCGAGGCGGTGCGGGTGGGCAATGAAGTGGAAACCCTCTACACCAACGGCCCGTCGGGCGGCGGCGGTGCCAGCAAAAGCTTGCGGCAGGTGGTGGCGGTGGCGTCGTTGCTGCTGCCGCGCAGTGCGGTCAACCCGAGGATCGAAGTATGAAACTGCAGATGCTGGCCCATTCCCGTACCGGGGACAAAGGCGATACCTCGAACATTTCGATCATTGCCTATCGCACCGAGGACTACCCGTTGCTCTGTGAGCAACTCACCGTCGAGCGCGTGGCCGAATTCTTCGCTGGCCTGCTGGAACCGGGCGCGGCGCCGGTGCGGCGGTATGAATTGCCCAACGTGCACGCGCTGAATTTTGTGTTGCCGGGGATTTTGCGGGGTGGCGTGACCCGCTCGCTGGCGCTGGATGCCCATGGCAAGTGCCTGGGTTCGGCCTTACTCGATCTGGACTTGGTAATCTGATCAAAATGTGGGAGGGGGCTTGCCCCCGATAGCGGTGTATCAGTCAACTCATCTGTGACGGATAGACAGCAATCGGGAGCAAGCCCCCTCCCACATTAGATCTGCACAAGTCTGTCAGATAGCGGCAAACCGCTTGTCCAAGTAATCAATAATCACCTTGGAGTCATACATCCAGGTGGTCTGCCCGTTCTCTTCGATACGCAGGCACGGCACCTTGATCTTGCCACCTTGCTCCAGCAGGGTCTGGCGGTCCTGTTCGTTGTTCTTTGCGTCTTTCAACGCCACCGGCACATTCAGGCGGTGCAGGGTGCGGCGGGTCTTCACGCAGAACGGGCACGCGTGGAACTGGTACAGGGTCAAGTCTTTGGCAGCCGCGTTCACTTGCGCCTGTTGCTCGGCAGGGCGTTGCTTTTTGCGTGGGCGAGTCAGGAAGTCGCCGGCGATGATGATTTGGCCGAGACCCACTCGAAGTGCTTTGACGAACATGGCTGAAACCTCTTGCCCAATACAGAAGGGGCCGCAGCTTACCTGATTTTCTGTGGGCGAAAAAAAACCGGCGATGAACGCCGGCTTTTTCCTACGCAACCTGTTACTTGATCAGGCTGAGAAACTCGCTGCGGGTGGCCGCGTTTTCGCGGAACTCACCCAGCATCACCGAAGTGATCATCGACGAATTCTGTTTCTCCACACCGCGCATCATCATGCACATGTGCTTGGCCTCGATCACCACGGCCACGCCCAGGGCGCCGGTCACTTGCATCACGGCATCGGCGATCTGGCGGCTGAGGTTTTCCTGGATCTGCAGGCGACGGGCGTACATGTCGACAATCCGCGCGACCTTCGACAGGCCCAGCACTTTGCCGCTCGGGATGTAGGCAACGTGCGCCTTGCCGATAAACGGCAGCAGGTGGTGTTCGCACAGCGAGTACAACTCGATGTCCTTGACCAGCACCATTTCGCTGTTGTCGGAGCTGAACAAGGCACCGTTGGTGACTTCTTCGAGTGTCTGTTCATAGCCGCGGCAAAGGTACTGCATCGCCTTGGCGGCACGCTTTGGCGTGTCGAGCAGGCCCTCGCGGGAGACGTCCTCGCCGAGTTGGCCGAGGATCGCGGTGTAATTCTGTTCCAGGGACATGAAACTACCTGTGGGATTTTCGCAAAGCGCAAGGTTACGGTGGCCGACACATCGCTGCAAGCCTGACGATGGCACTTGTTACTCGTCGCGCCCTTCCATCATCGTGCGCTTGAGCATCACATACACCGCCCCCGCGCCGCCGTGGCGGGCCTGGCACGAGGTAAAGCCGAGTACCTGGGCGTGCTGGCGCAGCCAGGTGTTGACGTGACTCTTGATCATCGGCCGCTTGCCGTCCAGGCGCACGGCCTTGCCGTGGGTGACGCGCACGCAGCGGATTTCGAATTTGGTGGCTTCGGCGAGGAACGCCCAGAGGGTTTCCCGGGCTTTTTCCACGGTCATGCCGTGCAGGTCGAGGCTGCCTTCGACCGGGATCTGTCCAACCTTGAGCTTGCGCATCTGGCTTTCCTGCACGCCGTCGCGGGCCCACATCAGCTCGTCTTCGGGGCCGACATCGATCACGAACTGGTCCGACAGGCCGTCCACGGTCGTGGCGTCAGTGCGCACGGTCGCAGCCTGGCGCAGTTTGGCGATCTGCGCCCGGTCAGCCTTGGGTTTGCCGGTGTCGGCGCGGTCGTGCTTGATCGGCTTGACGCCGCGCAGCTCGTTTTTGAATAGGGAAAAATCGTCGTCTTGCATGTCAGCCTCCGCGAAGGGCGGGCAGTTTACCTAAATCGCGGCGGCCAGGGCGCAGGAAACGCTATCCAAGCGCCATCAGTCGTGCTTTTTCATCAAGTGTGAAGCGATATTCAGCGACAGCGGCTGGCGCATCTTCCTACGGCTACGGCGCCACAACCACACGCCCAACCACAGCACCAACAGGCCGATCGCCAGCAGGAGCGCCGAGCCGCCGGGGCTGGCATTCAGCTCGCCAAGGGCCGGTGAGTGACCAAACAAACCAGCGCCACCAGCGCCGGTAAGCAACAAACCTACAATCGCCAGCAGCGCGCCAATCAGCGCCACCAGACGCAGACGCCAGTTGCTCGGGCCCTTGGGGCGCAAGCGACGAGCATCAAAACCATCGGATATCTTCATTCCGACCTTTCCTCCAGGGTATCGGCCCTTCGACCGGAAGATACACAGGTTGTTCCGGGGGGAGGGGTAAATGCGCCAAATGAAAGGGCTTTGCGGATGAGCGGGGCAATAAACATTGCCGCGCCGCTCATCAGAAGGTCGATCAGATCAGATCTTTGGTCAACGCCAGGGTGGCGAAGTTGTCAGCCATGATGGCCATTTCGGTCTGTTGCACGTGCTCGGCACTCAGGATGCCGCCCTTGTAAGGCAGGTCGCGGGTGGCGCAGGCGTCTTCGACGAGGGTGCAGCGAAAGCCCAGGTTCTTGGCCGCACGCACGGTGGTGCTGACGCTGGAGTGGCTCATGAAGCCGCAGACGATCAGGTCCAGGGAGCCCAGGTCCTGCAGGTGTTTTTCCAGGCCGGTACCGTGGAAGGCGCTGGGCAGCAGCTTGCCGATGATGGTTTCGTCGCCGGCAGGTTCCAGGCCGGGGATAAATTCACCGCGCTCGCCCTGCGGGTCAAACAGGCCGCCGACGGTGCCCAGGTGGCGCACATGCACGATCGGGCGCCCGGCATTGCGAGCCGCTGTCACCAACTGCTTGATGTTGTCGACCGCCGCGTCCATGCCCGAAAGGGCAAGCGGGCCGCTGAGGTATTCTTTCTGGGCGTCGATGATCACGAGGGTCGCATGGCCAAGGTTGGCTGCTGCGTAACCGCGACCGCTGAGTTGAAACATCGTCTTTGGAACGGACATTCTGGGGCTCCTGTGAGGGGGGCTTTTGTCACATTGTCCACTGGCTGAGCGGTTCTGTGAATCGCTACCATCGTAAGGTACGCCGTTGTTGACGTGCAGCCATGTCAAGTGGCCGGCTTGTTTAGCCGAATGATGGCAATTTGGATGAAATCCGACGTATGGCGGGGCTATTTCGTACATCGTCGGTACAGGCTAAGGCTGTTAGAATCGCCAGTCGTTTTTTCCAGGAGTCTGCCCCCCGTGATTACTTCCCGCCTGCGCACCTTGCGCGACCACATCCGTTGGGCTGTCAGCCGTTTCCATGGGGAAGACCTGTTTTTTGGCCATGGCACCGACAACGCCTGGGACGAAGCCCGGCAATTGGTGCTCGGCGCCTTGCACCTGCCGTGGGAAATCAATGACAGCTACCTGGACTGCAACCTGGAAGAGGAAGAGATTTCCCACGTGCAGCGTTTGCTGCATCGCCGTATCCATGAGCGTGTGCCCACCGCCTACCTGTTGAAGGAAGCGTGGTTCTGCGGCATGTCGTTTATCGTCGACGAGCGCGTGCTGATCCCGCGTTCACCGATTGGCGAGCTGATCGAAAACCGCTTCGAACCCTGGCTGGCCCAGCCACCGGCGCGCATCCTCGATTTGTGCACGGGCTCCGGTTGCATCGGTATTGCTTGCGCCTACGAGTTCCAGGACGCTGAAGTGGTGCTGGGTGACTTGTCCTTCGAAGCGTTGGAAGTGGCCAACCAGAATATCGAGCGCCATGGCGTCGACGAGCGCGTGTACACCGTGCAGGGTGACGGCTTCGACGGCCTGCCGGGCCAGCGCTTCGACCTGATCGTTTCGAACCCGCCGTATGTGGATGCCGAAGACTTCGCCGACATGCCCGACGAATACCAACATGAGCCGGAGCTGGGCCTGGCCTGTGGCGACGATGGCTTGAACCTGGTAAGGCGGATGCTGGCAGAGGCCGCAGACCACCTGACCGAGAAGGGCTTGCTGATTGTCGAAGTGGGCAACAGCCAGGTGCACGTCGAGGCGCTGTACCCGGAAGTGGACTTCGCCTGGCTGGAGTTCCAGCGCGGTGGGCATGGGGTGTTCATGTTGACGGCTGAGCAGTGCCGCGAGCATCAGGCAGTGTTTGCCGCGAGGGTTTAAAACATTATCAATGTGGGAGGGGGCAAGCCAGCTCCCACATTTTTGACTGCATTTCAGCCTGCTAGCGGTGCGTGGCAATCCAGATCAACAACCCCGCCTGAAACACGGTAAACGCTACCAAACAGGTGATGGTAAAGCGCAACCCGCTGTCCTCGCGCTTGAACTTGGTGACTTTTTCCTCTTCCTTGCGCAGCTTCACTTCCTGCTCCGCCAGATTGTGCTCGGCCTGTTGCAGCATCTGCGCGGCTTCGAGTATTTCCACGAACTGGACTTTCTCGGTGTTCCAGCTGTCCAGCACGTTGCTGACCTTGCCCGGCTGCACGTTGCCCTTAAGGTGCTGCACATCGGCATAGGCCACATCAAAACCCTGGATGCGCAGGAAGTGGTCGCGGCGCAGGCGCGTGGCTTCGTTAAGCGCATCCTTGTTGGCCAGGTCCACGCCGTCGACGCGATAGTGCGACCACTTCTTCTTGGCCCACGCGGCGCCTTGGGCCACCAGGAAGCGGCCGATGCCACGGTTGGCGGGTTCGATTTCCAGGCTGTTGCCCGGGCCGAAGTGCACGCGGTGGGTGTCGTGATCGACCCAGATATCCAGGTGGTTCTGCTCGCGGCGCACACGTTGGCCCGGCAGTTGTATCACCATGCGCAGCAGGCTGTGGTGCTTGTCATTGCGCTCGGCGTAACCGAACTGCACGAACCGCAACGGCCGCACGCCCGTGGCACGGTCGGTGGCCAGGGGGGCCAGGCGCAGCATCTTGAAATGCTCGGCCTGAACATCCGCCCACGGCAGGGACGCCGCGTCGACGGCCTCGGTATTTTCAGCCGGGGTGTCGGCAGTAGGTTCCGGTATTGCTTCAGTGGTTGTCATGCGGCGCGATCCTGTCCAAGCCCAGCAAGCCGACAGTCTTTTTGCTGTCGACTCTGGGCTTATCGGCCGTTATCCGTAGGACTAGAGGCAAATTGTCGCTTAACGGAGTTGAAGTCCGTCGATAAAGCGCACGATGCGCTGGCCCAGCTCGGCGGCGAGGGGCAATTGCGGGTCATTGTAGGAGGCCAGTTGCTGCTTCACGTCATTGGGCACGATACGCATCACGTGGTTCATGCCTTCAATCAGCACAAGCTGCGCGTCGGGCTTGGCCTGCTTGAGTTGTCGGGCGTCGCCCACGCCGACCTGGATGTCGTTGCTGCCCTGGATGATCAGCGCCGGCATCGTCAGTTTGGCGAACGCCGCTGACGGATCGGCGCGAAACAGGCTGATCAGATAAGGCTGCACGCTGGGTCGGAAAATACCCTGCAGCGGGCCAGGCACATCGGTATCCACCTGGCCGGCCTTGAGGTGATCGAGGATTTCATTGCTGCGTAGCAGCAGGGCAGGGGGCAAGTGGTCAGCCAGTTGCTGGCGGATCACCTGGTCCACCGGGCGCGCGCTGCCGGACAGCGAAACCACCCCGGCCGGGTCGAGCTGCGGTGCGGCCAGGGCGGCGACCAGTGCACCTTCGCTATGGCCCAGCACAATCAGCGGGCCCAGGCGTTTATCGGCCTTGAGCAGCTTGCCCCAGGCCACGGCGTCGGCCACGTAGGCGTCAAGGCTCAGGTTGCGTTCGTCGGGCGTGGCGGCCAGGCTGGCGGCGACGCCGCGCTTGTCATAGCGCACGCTGGCGATGTTGTGCCGGGCCAGCACCCAGGCCAGGCGCTTGAGGCTGTCATTGCGCGCGCCGTCGGCGCTGTTGCCGTTGCGGTCGGTGGGGCCGGAGCCGGCGATGATCAGCACCACCGGCACCGGTTGGTCGGACTGTGGCAGCAGCAGCGAGCCAAATAGCTCGCCGCTGCCGGTGTCCAGGCTGATGGGCCGTTGCAGCACGACAGGGGAGGCGGCCTGGGCCATGGCGGTAAACAGGGTGAGGGTAAACAGCAAAACTCGCAGCATCATCGCGCCATTATCGGGAAGGTGCCGGTTGGACCAATGCCCACCGGTAAGGTTTCGATGATGATCTAGTCGAATAGCCTGCGTATACTGGCCGCCTTAAGTTATTACGGTTGACTTGATTCAACTGATTTCACGGAGCGCCCTGCATGTCCGGCAATACCTTCGGCAAGCTGTTCACTGTCACCACCGCGGGCGAAAGCCATGGCCCGGCGTTGGTCGCCATTGTCGACGGCTGCCCGCCCGGCCTCGAGCTGTCCCTGGAAGACCTGCAGCGTGACCTCGACCGTCGCAAGCCCGGCACCAGCCGCCACACCACCCAGCGCCAGGAGCCCGACGAAGTCGAGATCCTCTCCGGCGTGTTCGAAGGCCGCACCACCGGTTGCGGCATCGGCCTGCTGATTCGCAACACCGACCAGAAGTCCAAGGACTACTCGGCGATCAAGGACCTGTTCCGCCCGGCCCATGCCGACTACACCTACCACCACAAATACGGCGAACGTGACTACCGTGGTGGCGGCCGCAGCTCGGCCCGCGAAACCGCCATGCGCGTTGCCGCCGGCGCCATCGCCAAGAAATACCTGGCGACCCAGGGCATCGTGATCCGTGGCTACATGAGCCAGCTGGGCCCGATTGAAATCCCGTTCAAGACCTGGGACAGCGTGGACGACAACGCGTTCTTCAGCCCCGACCCGGACAAGGTGCCGGAGCTGGAAGCCTATATGGACCAGTTGCGCCGCGACCAGGATTCGGTCGGCGCCAAGATCACCGTGGTCGCCGAAGGCGTCAAGCCAGGCCTGGGCGAGCCGATCTTCGACCGCCTGGACGCCGAGTTGGCCCATGCGCTGATGAGCATCAACGCGGTGAAAGGCGTGGAAATCGGCGCCGGCTTCGCCTGCGTGTCCCAGCGCGGCACCGAGCATCGTGATGAAATGACGCCTGAAGGCTTCCTCAGCAACAACGCCGGCGGCATCCTCGGCGGTATTTCCTCCGGCCAGCCGATCGTGGCGCACCTGGCACTCAAGGCCACCTCGAGCATCACCACCCCGGGCCGTTCGATCGATGTGCACGGCAATCCAGTGGACGTGATCACCAAAGGCCGCCACGACCCGTGCGTGGGCATCCGCGCCACACCGATTGCCGAGGCAATGATGGCCATCGTGTTGATGGACCACCTGCTGCGCAACCGTGGGCAAAACGCTGACGTGCAGGTAAGCACCCCGGTTCTGGGCCAGCTGTGACAGCGTGTTATGACAAGCAAGCTTGCTATGGTGAGCAAGCTTGTTATGGCAAGCAAGCTTGCTATGGTGAGAGAGCTTGTTATGGCAAGTGTGCTTGTTGTGGCGAGCGGGCTTGCCCGCGTTGGGCCGCGAAGCGGCCCCCAGCATGACCCCCGGCATAACCCCCACCCTCCCATACTGGCGCCTCTCCAGCTTCTACCTCTTCTACTTCGCCCTGCTCGGCGCAACCGCCCCATTCCTGGCGCTGTACTTCGACCACCTGGGGTTCTCCAGCGCACGCATCGGCGAGCTGGTGGCCATCCCCATGCTGATGCGCTGCGTCGCGCCGAACCTGTGGGGCTGGCTGGGCGACTACACCGGCCGGCGCCTGGCCATCGTGCGCTTCGGCGCGGTGTGCACCCTGGCGAGTTTTTCGCTGATCTTCATCAGCCACACCTACGCCTGGCTGGCGCTGGTGATGGCCCTGCATGCGTTCTTTTGGCACGCGGTGCTGCCGCAATTTGAAGTGATCACCCTGGCGCACCTGCAAAAACAGACCTCGCGCTACAGCCAGATCCGCCTGTGGGGTTCCATCGGTTTTATTCTCACTGTGGTGATCATGGGCCGCCTGTTCGACTGGCTGAGCCTGGATATTTACCCGGTGGTCGTCGTGGTCATCATGGCCGGCATCATCGGCGCCAGCCTGTGGGTCCCGAATGCGCAGCCGGTCAGCCACGGCAATCGCCTGGCCGGTGACGGCTTTCTCAAGCAATTGCGCAGCCCCGGGGTGCTGGCGTTTTATGCCTGCGTGGCGCTGATGCAAATGAGCCATGGCCCGTATTACACCTTCCTGACCCTGCACCTCGAGCACCTCGGTTACAGCCGTGGCGTGATCGGCCTGCTGTGGGCCTTGGGGGTGGTGGCGGAAGTGTTGATGTTCCTGGGCATGAGCCGCATCCTCACGCGGTTTTCAGTACGCCGGGTGCTGCTGGCCAGCTTCCTGCTGGCGGCGCTGCGGTGGTTGTTGCTGGGGTCGTTCGCCGAGTTTTTCTGGGTGCTGTTGCTGGCGCAGGTGATGCACGCCGCGACCTTCGGCAGTTTTCATGCGGCGGCCATCGCCTTTGTGCAGCGCAGTTTCGGCGCTAAACAACAAGGCCAGGGCCAGGCGCTGTATGCCGCGTTGGCCGGCACCGGCGGCGCGTTGGGCGCGCTGTATTCCGGCTATAGCTGGAACCTGTTGGGGCCGACCTTCACCTTTAGTATTGCCAGCGTCGCGGCGCTGGCCGCAGCCGTTATCATCGGTCTTCGATTGCACGAGCAGAACCAAGGAATCCCTCAATGAGTTACGTCGCCGTCTACCCCGTCGCTTCACCGGACACGCCGAACAAGGTCCTGACCCATCTCGACGACATTGCCGCAACCCTCGCAGAACATGGCGTGCGGTTCGAGCGCTGGTTGCCCGCGCCGATTGAGCAGGGCGCCAGCGATGCGCAACTGATCGCCGCCTACCAGGCGCAGATCGATGCCCTTGGCTACGCCCGTGTGGAGGTGCTCAGCGTCACGGGCGACGCGGTGCAGAAAGACGAATTGCGCGCCCAGTTCCTCGATGAGCGCCGCTACAGCGAAGACGACGCGCGTTTCTTCATCGCCGGCCAAGGTCTGTTCACGCTGCACATCGGCGACTACGTGTATGCGGTTCGCTGTGAGAAAAACGACCTGCTGGTGGTTCCGGCGGGTATGGCGCATTGGTTTGATATGGGCGAGAACCCGCATTTTGTGGCGCTGCGGCTATTCAATACCGCTCAAGGCTGGGTGCCTGAACTGACGGGTGATGAGATCGCCCGGCGTTTTCCTGGGTTGGACGATTAATCACTGCATATTGGAAACTTCAAGCCCTACAAGTTGGAAGTTGTTGTGGGAATAACCCCAAACTTCTGTAGGGCAAGGCTGTTTATCGCGGGGGCTGCTCCTTAATACCAGTCGTTATGTAACTCTCTTGCTAATCGACGTTTATGTCACCTGTCAATAGGAGAAATCCGAATGGTGATAGGGCGTTAGTCAATACAAGGGAGAGAAATTAATGAGAGGCCCGAAGGAATGTTGTGCAACGTCGTATTCCTTACCCAACACTGTCAGACGGCGCCTTAGCCTGTCCGGAAAGCCCTTGACCCCCACGGAGTTGGAGATACTGCGATGGGCCTCTGAGGGCAAGACGGTCTGGGAGATCAGCCAGATACGTGCCACTTCCGAAGCCACGGTGAAATTTCACTTGCGCAATATCTACGGCAAGCTGGACGTCAACAACCGTGTGCAGGCGATGAACGAAGCAGCCCGCTTGGGACTGTGCTGAGAGCCCACAAAAAAGGGCCGCGACGCCCAATGGCGTCGCGGCCCTTTTTTTAACGGTTGCTTATGCCGAATGGTAGGTCGGCAGGGCAAAGCGGTTCTGGCTTTGCAGCATCGAAATCTGCGGCAGCTCACTGGCTTGTTCCGCCAGGTCACGGCGAATGGCGCTGATCACCCACGTCAGTTGATCGGCGGTGTGTAACTGTTGGTACGAGATCGAACGCTTGACCTGCTTGCCTTCGCTGTTGCGCAGGGTCAACAGGATACCGCCGTCCGGGCGTGGCTGGGTGGTGACGTCGTAGTTGGAGAATACTGAAGCGAATTTATCTTGGATCAGGCTCATGTCTATCAGCTCCGTTGGCTCAAGTTGGCAAGCATGGAGTGATAGGTGCAGTGATTGTGCCAGCTAGCGTATTTATAAAATATCGTTATAAATCAGCAAGTTATAAATTTTAGGATTTTTCGATTTCGTGCAATTTGCATGAGTGGCCATCATGCATCCTGCATTTTGCGCTGTTCGGCCGGGCGGCGATGCTGTGCTGCTATAGCTAAAGACTGCCGCCGCTTGGCTAAATTCCTTTTTTCCGTGGACGCCCATCGGGATACAAAACTTTTCAAATCCCGCGTGTACAGCCGAAGAAGGGCTGACGTATTTTCCTGGCATGCACTCGGCTTGCCCTCGATGGGAATACCGGTGTTTGGATCATACGAAGAATAAGAAAAAGGACGTTCCGCCATGAGCCATCCGCAAAATGACATGATCACCTGGAGCATGATGCTGCGTAAGGTGCCCGCCATTGTTCGCGCGTTGCCGCGGGTGGTCCGCGGCATGCGTGCCGCGAATGTTACCGACCCCGAGCAATCCTGCGGCCTGGGCTGGCACTTTGAGCAAGCCACGCTGCGCAACCCGGATGGCGCCGCGCTGCTCTACGCTGACCAGGTCATCAGCTACCGCGAAGCCAACAGGCGCGCCAACCGCCTGGCGCATCACCTGCAGGCTGAAGGCATCGGCAAGGGCGACGTGGTGGCGCTGTTTATCGAAAACCGTCCCGAACTGCTACTGAGCGTGCTGGCCGTGGCCAAGCTGGGTGGTATCTGCACGATGCTCAATACCGCGCAGACGCAAAGTGCCCTGGTGCATAGCCTGAACCTGGTCAACCCAGTGGCGATTGTGGTGGGCGCGGAGTTGGTCGCCGCTTACGACGCCGTACGCGACCAGGTGCAGATCCCTGCGCAGCGCACCTGGTTTGTCGCCGACCAGCAGGCCGGGGCGACGCCTGCGGGCTATATCGACGTGCTGGCCGCCAGTGCCGAATGCCCCGAGGCCAACCCCACCAGCACGGCGCACATCTACTTCAACGACCCGTGCTTCTATATCTACACCTCCGGTACCACCGGCTTGCCCAAGGCCGGCATCATGAAACACGGGCGCTGGACCAAAACCGCCGTGAGTTTCGGCAGTATCGCCCTGGACATGGGCCCGGATGACGTCGTGTATTGCACCTTGCCGCTGTACCACGCCACTGGCCTGTGCGTGTGCTGGGGCTCGGCGATTGTGGGGGCGTCGGGTTTCGCCATTCGCCGCAAGTTCAGCGCCAGCCAGTTCTGGGATGATGCGCGCAAATTCAAGGCGACCACCCTCGGTTATGTCGGTGAGCTGTGCCGTTACCTGCTCGACCAGCCTGCCGCCGACAACGACCGTGATAACCGCGTGACCAAGATGGTCGGCAACGGCCTGCGCCCTGGCGTGTGGGCGCAGTTCAAGGCGCGTTACGGCGTGGAGCATATTTGCGAGTTGTACGCGGCCAGTGATGGCAACATCGGTTTTACCAACGTATTGAATTTCGACAACACCATTGGCTTCTGCCTGCAGCATTGGGCACTGGTGGACTACGCCCACGGCAGCGGCGAGCCGGTCCGCGGCGCCGATGGCTTTATGCGTAAGGTGCAAACCGGCGGGCAGGGCCTGTTGCTGGCCAGGATCGATGAGAAGTCGCCCTTTGACGGCTACACCGACCCGGAAAAGAACCGCAAGGTGATCCTCACCGACGTGTTTGAAAAGGGTGACCGCTACTTCAATACCGGTGATCTGTTGCGCAGCATCGGCTTTGGCCATGCGCAATTCGTCGATCGGCTGGGCGACACCTATCGCTGGAAGGGTGAAAACGTTTCCACCACCGAGGTCGAGAATGTGCTGTTGCAACACCCGCAGATCGCCGAAGTGGTGGCCTATGGTGTCGAGATTGAAAACACCAATGGCCGCGCAGGCATGGTGGCCATCACCCCGAGTGAGTCCCTGGCGTCCCTGGACATGCGCGAGTTGCTGCAATTTGCCCACGGCCAGTTGCCGCACTATGCGGTGCCACTGTTCCTGCGGGTCAAGGTGAAGATGGAAACTACCGGCACCTTCAAATACCAGAAGGTGCGGCTCAAGGAAGAGGCGTTCGACCCGGACAAGGCCGGCAATGATCCGGTGTACGCCTGGCTGCCGGGGTCGGACTGCTACGTTCCGGTGACCGGGCAGTTGCTGGCGCAGATCCAGGGTGGCCAGTTCCGCTATTGATTCTGCCTATAAGGGCTTTTGGCAAAAAAACCATGACAGGTGGGAACTCCCTCGCGACACTGGCGCCTATTCAGTACGCGATTTAAGGAGCCCCACATGTCAGACCAGCCTAAACAAATGACCGAAGACGAAGCCGCCGAGTTTGCCGAACAGGTCTTCGACGTGGCCCGCCGTGGCGACGCGGCGATGCTCGCGGCGCTGCTGGCCAAGGGCTTGCCAGCCAACTTGCGCAATCACAACGGCGATACCTTGCTGATGCTGGCGGCCTACCACGGCCATGCCGAGGCGGTAAAAGTGCTGTTGGAGTTCAAGGCCGACCCGCTGATCGCCAATGACAAGAACCAACTGCCGATTGCCGGCGCGGCCTTCAAGGGCAACCTGCCCGTGGTCAAGGCATTGATCGAAGGTGGCACGCCCGTGGAGGCGGCATCGTCCGACGGCCGTACCGCACTGATGCTGGCAGCCATGTTCAACCGCGTGGAAATGCTCGACTACCTGCTCGGCCAAGGCGCCAACCCCAAGGCCACCGATGCCCAGGGTGCAACCGCGCTGGCAGCCGCGCAAACCATGGGCGCAGCGGATACGGCGGCGCAGTTGCAGAAACTGGTGTAGGCTTTGCGCCCTCAAAAACCAGCCCGCTACAGGATTACCCCATGAAAACCGCCCTCGTCGAACTCATCAGCAAAATCAGCGCCGGGGTCATGGGCGAGGACGAGGTGGCGCGCATCGCCGAAGAAGCCGCCCAAGCCTACGCCGACCCGGTAGCGTTTCTGGCGGCCAACCCGGATATCAACTACGACGACACCTTCCCGATCCCGCTGGGGGAGTGGGTAGTAGTCGGCAGCCTGCCGGAGACGGTGCTGTTCCAGGCCGATACCTATGGTGACCTGTTCGCGCAGATCGTTGCCTCGTTCGGCCCGGGCGTGGCCTTCAACCTCAAGCCCAAGCAACTGGCCAAGACCGAAGACCTCACCGCACTCAACCGCATCCAGATCCAGATGAGCGCCCTCAGCCCGGAAGACGGTGGCTATGTGCTGCTTAACTTCAGCCAACTGCTGGATGACGAGATCCAGGCCGTGCTGGTCTACGGCAACGACCTGCCGCGCGTGCTGGAACTGTGCGCCGAAGTCGGCATCAAGGCCGAGCCGTCGCTGGAAGCGCTGAAGGTCGCGGTTCACGTGTGAAATAAAGCGGAACCCCTGGCAGGGCTGACTATCCTACAAGTGCATGCCCTCACTTAGGAGCGACACCATGGGTTCCACCTTTAATAGCTTGATCGGGCTGATCATCCTCGCGCTGGACATCTGGGCGATCATCAATGTGTTCAAAAGCGGCGCCAGCACGGGCGCCAAAGTGTTGTGGATCCTGTTGATCCTGTTGCTGCCGGTGCTGGGCCTGATCATCTGGGCGATTGCCGGGCCGCGCGGTAACGTGCGGATCTGATCCTGCCGCTCACTCCATCTCGAGTGAGCACGGAACATGTGGGAGGGGGCTTGCCCCCGATGGCGGTGTATCAGCCACTCATCTGGCACTGAAAAACCGCTATCGGGGGCAAGCCCCCTCCCACATTTGGTTTCAGCGTGTCTGGCAGATTTGTGTATCGAAATATTCGCTGCACACAATTTTCACATCCCATCCAAGACAATTTGCCGGCTATATCTGCCTGCCATTAAAGGCGGTGCAGCAGTGCTCGTTCAGTAATTAATAGCCTTGCTGTGACTGATCGGGCACCATTCGCGCCACTGCGATTTTTCGTCACTTAAACTTCCAATGGGTCCTGAAACGACATGGCAAACCCGGACGCCCTGAGTCAGCAGCGAGCTTCTAATCGCCTGCTGCAACCGACCGTCAAATCCCATCTGGCGTACACGCTGCTCTGCGCACTGGTCATGATGGTGATGTTCTCCCTGCTGCGCCTGGCGCTGCTGGTGTACAACCGCGAGATGATCCTCGACACGCCGGCCTCGACCTTCCTCGAAGCGTTCGCCAACGGCCTGCGTCTCGATATCCGCCTGGTGGTGTACCTGATCATTCCGTTGCTGCTGGCGCTGTTCAGCGTCCGGGCCATGGCGGCGCGTGGGCTGTTCCGGCTCTGGCTGACGGTTGCGTCGAGCATTGCGCTGTTCCTTGGCCTGATGGAGATGGACTTCTACCGCGAGTTCCACCAGCGCCTCAACGGCCTGGTGTTCCAGTACGTGAAGGAAGACCCGAAAACCGTGATGAGCATGCTCTGGTACGGTTTCCCAGTGGTGCGCTACCTGCTGGCCTGGGCCGTGGGCACGCTGATCCTGAGCATCGCGTTCAAAGGCGCAGACCGCGCCACTCGCCCGCGCGGCCCATTCAGCGGTGGCAGCGTCGGCACGCGCCAGGTTGCGCCGTGGTACAGCCGCATCGCGGTGTTCGTGGTCTGCCTGTTGATCGCCGTGGTTGCCGCCCGTGGCACCCTGCGCCAAGGCCCGCCGCTGCGTTGGGGCGATGTGTACACCACCGACTCGAACTTCGCCAACCAGTTGGGCCTCAATGGCACCTTGTCGTTGATTGGCGCAGCCAAGGCGCGGTTTGGTGAAGACCGTTCCAATATCTGGAAGGCGACCCTCGACCAACCGCTGGCCACCCAGACCGTGCGTGACATGCTGGTGCTGCCGCAAGAGAAGCTGGTGGATACCGACATCGCCGCCGTGCGCCGTGACTACACACCACCGGCCGAGAAGACCCTGCCGATCAAGAACGTGGTCGTGATCCTGATGGAAAGCTTCGCCGGTCACTCGGTAGGCGCATTGGGCCGCCCGGGCAACATCACGCCAGCCTTCGACAAATTGTCCAAGGAAGGCCTGCTGTTCGACCGTTTCTTCTCCAACGGTACCCACACCCACCAGGGTATGTTTGCCACTATGGCTTGCTTCCCGAACCTGCCAGGCTTCGAATACCTGATGCAGACCCCGGAAGGCAGCCACAAGCTGTCCGGCTTGCCGCAGTTGCTCAGCGCCCGTGACTTTAACGACGTGTATGTCTACAACGGCGACTTCGCCTGGGACAACCAGTCGGGCTTCTTCAGCAACCAGGGCATGACCAACTTCATCGGGCGTAACGACTTCGTCGACCCGGTGTTCTCCGACCCGACGTGGGGCGTGTCCGACCAGGACATGTTCAACCGTGGCCTGGAAGAGTTGAAAGCCCGTGAAGGCGGCAAGCCGTTCTACGCACTGCTGCAAACCCTGTCCAACCACACGCCGTATGCGTTGCCGACGCCATTGCCGGTCGAGAAAGTCACCGACCGTGGCAGCCTCAACGAGCATTTGACGGCCATGCGCTACTCCGACTGGGCCCTGGGCCAGTTCTTTGAAAAGGCCCGTAAAGAGCCGTACTTCAAGGAAACCCTGTTCGTGATCGTGGGCGACCACGGCTTCGGCAACGAACAGCAGATCACCGAGATGGACCTGGGCCGCTTCAACGTGCCGATGCTGATGATCGCACCGGGCATGCAGGAGAAATTCGGCGAGCGTGACCACACCGTGGGCACTCAGATCGACATCGTGCCGACCATTATGGGCCGCCTCGGTGGCGACACCCTGCACCAGTGCTGGGGTCGCGACCTGCTGAACCTGCCGGAAGGCGACAAGGGCTTTGGCGTGATCAAGCCGTCGGGCAGCGACCAGACCGTTGCACTGGTTACCGCTGACCGCATCCTGGTACTGCCTAAGGAAATGCCACCGAAGCTGTGGGAATACGAACTGGGCGCCAACCCGACCGGTAAAGTGATTCCTGAGTCCCCGGACGAGGCGGCGTTGAAGCAGAAACTCGAGTCGTTCCTGCAAACCGCGACCAAGAGCCTGTTGGATAACACCGCCGGTGTAGTTAACGGTAAGCCGGACTAACTAACCGCGCATAAAAAAAGAGGCCATCAAGGCCTCTTTTTTTTGCGCCGGTTTTATATCCGACCGAGCAACAACAGCACCAGCAGTACCACCAGGACAACACCGAGGATACCCGACGGGCCATAACCCCAGTTGCGGGAGTGCGGGAACACTGGCAGACCACCGACCAGCAGCAGGATCAGGATGATAATTAGAATGAGGCTCATGGGTTTATTTCCTTATAGGCCTTGTGCAAGGACTGAAGATTTAACGTTAGCACCGCTGATTTAATTGCCGGCGCCTTAAAAACTCCGACTGCGCTGAGTTGTGAAAAATTCAGTATTTTTTTAAAGCATTTTGCGAACTCGCTTATTTCTTTTAATGCGTTCGCAAAACCACGTTGTTAGTTGAAAAATATTGAACTTAGTCTATGCGCCAGCCTCCGACCCGGCCTGTGGTTTGCCTGGGGCATTCATCACTCTGATGGTGCGTGGGTGTGGGAAAAACCTTCGCTACACTGCCGATCACTTCTTCTGTGAACCACAAGGCTACTACCTATGCAAAATCGCATGATGATCACTGGCGCCGGGTCCGGCCTGGGTCGTGAAATCGCTCTGCGCTGGGCCCGTGAGGGCTGGCAGTTGGCCTTGTCGGACGTCAGCGAGCCGGGCTTGCAGGAAACCCTGAAGCTCGTACGCGAAGCCGGCGGCGAGGGCTTTACCCAGCGCTGCGACGTACGCGACTACAGCCAGCTCACGGCGTTTGCCCAGGCCTGCGAGGTGAAACTGGGCGGCATCGATGTGATCGTCAACAATGCCGGTGTGGCCTCGGGCGGGTTCTTCGCCGAGCTGTCCCTGGAGGATTGGGACTGGCAGATCGCAATCAACCTGATGGGCGTGGTCAAGGGCTGCAAGGCGTTCCTGCCGCTGCTGGAGCAGAGCAAGGGCCGTATCATCAACATCGCCTCCATGGCGGCGCTGATGCAGGGGCCGGCCATGAGCAACTACAACGTGGCCAAGGCGGGCGTGGTGGCGCTGTCGGAGAGTTTGCTGGTGGAGCTCAAGCAGCAGGAAGTCGGGGTGCATGTGGTGTGCCCATCTTTCTTCCAGACCAACTTGCTGGACTCGTTCCGTGGGCCGACTCCGGCGATGAAGGCGCAGGTGGGCAAGTTGCTCGAGAGCTCGCCGATTTCGGCGGCTGACATCGCCGATTACATCTATCAGCAGGTGGCGGAAGGTGAGTTCATGATCCTGCCCCATGAGCAAGGGCGGATGGCGTGGGCCTTGAAGCAGAAAAACCCACAGTTGCTGTATGACGAGATGACAAGCATGGCGGACAAGATGCGCGCCAAGGCACAGGCAGCTAAGGGCTGATTGGGTAGTTGTCCGTAAGGCAAATTACCTTCGCGCGTAGGTACTGCCTGATTTTAATGCAGGGCATTGATGGCTGTACCGCCAGCGCGCATGGTCGGGGTCCTGTCATTGCACAAAGGACAACCGCCATGCTGGTCTTAAGCCGCGCTGTAGGCGAAATCATCTCGATTGGCGATGACATCGCCGTGCATATCCTCGAAGTGAACGGCACCCAGGTGAAATTTGGCGTGGTAGCGCCGGCCGGGGTGCATGTACACCGTGCCGAGGTCTACCAGAAAATCCTCCAACGCCAGGGCGCCGCCACCCATCCGGTGGTCGTGCCCAACCCCTGAGCTACACGGTCAGTCGAACAGATGCTTGGGCACGTCGTGCTTGAGCATCAACTGGCACTGCTCGCTTTCGGGGTCGAATACGATGAGTGCCTGGCCTTTGGTCAGCGCCTGGCGTACACGCAGCACGCGGGTTTCCAGGGGCGTGTCGTCGCCGTTGTCGGTGCCGTCGCGGGTTACGAAGTCTTCGATGAGGCGGGTCAGGGTGTCGACTTCAAGTGCGTCGTAGGGAATCAGCATACAAGCCTCAAGTAGAGAATCCCGGCGATGCTACTGCGCCGGGAGCTCAGTTGCCAGTATCAGGTTTTGTTGCCTACCAGGCTGTCCACCGAGGGCACGCGTGTGTCGCTCTCCATCTGCGTTTCATGTTCGATCTGATGACTGAACCGATCCAGTGAACCCTGGGCCGGTTGTGCATCGCTGGCGAACACCGGCGGGCTGAGGATGTAGGCGCCCAACAGGCGGCTCAGCGCGGCCAGGCTGTCGATATGGGTGCGCTCGTAGCCGTGGGTTGCATCGCAACCAAACGCCAGCAGGGCAGTGCGGATGTCATGGCCGGCGGTCACGGCCGAGTGGGCGTCGCTGAAGTAATAACGGAACAGGTCGCGGCGCACCGGCAGTTCGTTATCCGCCGCCAGGCGCAGCAGGTGCCGCGACAGGTGATAGTCATAGGGCCCGCCGGAATCCTGCATCGCCACGCTGACCGCGTGTTCGCTGGAATGCTGGCCGGGCGCGACCGGGGCGATGTCGATGCCGACAAATTCACTCACATCCCAGGGTAGCGCGGCCGCAGCACCGCTGCCGGTTTCCTCGGTGATGGTGAACAGCGGGTGGCAGTCGATCAGCAAGGGTTCGCCACTGTCGACGATGGCCTTGAGCGCCGCCAGCAGGGCAGCGACGCCGGCCTTGTCATCCAGGTGGCGCGCGCTGATATGCCCGCTCTCGGTGAACTCGGGCAGCGGGTCGAAGGCCACGTAGTCGCCGATGCCGATCCCCAGGGAATCGCAGTCGGCACGGGTGGCGCAGTACGCGTCCAGGCGCAGTTCCACATGGTCCCAGCTCACCGGCATTTCATCCACGGCGGTGTTGAACGCATGCCCGGAGGCCATCAACGGCAACACGCTGCCACGGATCACGCCATTGTCGGTAAACAGGCTGACGCGGCTGCCTTCGGCAAAACGGCTCGACCAGCAGCCCACCGGCGCCAGGCTCAGGCGGCCGTTGTCCTTGATCGCACGCACGGCGGCGCCGATGGTATCGAGGTGCGCGGACACCGCGCGGTCGGGGCTGTTTTTCTGGCCCTTGAGGGTGGCGCGGATGGTGCCACGCCGGGTCATTTCAAATGGGATGCCGAGTTCTTCCAGGCGCTCGGCGACATAGCGCACGATGGTGTCGGTAAAGCCCGTGGGGCTGGGAATGGCGAGCATTTCCAGCAGTACTTTTTGCAGGTAGTTGAGGTCCGGTTCGGGGATGGTTCGGCTCATAAAGACTCCTGGTAAATGGTGCGCGCTCCTGCGGCGAGCGGGCTTATGTGGCTAGAACGCTTGGCTTATGTGGCGAGCGGGCTTGCCCGCGTTGGGCTGCGAAGCAGCCCTTATCCAGGCGCCGCGTTCGTTCAGCCAGAACGCATTGGCAGGTTTTGGGGCCGCTTCGCAGCCCAACGCGGGCAAGCCCGCTCGCCACACACGCTCGGTGGCCACAGCTTATTGGGCGGTCGGCTGACTGTGGGGAAACAGCAAATCCACAAATTTCTCGGCGGTCGGTTGCGGTTCGTGGTTGGCCAGGCCGGCCCGTTCATTGGCTTCGATAAATACGTATTCGGGTTGATCGGCGGCGGGCACCATCAGGTCCAGGCCGACCATGGGGATGTCGAGGGCGCGGGCTGCGCGGACGGCGGCGTCCACCAGCGTGGGGTGCAGGATTGCAGTGACGTCTTCCAGGCAACCGCCGGTGTGCAGGTTGGCAGTGCGGCGCACCGCCAGGGTCTGGCCACGCGGCAGGATGCTGTTGTAGTCGTAGCCGGCGGCGGCCAAGGTGCGCTCGGTTTCGGCGTCGACGGGGATTTTGCTCTCGCCGTCGGTAGCTGCCTGGCGGCGCCGGCTCTGGGCGTCGATCAAAGCGCGGATCGAGTGGTGGCCGTCGCCGGTCACCTCGGCGGGGCGGCGAATCGCAGCGGCGACCACCTCGAAACCGATCACCAGGATGCGCAGGTCCAGGCCCTCGTGGAAGCTTTCCAGCAGCACGCGGCTGTCGAACTGCCGCGCGGCTTCGATGGCCTGTTGCACTTCTTCGATGCCCTGCAAATCCACCGCCACGCCTTGGCCCTGTTCGCCATCCAGCGGCTTGACGACGATGCGCTGGTGCTCGTCGAGGAATTCCAGGTTGTCGTCGGCGCTGCCGGCTAATTGCTGCGCCGGCAGTTTCAAGCCGGCGGCTTTCAACACCTTGTGGGTCAGGCTTTTGTCCTGGCACAGGGTCATGCTGATCGCGCTGGTCAGGTCGCTCAATGACTCGCGGCAACGCACGCGGCGCCCGCCATGGCTGAGGGTGAACAGGCCGGCATCGGCGTCATCCACCTGCACATCAATACCGCGCCGGTGCGCCTCTTCGACAATGATCCGCGCATACGGGTTGAACCCCGCCTGCGGCCCGGGGCCGAGGAACAGCGGCTGGTTGATGCCGTTCTTGCGCTTGATCGCAAAAGTGGTCAGCGCACGGAAACCAAGCTTGGCGTAGAGGTTCTTGGCCTGGCGGTTATCGTGCAGCACCGACAGGTCGAGGTAGCTCAGGCCACGGCTCATGAAGTGTTCCACCAAGTGGCGCACCAGCACTTCGCCCACGCCGGGGCGGGTGCATTGCGGGTCGACGGCCAGGCACCACAGGCTGCAACCGTTTTCCGGGTCGTGGAAGGCTTTCTGATGGTTGAGGCCCATCACGCTGCCGATCACCGCGCCGCTGTCTTCATCCTCGGCCAGCCAGTACACCGGGCCGCCCTGATGGCGCGGCGTGAGGCGTTCGGCGTCGACTGGCAACATGCCGCGCCCCTGGTACAGCTGATTGACCGCCAGCCAGTCGGCCTCGGTCTGCACCCGGCGAATACGAAAACCGCGAAACACGCGGGTGGCCGGGCGGTAGTCGGTGAACCACAGGCGCAGGGTGTCGGATGGGTCCAGAAACAGCTGCTGCGGGTCGATCCCGAGAATCTGCTGGGGCGCGGCCACGTACAGTGCAATATCGCGTTCGCCAGGCTGCTCGTTGAGCAGCTCCAGGGCCAGGCTGGCCGGGTCGGGGAAGGTATGCCCGATCAACAAGCGGCCCCAGCCGCAGTGCACGGCAATCGGTTCAGCATTCTGCGGGCTGCCATCTTCGGCCAGTCGGGCTTGCAGGCGCTCGTAGGACGGCGCCTGGCCCTTGAGCAAGCGTTGGTTGTAAGCCGCTGCATGGGGTTTCATCAATCAGATTCCTTGTTCGCTGAGCCACAGGTTCAGCGCCGCCAGTTGCCACAGCTTGGAGCCGCGCAGCGGGGTCAATTGGCCTTGCGGGTCGGTGAGCAGGCGGTCGAGCATGGCCGGGTTGAACAGGCCACGATCCTGGCTCGGGTCCAGCAGCAGTTCGCGTACCCAGTTCAGGGTGTCGCCTTGCAAATGCTTGAGGCCGGGCACCGGGAAGTAACCTTTTTTGCGGTCGATGACTTCGCTGGGGATGACTCGGCGCGCGGCTTCTTTCAACACTTGCTTGCCACCGTCCGGCAGCTTGAATTTGCCCGGTACACGGGCCGACAGCTCCACCAGGCGGTAGTCCAGGAATGGCGTGCGTGCTTCCAGGCCCCAGGCCATGGTCATGTTGTCGACACGTTTGACCGGGTCGTCCACCAGCATCACCGTGCTGTCCAGGCGCAGGGCCTTGTCTACGGCCGCGTCGGCACCGGGCATGGCGAAATGTTCGCGCACAAAGTCACCGGCGGCGTCGTTGGCGGTCAGCCATTTCGGCGCGACGGTGGCGGCGTAGTCGTCGTAGCTGCGGTCGAAAAACGCCTCGCGGTAGGCCGCATACGGGTCGCTGGCGCCGTCCACCTGCGGGTACCAGTGGTAACCGGCGAACAATTCGTCGGCGCCCTGGCCGCTCTGTACTACCTTGCAATGCTTGGCCACTTCCCGCGACAGCAGGTAGAAGGCGATGCAGTCGTGGCTGACCATCGGCTCGCTCATGGCGCGGAACGCGGCCGGCAGTTGCTCGATGATCTCGCTTTCGGCGATGCGCAATTGATGGTGTTGCGTACCGTAGTGCTTGGCGATCAGGTCCGAGTATTGAAACTCGTTGCCAGCCTCGCCACCGGCGTCTTCAAAACCGATGGAGAAGGTCGACAGGTCTTGCACGCCGACTTCCCGCAGCAGGCCGACGAGCATGCTCGAATCGACGCCGCCGGAGAGCAGCACGCCGACATCCACGGCGGCGCGTTGGCGAATCGCCACGGCTTCGCGGGTGCTGTCGAGCACGCGGTCGGTCCAGTCTTCCAGCGTCAGGTTTTTCTCATCGTCATGCGGGCCGTAGGGCAGGGTCCACCAGGTTTTCTGTTCGGTGTTGCCCTTGGCATCGATGCGCAGCCAGCTGGCCGGCGGCAGTTTTTCAATGCCCGCCAGTAAAGTACGCGGCGCAGGTACCACGGCGTGGAAGTTCAGGTAGTGATTAAGCGCGACCGGGTCGAGGATCGGGTTGATATCGCCTCCTTTCAGCAGCGCCGGCAACGCCGAGGCAAATCGCAGGCGCTGGCCGGTACGCGACAGGTACAACGGCTTCACGCCCAGGCGGTCACGGGCGATGAACAGACGCTGGGCGTCGCGTTCCCAGATGGCGAACGCGAACATGCCATTGAGCTTGGGCAGCAGTGCCTCGCCCCAGGCGTGATAACCCTTGAGCAGCACTTCGGTGTCGCCGCCGGAATAGAAGGCGTAGCCCAGGGCTTCCAGCTCTTCGCGTAATTCCGGGAAATTGTAGATCGCGCCGTTGAATGCCAGGGACAGCCCTAATTGGGCGTCGACCATCGGTTGGGCGGAGCCGTCCGACAGGTCCATGATTTTCAGGCGTCGATGGCCCAGGGCAATCGGCCCTTGGGCGTGGAAGCCCCATGCGTCGGGGCCTCGTGGGGCGAGGTGATGGGTGATTCGTTCCACCGCTGCCAGGTCGGCAGGTTGTTGATCAAAGCGTAACTCGCCAGCTAATCCGCACATAAATTCCTTACCGGTTTTTCCGTTGGGGAGAGTTCAGGGGGGCCGCGTCAAATGGCGGCTACCCAGAAACTGACACGGGTGAATCCAGGGAGTTTTAGAACGATCGGTTATAAGCAGGGTTTTCAGCTGGGGCCGGCGCGCAGCAGCGGCGCAGCTGACGCGTGTGCCACATAGTTACCTGAGGCCGCGTGCGACGGATGGTTATGGTGCGGGTTCACTTCTGCGCAACAAGGATATTGCCGATGCCCGATCCCGTTTCCGTGCCCGCTCAACTGACCCCGGCACTGCTCTCATCCACCCTGTTGGAGTTGACCGGCGACTTGGATAAAGCCGATGTACTGCAACAACGAATCCCCCGTTGGCTGTTCGAGGCCAAACCTGAACTGTTGGAGCAACTGGAGAAAATGCATGAATTGGGCGGGCTCCACGAGCCCAGGGTCAATGCCATCCTGCAACGTATCAAAGGTATTGATCAGTTCTGCGCCGACGAATTGACCCGTGGCCTGCAGCGTCAGTTCGGGGTGGCCCTGGACGTCAGGCGCGATCATCTGTGGCTGCCTTGGGATGTGCTGGACAGCGGTACCGCAACGTTCGGTGTGCCAACGACCCAAGTGATCATCGAAACCCGGACGCTGCTCGAGGCGGCGATGCTGAATTTTTCCGAGGATGAGGCCCAGGGCCGGCGGTTTCCGAGCGGCAGCCAGATCCGGCGCGACACCGATACCGTTGTGAGCCAGATCAGCGTTACGGCCTTCGCGACCTACTGCCGCAGCCTTGACCTGGGGCGACGCTACCAGGAGCACCTGCGTGGCGCGATCAAACAGGCCGTGCCGTTGGCCGATGAGTCGCTGTACAACGCCGATGCCGTCGAAATCAAGCAGCTCAAGGTCTATGACATGGCAACGGATGTGTACCTTGCGTACATGCGCGGGGATATCACCGCGCCGGCCTTCAAGCTGCTCCTGGGCTTTACCCGGCAGGGTGCCAGCCTGAGCAAGGCCGGCGTGCTCGGCGAAATCTATGGTGGCAAACCGCTGGTGTGGCAAGGGCTGGATGTGCATGACAGTTGCTTGTGGGGCATCGTGGTGTTTTCCCAAGACGCCATTGATACCAATCCCCAAACCCCCTGCATCGTTTATATGCCGGGAGAGCCCTATCGACCGATTTTCGAATACCCCACGTTTGCCGCGTTTCAGACCTACCTGACGTTAAAGCTGCAGGTCAAAAGCTATGCCGATTTTTTCGTGCGTTACCTTGATGAAGAGTCCCGCGGGGGTTTTTTCAAGCGGTTCTCGGTGGGCAAATCCCTGGGGCTGATCAAGCCGATGGCGATCAACGTCGGGCTGTTCCAGTTTTTTTTCAATAGCCTGATCGGCAAGTTGCAAAAAGACAGCCGCGTGCTGGCAGTCCCCACCGCGGACTTTGACCAGGCGGTGCGCGACCAGCGTTGGCGCGACTATGAGTCATGGGGCTTGGACCTGTTGAACCTCGCTGGTTTTTTTGTACCGGTCATCGGGCAATTGATGCTCGGGGTAGCGATTGGGCAAATGCTCGGTGAGATCTACGAGGGTGTGCAGGACTGGCGCCACGAAGACCGCAGCGCAGCACTCGCGCACCTGCGCAACGTGCTGGAAAGTGTCGCCTCGATGGCCGCGTTTGTGGCAGGCGGCAAGGTGGTCGGCAGCTTGCGCCGGGTTGCGCAACATAATCTGGAGCTGATCGACAACTTCCAGGCAGTTGACGCGAGCGATGGTACGCGGCGCTTGTGGCGTACAAGCCTCAAGCCCTATGAGCAGCCATTGACCGCCACCGCGCCCGATAACCAGGGGGTGTATTGGAGTGGTGGGCGGCCTTGGGCCAGGATTGACGGGCGCGCCCACGCACTGCGTTTCGACCCGTCTTCGGGGCAGTGGCGTATTCGTCATCCGCGTCGCCCGGATGCCTACGCGCCGCCGGTGCTGCACAACAGCGCGGGAGGCTGGCGAGGGCTCCATGAGCGCCCGCAGGAGTGGAGCAATACACTCTATGCCCTGCGGCGTCTGGACCCGCGGCTGGTAGCTTTGAGCGACACCCGCCTGGAACAGATCTGTCAGGCTAGTGATGTGCAACTGCCGCAGGTGCAGCGCTGGGCCGAGGGTAATCTCAAGCTGCCGGCGAGCTTTGTCGACAGCATTCAGCGGTTCGCCCTGAATCAGAAAATCACTGACTTGATCGCCCGCCTAGAACAGCGTCAGCCCTACACGGCCGAGGATATTACCTTGCAGTTGCAGGCGTTGCCGTTGATGCCCGGGTGGCCCCGAGGCCGTTACCTTGAGGTGCTCCACGCCGAGGGTAACGCCTTGATCCGTTACCCGGCGACCGCGCGTACCGATAACGAATTGAGTGTTCAGATCAGCCAGGAGCAACGGGAAGAAGGCGAAGTGCTGGTGGGCGCGGCAGAGGGGCTGTACCGCGCCGAGCTGGACACGCTGCTGGGTGACACGCCGCTGCGCACGGGTGAAACCGACGCCGAAGCACTGGCGCGGCGCCTGGCGCAGACCTTGAAGATCGACCGCCAACCCCTGTTCCAGAAACTGTATGCCGACTATGACCAGCCGGTGGGCGCAGAGCCGTCGCGGTTGCTCGAGAACGTGCCGGGCCTGCCTGCCAGCATTGCCAGGGAGCTGATCGACAACGCGGCCAGTATTGACCGAATCCACCTGCGCGATGAACGCCGCGTGCCGTTGTCGCTCGCGCAGGCGGGCCGCGAGGCCGCCGCGCAGGTACAGCGTGAGCGGCTGATGGCGAGTTTCCACATGCCGGAATTGGCGGATATGCAGGCTCATCGATTTTCCTGGCGTCTGCTGCAGGATTTGCCTGGTTTTCCCGACACCTTGCAGTTGCAATTGCGCGAGGCCTCGGCCAGCGGGGCAGTGCTGGAGCGTATCGGTAATTCGGCTGCCACCAAGACCCAGGTGGTGGTCAAGACCGGCGAGCGCTATCAGGCGTTCGAAACCGACGGGCGTGCCCTGGGCGAGCAGTTCAGCGGCCCGCAGGCGTTCTATCGAGCGACCTTGCAAACGTTACCCGTGGAGATGCGAACCGGCCTGGACATCAGCGGCAGTGCGGCGTCAGATGCACAAAGGTTGCGTTATCACCTGCTTGATCGCGCCGTGGCGGAGCGTGGCAGAGGGCCTGAAGAGCCTGTCGTGTCGGCAAGCGCTTGCCAAGTCATGGACTCACCGCCGACGCCGGCGGTTACCACGCGTGCACAGCGCGGGATGATGCGCAAGATCAGAAGCCTGTACCCGTTTTTCAGCGAGAGCCAGGCCCGTGAAACGGTTATGAGCCTGGGCCTCGACGACCCGTCACGAGCACTTGCAGTGCGCCAGCGCGAGCAGCAACTGGCCAGGCTTGATGCGCTACTCAAGGCGTGGATGCAGCGTGACGACGACATGCGAAAACTTCCCGGGCGCCTGGAGGACTATCAGCTCAGCCGGCGTCAGGTAACCGACCGTTTACGCAGTGCCTGGCGCCGTCAGACGCGTTTGCCCAATGAAGCCCGCGCGCAGGTATATGGCTTGAGCCTTGACGGCATGCGGGTCGGCAAGTTGCCGGCGTTGCCGGCCGATATCAACTTTGATCACGTGCAACGGCTGTCGCTGAAAAACATGGCGCTGGATAACGACGTCGCCTACTTCCTCAAGGCGTTCAAGGGCCTGCGTTCACTGGAATTGGACAAGAACCAGCTCACCTGGCTGCCGGAAGTGTTGTCCCATATGCCCTGGTTGCAACGCCTGAGCCTGGCGCAAAACAGCCTTAACCTCAGCGACGCGACCACCAAAAAATTGCAGGCCATGAGCGGTTTGCGCGCGCTGGACCTGAGCAGCAACCCTTTGGGTGAGACCCCGTCGGTCAAACAAATGAACGCGCTGCAATACCTGAACCTGCGCAACACCCGCGCCCGTGAGTTGCCCGAGGGTTTGCTGACGCGCTTGCATCTGGAGGATGCCAACCTGCGCGAAAACGACATCGTCGAATTGCCCTCGCAGCTGTTTACCGCGCCGGTGGCGGTGACCGAGAAAATCAACCTGCGGCTCAATCCGGTCTCGTCCAAGAGCCGCCAGGACCTGGACGAATACCGGCGCCGCACCGGTGTGGGCATGGGCTTGCAGGATGACGACATTGCGCTGTTGAGCGAGCAACGTTCCCGGCAAGCCTGGCTGGAAGGCAAGACTGCCGATGCGTACCGCGCACGTGAAGTTACCTGGGAGCTGCTCAAGGACGATTGGCAGTCCGCGGACTTTTTTGCGGTACTGCGCCAACTGGTCAATACCCCCCAATACAAGCAAGTGCGGGCAGACCTGGTGCGCCGGGTGTGGCAGGTGATCGAGGCGGCCGCCGAGAATCGCGAGTTACGCGAGTTGCTGTTCAATCTGGCCAGTGGCGAGCCCAATTGCGTCGACGCGGCGGCTTACAGCTTCAGTGAGATGGAAGTCACGGTGATGCTCAATAAGGCCATGAACGAGGCGGGTACCCGCACACCCAGTGTGGCAACGTTACTGAAATTGGGGCGAGGACTGTTTCGCCTGGAGCAGCTCGACAGCATTTCCGACATCTTCAGCCGGCGTAAAAACCTCGCCGACCAATTGGCCGTGCGCCTGGTGTATCGCAGTGGGCTGGCCAAGGCCCTGGACTTGCCGGGGCAGCCGGAAACGATTGCCTACCGCGAGGTGGGCGGCGTGACTCAAGAGGACCTGACAGACGCGTTGACGCAGGTCAGCACGCGGGAGATGACCTCGGACCTGTTGCGCTTTATGACGCGCCAGGGTTTCTGGCTGGAGTACCTCAAACGTCGTCACTCAGCGCAGTTCAGCCGCGTCAGTCAGGTGTACGACACGCAACTCAAGGCGCTGGAGGTGACCAGCAGCACCTACCTCGCCCAGGCGCTCAAAGTGCAGAACGACCACCATCAAGCCCGTGAGCAGTTGGTGGACCGCCTGACCCGCAAGGCCCTGGAGGATGGCGATAAACCCCAGGCGGGGCAGTGCCCGCTTTAAGCCTTGGCGCGAATCAACCCGCGCACGGCAAAACGGTTCGGATGGCAGGCTTCGGCCACGCTTCTGGGCAGCGGCAACGGTTCGTTGTCCAGCCAGGCCGCCAGCAACTCCCCGGATAACGGTGCGGTGATCAGCCCGCGGGAGCCGTGGCCGCTATTGACGTACAGGCCGTCGAGCCACGGGCAGGGCGTGTCCGGCACTTGGCGCGCGTCTTTGCTCAGCACGCCATAGGCCTCGCTGAATTGCTGCGGGTCTGCCAGCGGTCCGACAATGGGCAGGTAGTCCGGGCTGGTGCAGCGGAACGCGGCGCGGCCTTCGAGGTGTTCGGGGGCCAGTTGCCCGGCGCCCAGGCGTTGCGCCAGGTCGGGGGAGATTTCCTGCAGCATCGCCAGGTTGCCCGCATGTTCGGCGGCGGTGGGCGTCAGGTCATCGTTCTTGAAGTCGAAGCTGGCGCCGAGGGTGTGCTCCCCCAGACGCGCCGGTGCCATATAGCCCTCGGCACACACCACGGTGGCCAAGGCCTGGCTCGCCTCGGTCTGCGGCAAGCGGGTGATCTGCCCGCGAATGCGCTTGAGGGGCAACTCGGCACTCGGCGCAAAGCGCTTGACCTCGGCGGCGCCGGCCAGCACCACCACCGGGGCGCTTGCCAGCAAGCTGTCGCCGTCCCACGCCTGCCACGCGCCGTCGGCCTTGCGCAGCTCCAGCACGTCACGATGGGTGAGCACCGCGATGCCTGGCTGGCGGGCTTGCCATTCGCACAGGGCGGGCGGGTGTACCCAGCCGCCTTCGGGGAAAAACAGCCCGCCATGTTCGAGCGCCACACCGGCTTGGGCCTCGGCCTGGGCCTGATCCAGCAGGTGCAGCAAGCCCGGCGCAAACGCCTGGGCCAGTTGCGCCTGGCGCTCGGCTTCCTTGGCGTTGAAGCCCAGTTGCAGCACGCCGCAGCCATCCCAATCCACCCCGCGTTGCAGGTGCTCGAGCAGACGCCGGGTATGCCCGAAACCACTGACGATCATCTGCGACAACGCTGTGCCGTGGGCCGAGAGCTTGAGGTACAGCACCCCCTGCGGATTGCCCGAGGCTTCCTGCGCCAAGCCGGCGTGACGTTCCAGCACACTGACCTGCCAGCCCCGCGTCGCCAGGCTGGCGGCCGTGGCGCAACCGGCCAGGCCGCCGCCGATCACCAGCGCGCGGCGCTCGCCGGCCAAGGGGGCAGGGCGGGCGAACCAGGGTTTGATCACGGGGGGCGGGGGGGTATCGGCGGGCCAGCCGAGAAACTCGCCGCGCAGGATCTCCCACTTGTGGCCGATGCCTGGCGTGCGTTTCATCTTGAACCCGGCGGCATTGATCAGCCGGCGCACCCAGCCGGTGCTGGTAAAGGTGCTGATGGTCGAGCCCGGCGCCGCCAGCCGCGCCAGTTCGGCGAACAGCTCGGCGGTCCACATGTCGGGGTTTTTCGCCGGGGCGAAGCCGTCGAGGAACCACGCGTCAATCTGTGCATCCAGTTGCGGCAGTTGCTCCAGGGCATCGCCGATCAACAGGGTCAGGGTCACGCGGCCGTTATCCAGCACCAGGCGCTGGAAGCCCTGGTGGATGGCAATGTACTGGGCCAGCAACTGATCGGCGAAGGGTTTCAACTCCGGCCACAGGGTCAGGGCGCGTTGCAGGTCGGTGTGGCTCAGCGGGTACTTTTCCACGCTGACAAAATGCAGGCGCGCCCCCGCCACGGCGTGTTGCTCGAACAACTGCCAGGCACACAGGAAATTCAGGCCGGTGCCGAAGCCGGTTTCGCCGATCACCAGCCGCCCGCCGTCCGCCAGCGCGGCAAAGCGCTCCTGCAAACGGTTCTGCTCAAGGAACACGTAGCGGGTTTCTTCCAGGCCCGACTGGTCGGAGAAGTACACGTCATCGAAGACCCGCGAGTGCGGGCGGCCTTGGTCATCCCAGTCGAGCTGGGCGTGGGAGATGGGGTTCATGGGCGGCTCGGTAAACACAAGACGGCCATTCTAGCCGATCAACCGGCAATGAATTGACCCACAGCAAGCGCGGGTGGAATTTCCTCCCGCGTGTTGTTGCCCAATCCGCTAGTCTTGAGCCATCTTGAAACGGAGCTGCCCATGTTCGAATCCGCCGAAATCGGTCACGCCATCGACAAAGACACCTACGACGCCGAAGTGCCGGCCCTGCGCGAAGCCTTGCTGGAGGTGCAGTACGAGCTGCAACAGCAGAAGCGCTTCCCGGTGATCATCCTGATCAATGGCATCGAAGGCGCCGGCAAGGGCGAAACCGTCAAGCTGCTCAATGAATGGATGGACCCGCGCTTGATCGAGGTGCGCACCTTCGACCAGCAGACCGACGAAGAACTGGCCCGCCCACCGGCCTGGCGCTACTGGCGCCAATTGCCGGCCAAGGGCCGCATGGGAATTTTTTTCGGCAACTGGTACAGCCAGATGCTGCAAGGCCGGGTGCACGGGCAGATCAAGGACGCACGCCTGGACCAGGCCATCGCCGGTGCCGAACGCCTGGAAAAAATGCTCTGCGACGAAGGCGCGCTGATTTTCAAATTCTGGTTCCACCTCTCCAAGAAGCAAATGAAGGCGCGGCTCAAGGCCCTGGCCGACGACCCGTTGCACAGCTGGCGCATCAGCCCGTTGGACTGGCAGCAGTCCGAGACCTACGACAAGTTTGTGCATTTCGGTGAGCGCATCCTGCGACGTACCAGCCGCGACTATGCGCCGTGGCATGTGATCGAAGGGGTGGACGCGCATTACCGCAGCCTTACCGTGGGCAAGCTGCTGCTGGAGGGCCTGCAAAACGCGCTGAAGTTGCCCAAGGGCAAGGCCAGCGGCATGAACCCGGCGCCGTTGATCGCCTCGGTGGACAAGAAGAGCCTGCTCGACAGCCTCGACCTGACCCTGCGCCTGGAGAAGGACGATTACGAAGAACAGCTGATCACCGAGCAGGCGCGTTTCTCCGGGCTGATGCGCGACAAACGCATGCGCAAGCACGCGCTGGTCACGGTATTTGAAGGCAACGACGCGGCGGGCAAGGGCGGGGCGATCCGTCGCGTGGCGGCCGCGTTGGACCCGCGCCAGTACCATATCGTGCCGATTGCCGCGCCGAGCGAGGACGAACGCGCCCAGCCCTACTTGTGGCGGTTCTGGCAGAAGATCCCAGCGCGCGGCATGTTCACCGTGTTCGACCGTTCATGGTACGGCCGCGTGCTGGTGGAGCGCATCGAGGGCTTCTGCACCCCGGCCGACTGGATGCGCGCCTATGGCGAGATCAATGACTTTGAAGAGCAACTGCGAGACGCGGGGGTGATCGTGGTCAAGTTCTGGCTGGCCATCGACAAACAGACCCAGTTGGAACGTTTCCAGGCTCGCGAGGAGATCCCTTTCAAGCGCTTCAAGATCACCGAGGACGACTGGCGCAACCGCGACAAGTGGGACGACTACCGCGCCGCCGTCGGCGATATGGTCGACCGCACCAGCACCGAGGTGGCGCCCTGGACCCTGGTGGAAGCCAATGACAAGCGTTGGGCGCGGGTCAAGGTGTTGCGCACCATCAACCGGGCGCTGGAAGAGGCGTTCGAAAAGACCGACAAGCACGACAAAAAGAAAAAGAAATAACCCCGTTTATTGTGATGGGCAGGCGTGTTGTGGCGAGCGGGCTGGCTGTGGCTAGAGGGCTGGTTGTGGCGAGCGGGCTGGCTGTGGCGAGCGGGCTTGCCCGCGTTGGGCTGCGAAGCGGCCCCAAAACCTGCGAATGCGGTCTGCCTGTAATACTGCGGTGTCTGTAATAGGGCCGCTTCGCAGCCCAACGCGGGCAAGCCCGCTCGCCACGGCAAGCCCGCTCGCCACACAAGCCCCGTGCCCGCACAAGCCATGCTTTTGCATACGCCAGGTGAATGATCGTCGCGGTTGGGCGGGCCTGGATCTATGCTCGATCCGTCTCCCAACAACGACAAGATCGAGGTAGCCCATGCGTGAAGTAGTGATCGTCGACAGCGTGCGAACCGGCCTGGCCAAGTCCTTTCGTGGCAAGTTCAACCAGACCCGCCCGGATGATATGGCGGCCCATTGCGTCAACGCGTTGCTGACCCGCAATGGCATCGACCCGGCCAGCGTCGAGGATTGCATCGTTGGCGCTGGCTCCAATGAAGGCGCCCAGGGCTACAACATCGGACGCAACGTAGCAGTGCTCTCGCAATTGGGCACGGGCACGGCTGGCATGACCCTCAACCGTTTCTGCTCGTCGGGCCTGCAGGCGATTGCGATTGCCGCCAACCAGATTGCGTCGGGGTGCAGCGACATCATCGTTGCCGGTGGTGTCGAGTCCATCAGCCTGACCATGAAAAGCGTCAACACCGACAACCTGATCAACCCGCTGCTTAAAGAGCAGGTGCCGGGCATCTACTTCCCCATGGGCCAGACCGCCGAAATCGTCGCGCGCCGCTATAACGTCAGCCGCGAAGAACAAGACCTCTATGCCCTGCAAAGCCAGCAGCGCACCGCCCAGGCCCAGGCCGATGGCTTGTTTGACGATGAAATCGTGCCGATGGTCGTCAAGTACAAGGTCGAGGACAAGACCACCGGGGCCGTGCAGATCCTGGACGGCGTGGTCGACCGCGATGACTGCAACCGCCCCGACACTACCCTGGCCAGTCTCCAGGGGTTGAAGCCGGTGTTTGCCGAAGATGGCTCGGTGACGGCGGGTAACTCCTCGCAGCTGTCCGACGGCGCCTCGATGACCCTGGTGATGAGCCTGGAAAAAGCCCTGGAACTGGGGCTCAAGCCCAAGGCGTTTTTCCGTGGGTTTACCGTGGCCGGTTGCGAGCCGGACGAAATGGGCATCGGCCCGGTGTTCTCGGTGCCTAAGCTGCTCAAGGCCAAGGGCTTGCAGGTGGCGGATATCGACCTGTGGGAACTCAACGAGGCGTTCGCGTCGCAGTGCTTGTATGCGCGCAATCGCCTGGAAATCGACAATGCCAAATACAACGTCAATGGCGGCTCCATCTCTATCGGCCATCCGTTCGGCATGACCGGTTCGCGGCAGGTTGGGCATCTGGTGCGTGAGCTGCAACGGCGCAACCTGCGTTACGGCATCGTCACCATGTGTGTGGGCGGTGGCATGGGCGCCACTGGCCTCTTCGAAGCCGTGCGCTAGTTATCACTGAAGAAACCGGCTCCCACATTTAAATTACGACATAGCCCTATCCTTTCGCTTGCCCCTAGAATGCCTGTTCCACTTCCTCAGGCATTCGGGGCACTCATGCACATCTCTTCCGGCCGCTGGGTCTATGGCTTTGGCTTGACTCTGTTGACCGCGCTGCTCTGGGGCATTCTGCCGATCAAGCTCAAACAGGTATTGCAGGTGATGGACCCGATCACCGTTACCTGGTTCCGGCTGACCGTGGCCGGCGGCTGCCTGTTTATTTACCTGGCACTCACCAAACGTTTGCCCAGCCGTAAAGTACTCGGCCCCAAGGGCGGTTGGCTGGTGGCGATGGCCGTGTGTGGGCTGGTGGGCAACTACGTGCTGTACCTGGTCGGTTTGAAAATGCTCAGCCCTGGCACTGCCCAGCTGGTGGTGCAAATGGGCCCGATCTTCTTGATGATCGCCAGTGTGTTCGTCTTCAAGGAACGCTTCAGCCGGGGCCAGGTGCTCGGGTTGTTTGTGTTGATCATCGGGTTTGGCCTGTTCTTCAACCAGCGTCTTGATGAGTTGCTCACCTCCATGGGCGCCTACACCGCCGGAGTGCTGACCATTCTGCTCGCCACCTCGATCTGGGTGTTCTACGCCCTGGGCCAGAAGCAATTGTTGACGGTGTGGAATTCGCTGCAGGTGATGATGGTGATCTACCTGACCTGCGCGTTGCTGCTCACGCCTTGGGCGCACCCGCTGGAAGCCCTGCAACTGAGCCCGTTGCAAGGCTGGCTGTTGCTGGCGTGCTGCATGAATACGCTGGTGGCCTATGGCGCGTTTGCCGAAGCGCTGGCGCATTGGGAGGCTTCGCGGGTGAGTGCGACTTTGGCGCTTACGCCGTTGGTGACGTTTGTGGCGGTGGCGTTGGCGGCGTGGTTGTGGCCTGAGTATGTGCAGGCTGAAGAGATCAACGCGCTCGGGTATTTCGGGGCGTTGGTGGTGGTGCTGGGGTCGGCGACGGTGGCGTTGGCGCCTTCGTTGTTGGCAGGGCTCAAGGCCCGGCGCTTACGCATGGCCTCCTAGGTTTATCAGGTAGGGCGCGGATCAAAATGTGGGAGGGGGCCTGCCCCCGATAGCGGTTTGTCGGTGTACATATCCGTTGTTCAGGTAACGGCGGCTTAGGGTTCCGCCCTTACGGCGGGTCACTTTTGGAAAAGAGCCCCAAAAGTAACCAAAAGGGCTCTTGCCCCAACACTCGGCACCTCGCCTTGGCTCGGTGTGCCCGCACTCCGGCTTGAATCCGTGGGCCGCCGCCATGGGCCATCCTTGGCCCATCGCGGCTAACCCGGCGTCCTGCCGGGTTACCCACGGATTCAAGCCTGCGTGCGGCCAGCGTGTTTAACGGGGCGCCTAAGATCAAGATCACGATCACAAGCAAATCAAAAGCTCTTAATGCCCCGCTTCCAGCATGTTTTCCGGGCGTACCCACTGGTCGAATTCTTCGTCGGTCAGGTAGCCCAGGTCCAGTGCGGCTTCGCGTAGGGTCAGCCCTTCGGTGTAGGCCTTTTTGGCGATTTGCGCGGATTTGTCGTAGCCGATATGTGGGTTGAGTGCGGTCACCAGCATCAGCCCGCGTTCCAGGTGTTCGGCCATTTGCCCGGCATCCGGTTCCAGGCCGGCTACACAGTGTTCCTGGAAGTTGTTGCAGCCGTCGGCCAGCAGGCGGATCGACTCCAGCAGGTTGTGGATGATCACCGGTTTGTACACGTTCAACTGCAAATGCCCTTGGCTGGCGGCAATGCCGATGGTCACGTCATTGCCCAGCACCTGGCAGGCCAGCATCGACAGCGCTTCGCACTGGGTCGGGTTGACCTTGCCCGGCATGATCGAGCTGCCCGGCTCGTTGGCCGGCAGTTTGACTTCGGCCAGCCCGGCACGTGGGCCAGAGCCGAGCAGGCGCAGGTCGTTGGCGAGTTTCATCAGGGCCACGGCCAGGGTTTTCAGGGCGCCGTGCAGGGTCACCAGCGGCTCATGGCCGGAGAGGGCGGCAAACTTGTTCGGTGCGGTAACGAACGGCAGGCCCGCCAATGCCGCCAGCTCGGAGGCAATCGCTTCGCCAAAGCCATGCGGCGAGTTGAGCCCGGTGCCAACGGCAGTACCGCCCTGGGCCAGCTCGCACACGGCGGGCAGGGCGCTGCGGACTGCGCGTTCGGCGTAATCGAGTTGGGCGATAAAGGCCGACAGCTCCTGGCCAAAGGTGATCGGCGTGGCGTCCATCATATGCGTGCGGCCGGTCTTCACCAGTTTCATATGGCGCGCGGCCAGTTCCGCCAGGCCACCGGACAGGTTGGCAATCGCCGGCAACAACTGCTGGTGCACGGCCTGCACGGCCGCGATGCTCATGGCCGTGGGGAAGCAGTCGTTGGAGCTTTGGGAGCGGTTCACATGATCGTTGGGGTGCACCGGGCTCTTGCCGCCGCGAGTCTTGCCCGACAGCTCATTGGCGCGGCCGGCGATCACTTCGTTGGCGTTCATATTGCTTTGGGTGCCGCTGCCGGTCTGCCAGACGACCAACGGGAACTGGTCGTCATGTTGGCCGGCCAGCACTTCGTCGGCGGCCTGTTCGATCAGGCGGGCGATGTCGGCGGGCAGGTCGCCGTTGCGGTCGTTGACCCGTGCAGCGGCCTTCTTGATCAGGGCCAGGGCGTGCAGTACCGCCAGGGGCATGCGCTGTTCGCCGATGGCGAAATTCACCAGCGAACGTTGGGTCTGGGCGCCCCAGTAAGCGTCATCCGGGACTTCTACGTCTCCCAGGCTGTCGGTTTCGATACGGCTCATCGGGCACACTCCTTCAGGTTCGTTTGCGCAGTTTAGGCCTTGATGGACCTTGGGGGTTCCCTAAAAGACTTTTCATCGGATTGATTGCGCGCAAATCCGCACCCGACAAGGCCCGGGGTTGAGCCGCGAGGTTTTTTAGGCGCAGAATGGTCGCCCTTGGGGTCTTACCTCGCCTGCTAGAAAAGGAAACTCGATGACTCGTCTTCGTGCCATCTGTACCGCGGTTGCTCTGGTTTGCGCCAGCGGCCAGGTTCTTGCCGATACCGCCAGCCACAACGCCAGTGCCGAAGCCTTCCTTACCCTGGCCCATGCCGACAAGCTGGGTACCCCGGTGTACATGCAAGTGCAGCAAATGTTCGCCCAGCGTTTCGAACAGACCAAGGCGCCTGCCGCCAAGCAGTCGGTACTCGACAGCTACCAGGCCAAGGCCAACGCCGCCCTGGACCAGGCCATCGGCTGGCCCAAGCTGAAGCCAGACATGGTCAAACTCTACACCACCAACTTCAGCGAATCCGAACTCAAGGACCTGGTTGCGTTCTACCAGTCGCCGCTGGGCAAGAAAGTCCTGGAAAAAATGCCGCAACTGACCCAGCAATCGGCCCAGATGACCCAGGCCAAGCTGGAAAGCGCCGTGCCGGTGGTGAACAAGCTGTTGGAAGACATGACCAACGAGCTGGCACCCAAAGCCGCTGCACCGGCCAAGAAGAAGTAAGCAGGAATGACCATGCAACAGCGTATCGAAACGGCGCTCGGCGCCCTGGCCCCGGACCACTTGAGCGTGCTGGATGAAAGCCATATGCACAGCCGTGGGTTGCAGACCCACTTCAAGGCCGTGTTGGTCAGCCAGCAGTTCGAGGGGCTTAACCGCGTCAAGCGCCACCAGAAGGTCTACGCCACCCTGGGTGACCTGATGAGCGAGTTTCATGCGCTGGCGCTGCACACCTACACTCCTGAAGAGTGGCAACAAATCGGCGCGGCACCTGCTTCGCCGACGTGTGCGGGCGGGCATTGACCACAATGCTCGGGCTTCAGCCGGCAGGTGCCGGTTGAGGCTGTTTGCATAACCCGATACCCCATTTCTCCCTGACGTGATCCCTAGGCTTTGCTGACTATTCAGCCACCAGGGTCATGTGATCATGTCTGCTGCACTCCATCGAAACACCCCCACTCTTGTGGCGTTCGACCCGCGCGGGTTGACCGTACGCACTGTTGCCTACCAACGCGCCAGCGCCCAGGCCGAGCCCCAGGCCCGCGTCATACGCCAGGTGTATGGCGCCAGCGGCTTGCTGCGTCAGCAATGGGACCCGCGCCTGTATGCCCTGAACGCCCCTGCGCCCTCTGAAAGCCTGGTGCACAGCCTGTCCGGGGCTACGCTGCAGCGCGACAGCGTGGATGCCGGCCGGCGCCTGGTGGTGCTGAACCAGGCCGGGCAACTGCTGCAGGCCTGGGACAGCCGGGGCGCTTGCCAACGCTATGAATACGACACCTCGCAACGGCCGGTCGCGGTGTTTGAACAGGCGGCCGACGAACCGCGTGAACGTTGTGTCGAGCGCTTGGACTATGCCAGCCCCTCGCCCGAAGCGGCGGCGCTGAACCGTTGTGGCCGGCTGATTCGGCATGCCGACCCGGCGGGCAGCGTGCTGTTCGATGAGTACGCCATCGATCAGCGCGAGCTCAAGCAAACCCGGCGTTTTCGCTCCGACACCACCCCGGTGGACTGGCCGGCTACGGCGCCCGCCCAGGAGGCTTTGCTGGAAAAAGCCGCCTATACCACGGTTCGCCGCTACGACGCCCTGGGCGCATTGCTTGAGCATACCGACGCCAAGGGCAATCGCCAGCATCGGGCCTATGGGCTGCATGGCCGGCTCAAGGAGGTCGCAATCACCCCCAAGGACGGCGCACGCACGCTGTTGTTGCATCAGCGCAAATACACCGCCAACGGGCAGATGGAGTACGAATGGCTTGGCACCAGGCTGATCAGGACCGCGCGTTATGCGCCGCAAAACGCGCGTTTGTTGCAGATCCAGACTTACCGCCAGGGCGGAGCCGCCAAGCCATTGCAAGACCTGGTGTACGCCTATGACCCGGTTGGCAATATCCTCAGCCTCAGCGACCTGGCCCAGCCCACCCAATGGCACAGCAATGCGCGCATTGAGGCGGGCAGTCGATACGAGTACGACAGCCTGTACCAACTCACCCTTGCCACCGGGCGCGAACATGCTGCGAGCACGTCGGGCCAGGCACCCCCGCCGCAACTGATGTTCGGTGCGACGGACGCTGGGCTGTGGCGCAATTACACCCAGCGTTACACCTACGACGAAGGTGGCAACCTCACGCACCTGCGTCATTCACCGGGCACCGGCACGGGTTACACCCGGCAGATGACGGTTGCGGCTCACAGCAACCGCGCCGTATCCGGTACCGCGCTGCCAGCGGCCGAGGACTTTGACGGCAATGGCAACCAGCGTGCCCTTGGCAGCGGCCAGCAGATGGGCTGGAACGTGCGCAACCAGTTGACCCACGTGACCCACGTGGGGCACGAGGCTGACGGCGAGGCTTACCTCTACGATGCCCACGGCACGCGTGCGCTCAAGGTCAGGCGCAATGGCATGCACTCGCAACGTACCTATTATCTGCCGGGGCTGCAGATGCACTGGCGGCGTGGCCAGCGCTTCAACCTGCTGGATATTGACCTGGATGGCAGCCGGGTGACGGTGCTGCAATGGGAGCAGGGCCGCCCTGACGGCATGGACGCCGAGCAGATCCAGTTCAACCTGCTCGACCACCTCAAGAGCAGCGCGTTGGTGGTCGATGACCAGGCGCAGCTATTGAGCCAGGAAGGCTATTACCCCTACGGCGCCACAGCCTGGTGCGCCAACCGGTCGGCGCTCCAGGGCGACTACAAGTGCTACCGCTATGCGGGCAAAGAGCGCGACGCCACCGGTCTGTATTACTACGGTGCGCGTTACTACGCGCCTTGGTTGATGCGCTGGATCAGCCCGGACCCGGGTGGCGCTGTAGACGGGTTGAATCTGTATGCGATGGTGCACGGTAACCCCATGCGGTTCACCGATGCAGGGGGCGGGCAGACGACCTTTGGTGAGCAGTTCCAACCCAGCCGGGGCGACATGATTTTTGGCCTGAGCGAGGTGGTCGCGGGCTACCGGAGTTTCTGGTCAAAAATGAGCGCGCGGGGCGATGTCTTGGCGGCGTACTTTTCTGGTGCCGACGTGGCGAACTGGAGCGCCGGGCTAGGGGTCGTCGCACATGCATTCAAGAGTTATCAAGAGCTGGCGCCGGACATCTTCAAGGACCTGATCACGCCCGACCCAAGCGGAACCGAAGAGGTTTACGTCCGGCTGAAACGCGAGCTGGTCCAGAAGACTTCAGCAGTAGAACAGCACTTCTATCAAAGTATGGTGGCGCGTTATTCCGGTTGTTTGTCTACAAGTGCCAACCAGCAGTTCGTCAGGCGTTTTGCTGGGGATCTGGTGCAAAGCAAGTACTCACTCACCGACACTACGCGGGAGTTCATTGACAAAGGGCTGAACGAGATTCAAAAAAAGCTGATCAGCCGCAGCAGTAAATCGGCATTGGCTACGCTGATTGGCTCCCAGGGCGCGACGGTGCATTTCGCCCTTGATGAGCTGGACATCAACAGCGTGATTCGCAAGACCAAACGCTCGGTCACCGGTTCCGAACTGCGCTGGCTTTACCGGCACCGTGCTCAGTTGGCCGGCCGAGTGGTGTTTTATCAAGGCCAGCGGCGCGTGGATGCCCCTTGGGACACCCATGCGGCGACGTGGAAGAGTTACCGGCCGCGCAGTACGCGAGTGACTGCACGGCGTTGATCATAATCCCCGACCGGCGCCGGGTTCAGCCTGCGCCGGCGCTTTCCTCCCATGTGTCGTTTTCATCCTCGCTGACCGCATACCAACCATTATGGCTCACGCGCTTTATCGCGCCGCTGGCCGTCAGCGTGCGCACCGCACGCCCCAGCGCGTCATGAAACTGCCGGTCGTTGTCGGCCAGGTCGCGCAAAGACCCATCGCTGATGTAGCGGTGCGCGCTGGCGAAGTAAGGCCGATAGACGCGCGTAATTGCGCCCTGGTGATTGTATTCGACACGCTCTTCGACGCACCAGCGCGGGTCAGCCATTACCGATTGAATGACCCCGCGCTCGACACTCAAACGGCCATTGCCCAGCACCTGCCAGGCGTCGCCCGGCTCGGTGTTGTGCACACGTTGCAAGGACCGGCCAAAGCCATCCCAGAAGGTCAGGCTCAGACGTACCGTCTGTTGCGGGTCATCGGGGTAACGATCGGCCAGCAGCGTCAGGCGATGGACCGGTTCGCGAGGGGCCTGGGCAACCAGCGCGGCGAGTTGTCGGGTAGAGGCATCGGCACCCGGCGGGATCTTTTTCAGGCGCAACCGGGCGGTCTCGCGGATATGCCCACCGGGTAGCAGGTAACCCCGGGTCACCCACTCAGCCTGGCGATCCGCTGTTGCAATTGTGCCCATCCAACTGAATGGCGCGTAGAGGTGCGCGCTGGCGGCCTGGCCGAGGGTTTGGCGGGGGGCGTTGATGGCCTGTTCGACAGAACTGCCGAGCAACTGCCGGGCATCCGGCAGCGGGCCGAAGCCTTTGGTTTGACCCGACTCCTGGCCCTGGTAGCGGCTGGAGAGCAGCCGCCCGAAGCCGTCGTAGAGGGCTTGTTGCACGCTGCCATTGGGGTCGGTGAGGCTGGTGGGCAGCAGCAGCCGATAGTCCGGCAGGGTTTTGCTGATGCAGCCATCGGCGTGTTTGACCTCGATGATGTGGCAGCCATAGGGGTCATAGGTCAGGGTGGTGTCGCCCAGCGCTTGGGTCAGGCGCCAGCTGTGCAGTTGGTAAAAACCGCTGCCATCCAGATACCGCGGCCACTGCCGGCGGACGGACCAGAGTGCCGGCTCGGCCACACCAGTGGAGAAAAATACCTGCATGGGGCGATAGCCGATCTGCTGCAATTGGGCCGTGAGCTGCCAAGTCTCCTGGCCGGGCAGCTGGGGTATTTGCCGGTAGGTTTCCAGGGCTTCAGCGTGCAGTTCGGCGCTCTCCAGGTAGTCGCTCAAGGCCTGCAACGTGGCCTTGCCCGCTACCAGGGTTTTGCCGGCGAGGCCCGGCTCGCGGTAATACTGGATCGACAGCCCGCTGAGCGCGCGTGGCGCTTGCGGCCCCATGGGCCCTGAGCGCTTGTCGATAAATTGTTCATAGGCAATGGTCGCGGCACGCAACTCGGTTTTGGGCACGACCCAGGCATTGTCGCGTTGGCGGCAAGGCAGGCCCAGGCGCCATTGCGCGTCCTGCGTCAGGTGGGTCCACTGCGTCAGGGTCTCGTTCAGATAGTGGGTTTGCTGCGCCGGGTCATGGCTGTCGCGCCACCACTGTTGTTGAGCGGCATCGGCCAGTGCAGCCGGCGCGGCATCGCTGGCGGCCTTGCGTCGTGCCAGGTGCACGCTGACGCTATGGACCAGGTGGCCAAACCCATCCCAGCGCAGGTTGAGCTGATGGGTGACTACAGGGTCGTCGGGCACCTGTTCATACCGGTAGTCGATGCTTTCCACGGTCACTACCAGCATGCGTGCCCAGGGTTGTGAGTCGGCCGCGGCGGCCAGCTGGCGTACCAGGTAGCGATGTTGCTGCACGGAAAACGGCACGCCCTGCGCCGTGTCGCCGGCGAAGACTTCGTGGCGCAACAACGCGCCTTTGAGCGCGTAGGCCGCATCCCGCAGGGTTTGTGCGGCGGGGGTGGGCAACGGCACATCGACGTGGTCGGTGGGCTGCGGTTGTGCGGGGGCGCGGTGTCGGCATAGCAGGGTTTTACCCAGGCGGGGCGCCTCTGGGTCATGCAGGTTGTAGCCTTCGGTTGGCATGTCCAGGGCCTGGCCGGTATGAAACCAGCGTTTGCTCAAGGTGCCAGCCCTGTCAGATGCGTCGCCAGGCGCGCGCTCGGTTTCGCTCTGAAGGATCAGGCCGAAGCCCTGGAACGCGCGCTCGGTGGCGTTGTAATACGCCTGCCGGTAGCTGAAATGCCGGGTCAGGGTGCTGTTGTTTATTTCGTCGTGGAGAGTCTGGCGGCACACCAGTGGGATGGCCAACGGCGAGTGACTGATGGCGCGCCTGCCTTGAGCGCGCTGCTGTTTTTTTTCATCCAACCACTCCTGGGCGCTGCTGCGGTAGCGCACTTTTGCCTGGGCACCGAGGTTGTTGGTGGTGTAGATGAGCAGGCTGGGTCGCTCGTCGAAAAAGTCGTAGCGCCAATGGCGTGGGTGTTCGTACAGGACGCTGACGATCAGGCTGGGGCAGCCCAGGCCGTTCAGGTCAGCCAGGCTGATCTGGCAGAGTGCGTCATGCCGCACGCCTTGCGGCCATGCCAGCACTTGGGGTGTGGTGTCGAAGCGGTTGCCGGCGAGGTTGCTGAAAACCCGCAGCTCCCCCGGCATCAGGTACAGCAGGTCGGCGCCGCCAATGCCGTCCAGGTCTGCCAGGCGTATGTGGGTGGCGTCGAACGTGGCCGGGTTGAAGGGCAGGCTAGCCATCACAAAACCTTTGCCGAACCGGCCTCGTCCCAGGTTGGGCCAGCACATCAGCTGGTTATGGCGGATGCGCACCAGATGCTGCTGGCCACTGCCAAGCACATCACTGAAACCGACCCATTCATGGGGTGAGTGGGACAGGGTCGGCAGCGTGTCGTCAGCGTGTGTATGGGGGATATCGACACCGGGGGCGAACCCGGCCTGCTGGCGGTTGGCATACAGGCGCACGCTGCGCGGCCCTACCAGCGCCAGGTCGTTGAAACCGCCACCCATCAGGTCACCAAAAACCGCGTCGGGGTGGAAGTACTCCATGGGGAAGGCGTCGAACGGGATAAAACCGGACCAATCCAACTGCGCGCTCAAACTGAAGAAACCACTGAAGCCTGGTCGGCCAATGACCCAGTCAATGCGCCCATTACCGGTGACATCGGCCAGTTGCGGGTGCATGTGATCGGCGCTGTCGGCCATGGGGACGGCGGGGATTTCCCGCGCCGCCGCGTAGCTCACCTCATCTGCGTTGCCGGCTTCAGCGCGTTGCGGTTCCCGGTAGTACCAGGCCTTGTCGGAGCGATACAGCAGCCCCGGCAGCCCTTCGCCATAGAGGTCGACCAAGTGATAGCGCTGGCCGTCGTTCAGGCCGGGGAAGTCGGCCAGGCGTTGAAACCGCGCGGGCTCAAGCTTCAGGGCGGCATTTTGATAGAGGCATTCCTGCGGGGGCAGGCTGCTGATCACGCCCTGGGCGTCGATGGCTTGTTCGTGGATGGCGTGCAGCAGGTTCAGGCCATTGCGCACGCGGTGGTGCTCCAGCACCACACGCCTGACCAGCACCGGCGCGTGGCCCATCTGCGGCTCGCCGGGAAAGTGGTGGAACAACAACACCTGGCGACACAGGCGCAAGGTGCGCCGTTCAAAGCCGTCGGCGAAGCTGGAAAACGCGTCCTCGCGCAGGGGCCAGGGGGTGTCTATGGCGTAGGGCGGCACCTGGTCGAGGGCCGTGGTGCGTTGCCCGTAATCGAATAGCAACTGGAAGTGCCAGCCTTTGGACAAGGCATCGTCGGTGTCCAGCAGGTACAGGCGCTCTTCGGCCCTGGCGGTGAAATGCCCGTAGCAGACCTTTATCAGGTAGCGTTGGGCGCGGCAGTCGCGTGGGTAGCGAGCCGTCTCGGTTTCCGGTTCGTAGTGATAGTAAATGTGCTCGCCGCGGGCACTCAGGCTCTCCTGCAACAGCCACTGCGCGATGTGGTGTGGCTGGTCCGGGTCGGTGATCCGCGCGGCGTTGGTTTTGCCGTACAGGTGCTGGCTGCCGTCCGCCGCATGAACCCGCCAGAACCCGCTGGGGTCGGTTGCCGATTGGCAGCGTTCGAGCCGATCGAAATCACGTTCGACCCTGGGCTGGTAGCGTGTCACGGAGTAGCCCGTGCCTGGCTCCAAGCGAGCCGGTTCGTCGGGTAACAGCAACTGCCCATCCGGGCCGATGAAACGGTCGTCGGCGGTATAGGCCGGTACGCCATGGGAGGTGCGCCGGCTGATGGCGTTGACCGGCACCGTCCAGCCGAGGCCGAAGGGGCTGTTGCCGGCGGCGCTGTGATACACCAGCGTCATCGCGGGGGTGAAACCGCGTGCAGGCGAGACGGGCAGGGGGAACTCCAGCGAGGCACCGCCGTTGAAGCCGACATCGCCCCAATCCTTGCCACTGCCTTGAATCGACGCGCCGCCCTCTGGCAGTGCGGGGGCATTGATCGGCGATTTGTCCTGGGCGCGGTTCATCGACGGCCACCGCTGGCCGCTGCGGCCCTGGCGGTGTAGCGCACATGAATAACGATATCGTTGATCGATTCGAGCAGCACCTTTTGCCGAGCCGGTTCGGGGAACGCCAGGTTCCAGTCGGAAATCGCGCCGGTGTACTCGAAGGGCAGATAGCGATCATTACCCTCGAACATCAGTGTGAACAGGCCGTTGTCATCCAGGCCGGTGGAGAGGGCGATTTGCTGGTTTGCCCGGATGTCCTTGAGCGCCGCGCCGGTGGGCAGTTCGATCTGGTTGCTGGTTTGCGTCAGGATTGCCCTCACGTCTTCATAAGGGCCGAGTGTCGCCGGCAGAGACAGGCTGATGCTCTTGATGCGCCGAAGCACCTGGCCGGGGTAGTCCTGGTCGAACAGGGCTTTGGTCAACTTGAAGCTGAGCATGCCTTTTTCAACCAGGTTTTTTTTATGCTGGGCCCACGGATCTGGCGGATCCGTGCCATCGGCAGCGCCCAAGCTTGTGACCTCACAGTCGCTGAGGCGATGACGCAGGGACAGTGTCTTGACGATCTCCAGGTCGCGCACGTGATGGTGCAGGTAGTCCCTGTTCATATTGAGCAGCGACAGTTTCAATGCCTCGCCCGCCAGGTAGCCGCGATAACTGTTGTTCCAGGCGCCGGGGTTGATAAATGTGCGTTCGAAATCGGCCATCTCATAGCGCCAGCTGGCTTCGGTCGCCTGGCACAGGGACAGGCACAGGTCATAGGCCTGGTAGAAAAACTGGCCGAGCTGTGCATTGACCCAATCATAGAGGCGCGCCTTGGAAAAGCGCTTGGTCAGCAACTGGTAGCTGGACCAGGCCTGCGCCAGGGACGTCTGCGCCAGGCGTAATTGCAGGCGGGTGGCTTTCTCCTGTTCGGCGTAGGCCTGTTTCTGCACGGCGATCTGCGCCAGTTCGAGGTGCGCCTGGTCCCGGGCATGGGCCCACTCTTGCGCCCGCCGGTTGAATTGCTCGGTGCGGTCCAGGTCGGCGGCGCTGCTGCGCAAGGCGGTCGCGGCGCCTTGGGCCAAGGCTTGGGTGGCATGGAAGGGGCCTTCCCAGCGCGAGCCGCCTACCGACATGCCGACAATATTCGGCGCCAGCATCGCAACCCCCGCCGCGGCGCCAGCCACGGCGGCCGCCGCCTCGAAGCCGGCGCTGCGCAGGTACAGCAGTCCAGCCTGGGCTTCTGCACTGCTGACCCCTTCGGCCAGTTGGCGTTCGTAGTAGTGGGCCCGGCCTTCGATGATCTGGCGGCCGGCCTCGAGGGTTTCGCGGTTCTTTTCGTCAATGCGCAGTGCCTGCTGCTGTTGGCTGACGATGATGTTGGCCAGGTCCCAGGCTTGCTGTTGTTGCAGCTCCAGGAGTTCAGCCTGTTCCTTGCGTTCATTGAGGCTGAGCATCGTGTTGCCGAATTGAATCAGCGTATCGGTGGCGTCTTTGGCGTGGCTGAGCATCACCTGGAACCGATAGTGGCTCAGTGGTGCCGGGGGCAACGCACCGAAGCCATCCTGGCCCAGCGCGCCTTTGCCTTGGCTGGCCAGCAGCCTGTGGGGCGACAGCGGCGGAGCGTAGAGCGGCAGGCGCAGCGGTTTGCCGCTGATATCCAGGTTGTATCGCAAGTTGTGCAGGCGGCTTTCCAGCTTGTCCCAGCGCGCGACAAGGTCCGGGTTGAAGGGCAGGCAGAGGTCGTCGGTGTCGGTCAGAAACGGCAGCGAGAGACCATTGATCGGGCGGTTTTCGTTGACGGACGGGGCTTGCCGCTCGAGCTGTCGCAGGGCTTTGGATTGGTTCTTTGCCAGCTTTTCCAGGGTGATGCTCGCCCAGGGTTCCACGCGGGTGATCGTCGGCCGCGACTCCAGCAGTTGATGGGCGCGGGTATACCAGAGCTTGGCTTGCGTCAGGCTGTCGGCGGTGAGTTGCCGGTAAGCGGCGTCGCCGCGATTGAGCAGGATATCGAGGTAGAACTGGTAGACCGCTTTACGAAAGTGTACCGGGGCCGCCAGCGCCGAGTGATGCGGGTCGCTGTCGACTTCGCCATTGCCACGGGTGTCCCGGGTCAATTCGCTGAACCCCCAATAGGCCGGGCGATCACTGTTGGCGGCGGCATTGCGCCCGGGGTCGAAGACATATTTGAGCCACGCCTGGGCCTCCACATACTGTTGTTCCTGGTTCAGGCGATGGGCAATCAGCCAGGGCACGTACAGGAACAACTCCCAGAAGTACTTGCCGTTGGCCCCGTTGAAGTCGATGTCATCGGCTGCTCCCTGGGCGGCCAGCGGGGGCTCTTTCCATCGTTTTGGACTAAACGAGTACAAATGTTCAAGGCTGATGCTGGCGGCGTCTACCAGCTTGCCGGCGAAGCAGGTGTTCAAGCGAATGGGGGCCGGTGGGTCCTTGACCAGTGTGCTGGTGGAGAAATCAATGAATTCGGCGATACCCAGTGGTGGTGAGGCAAGCGTTGTAATGCTCGGCGCACGTTGCTGGGTAAGCTGGATTCCGCGGGTTCTGGGCGCTACCTTCAGAGTGATCGCCTTGAGTGCATAGCCAAGGACTTTTGATTCACTTTCTTCAACTCCGAAGCACAACACCCCGTGGATCAGTGTGAGGGTTGTATCCGTTGTGCTGTCCGGTACTGGAATATGTGCGGTGACGCTATGTTTAGCCGGTAACTCGGGACTTGAGCCTGCCAGGCTGTCGAGTGCGGCGTCCTGAAAGTTGAGGATTTGGTTCGAGTTGGCGTCAATGATTTTGGTGACTTCATAGCCACTGAAGTTGCTGCTCATGATGACGTGTTTGTAAGCGCGCAGTTGTGAGGGAACGACGGAGACGTCCTTTCCCGAGAAGAAGTTTTGTTGATGCAACTCCTGTTGGTTATTGTTCTCCTCGTTCCTGTAACTTTGGTAGCGAGTAAGGATAACTTCGATAGGGCTATGCATGTGGGCATAGAGGTGCATCAACGCCAATCGGTCAACGAAGGTGCCTTCCAGAGAGGATTGCTTTGAATTGTCTGAGGCTTTTTTTATGGTGATTAATGGCCTGTCTTTGTCGTGTACGAAATTGGGAAACGTTTCTTGGGTGAGCGTATTTCTGAAATACAGCGCATACAGGCTGGCTTGATAATCATCTCTTTTGTCGATGATGATTGAGCCACTGCCCAGTTCGAACTGCATGGCAGTTGGATCGGCGAGTGGCTTGGTTTTTAATACGATGGTAAGACCATCTTTTTCCAGGGTAATACTGTAGGTTTGGACGAAGCTGGATTTTAGTGTCGACGTGATGATCAAATCGTTGGTGGTTGAATCAAAGGTGAAAGCGCCTGTTTCTATATCGTTGATGTCGTGTTGCTTGCTTTCAAAATTCCAGTGATTCTCCTCTGAAAAAGGCGCCTGTTGCCGGGCTATCGTGATGTCGCGCTGGGTATAAGGGGTGATCTTGAACTGCAAGTCTCCCGGGTTTTTATAGCCGAAGAACGTGAAGTATTGTCGCGCACTGCCAGGCAGTAACTCGCTGTAGTAGCCGGTGTGGTTATCCACTTTTCCGCTGATGACACTCTGCACTTTTCTACGCTCGTTAACGTCCAGGACTTCCACCAGTCGGCTGATTTCCTGCGCTAGGTCAGACCCTGGCAACACTTTATAACGCTCAGGGCTGCCTCCGTCAGCGGCGGTGGTTACATTGAAGTGCTGGTCGAGATAGACCGCCTGGAAAAACTTGCCGGTGAAGTGCTGCTGCCGTTGCGGATCAGTGTGCATGGGCGCATGCACGCCCAGGAATAGCCTGGCCGGCGACTCGGCATCGACAATCGCCACCGTTTGGGTGATGGCCTTCAGCAGCGCGATAGACGCGGTATTGACCTCTTCGGTGGCACAGTACTGATTGATGCAGGCCTTGGGTGCGCTCCAGGTGTCATCGTATTTTTTGTAGGAAAAGTTAAGGCGAAATTTGACGTAGTGGCTGGCGAACCAATCATGCAGGTGGTCTTTTGTATCGAGCTGGGTGTCGGGCGTCGCGACGTTGCGCACGGGTTCGGGTTTGACGCATTCGGCCCAGATCAGATACAGGCGGTTATTCATGAACACCGGTCGGATGCTCTGCTCGGCCGTGTCGTCGGAGAGGGTCAGATTGATTTTCTTCCAGTCCGACCAGGCCTGTACCGAGGGCTTTTTGGCGTCGCTGGATGAGCGTTTGGACAGGTCCAGGGAGCGCCAGTAATAGGCCTTTTCAGAGGTGGATTTGCCGACGAAGTAATAAATGCTGGTGTGCAATTCAGAGGCATTGCCATCGATGTAGCCGTTGAGGGTGCGGATATTGGCCATTTCCTCGAAGCGACCCAGGTAGCTTTGCACGGCGGTGAGCACGGTATCGGCTTGCAGGCGGTATTGGCTCAGGTCGTTTTGCAGGTGCTGAAAACTGTCGGTCTTGTCGCGGCGCAGTGTGGGGTCCAGGTAATTGGCCGGGTGGTAGCACAGCTGCTGGCTGGCGCTCCAGAGCGGATAGGCGTGCAGGTGTTCGCGCCACATCTGGTCCTGCTTTGGGCTCATGCCCTGTGTTTCATAGCCGGGCTCCAGGCCCAGCTGGATGCGCGTGATGTATTGCTGCAGGCTGGCAATTGCACAGGCCACGGGGCTGGTGGGCACTGCCTGGCTGACTTGCACATCGAGCAGCCAATACTCGTAGAGGTCATCGGCGTTGGTGATTTTGCCGGCTTGCGCGGTGGGTATTTTGTGGGCCAGGTAGTAAGCCAGCATGGCATCACGCAGGCTTTCGTTGAGGCGTTGATTGAGCGAGTGAGACATGATCATTCCTTGAACAGGTCGTTGGGAGAGCTGCGATGGCGTGTTACTGGCGAGTGCTGGTGACGGCTTCACCGACGGCCTGCCACTCTTCGAATGTCGATTGGCTGTTCAGGCGGCAGAGGTCCAGCAGCTGCTTGGCGGACAGGCCGGTGTCGGCGCTGGCTTGCCGGCACCGCAGGACCCAGTCCAGGCGTTCGATGGAGGTGATGCGCTTGGGCTGCAAGGACTGGCTCAAGGCCTCGATTTCACTGGCGCTCCAGCCCAACAGTTGGGCCAATTGGTTGTTGGCTTCGGCATCCGCGGTCGCGGGCGCGTTGTTGGCATGCTTGAGGTAGTCCAGAAGCTGCTCTTCCGATACGCCATAACGGTCGATGCAGTGTTTGAACTGTTGCATCAAAAACACGTTGTGCAAGGTCAGCTCAAGCAAGGCGTCAGCGTGATAGGCGTCATTGAGCCAGTGCGGGTTGCCCAGCAAGGCGTGCAACGCCTGCCGGCTGACGGGCAATTGCAGCAGGTCTGCGGCGTGCGGCAGCAACAACACCAGGTAACTGAGGGTGTGCAGCGGTGAACCGCTTGCCGTGCTCGGATGGAACAGGCGCAGCACGTGATCGGCTTGCCCGTACTTCGCATGGTTTGCTTGATTGCCAGGCTCCTGCGGCAGGTTTTGCAGGGTTTGTTGGAGGCGTAGATACAGGGGCTGCAAATCCTGCTGGATCGAAGCCAGGATCGACAGCAGGGTTTGCTTGGCCTGGGAAACGCTGTCGCGCTGACCACCCAATTTAAGCGTGGCGAGCACTTGGTCGAGCGCGGTATTGCGTGATCTGCCCTGCCGTATCCGCTGCAGTGCGCTATGGATCGTGGCTTCCCAATCAATCGCCGGGTCATGCTCGGCTTGGGTGGGAAATGTGTGGTCGGTGAGCAGGTCTGACAGGGCACGTTGTGGATGGCTGGTGAATGCCTTGAGCAGCAGGGCGACGGCCGGGTCCAGGCTCACGGTTTCCCGCAGCAGCAGTTGATGGCGCAACAGCTCAAGGCTGCTGCCATTTTCGTTGATCCAGCGACTTGCCCAGTCCAGATGCATGAGCACGTCGAGTACATCCGGCGAGCCTTTCAACGCGTTGCGCAGCGTCGGCTTGAGTATTTGGTGCTGATAGCCGCCGTGCTTGAGCAACTCCAGCAAATGCTTGTAGTCCATGATCGACAGGCCAAACAGCCGGGCGACGCGTGCTTGCCGATAAAGGCCGCTGATTGCGGCGAGGGTGCGCTTGGGCGATTTGCCGGCGCCGATCAGCAGTTGCAGCGAAGTCGGCGAGTCCTGCAGGCCGAGGCTGGCACACAGCTGTTGCCGGGTCGTGGCATCAAAGGGCTGACCATCCAGGTACAGCGGCGGTAGCGCCGAGTCGGCACGGTTGAACACTTGGTCGAATAACGCCACGCGCTCGCCCGAAGCATCGACCGGCAGGTGATGCAGTAGCGCGGCAAACTCTTCGGCTTGCAGCCCATAGCGTTTGTTCAGGTACCGATACACGCCCAGCGCGCGCAGGGTGTTGTGGGTGATCAACAGGTCAGGGTTGGCCTTACCTTCGCAACGCATGGCACTGACCAGCAGGGTGTCGAGTTGGGCGAACGGGATGTCCAGCCAGCGCTGCAGGCGAGTCATGCGTTGCAGGCGATCGAAGCGCTCAAGCGTGAGATTCACCAGCCGGGCCGAGTGGGTGCCGCCCTGGCTGATCGCAGTGCCGGCGGGGCCATTGATGAACGCGGCCCCATATGCCATATCAGCGACCGTTTTGCAGTGAGGCGATCGGCGCGGCTTGTGTGTGGTTTGCGCGAGCAGTACCTGCAATTGCCCGGCATTGAGGCCAGTACAGCTAAGGAAATCGGCGACCTTTTCCGGGCCTGCCAGATCGGCGTCCACTCGCCAATTGTAATAGTCGCGATAAAAGGACCGAACTTGCTGCGTGTCATAGGTCGAGCCTGCCAACTGTTGCTTGAGCAGTGCCTGCTGCTCCGGGCTCAAGCCGGACAGCAGCGGTTGCAAGTCGTCATTGTCGACGGTGACGTAGCCGTAGGCGTGCGTATCCCGCCGTGCCACAGGCAGCCTGCGGCTGATCCGGTAGTTCAGTTCGCCCAGCGACAGTGTGTTTTCAGCCAGCCCCAGCAGGCACTGTTGGTGGTGAAAGTGGTAGGGCAGGGAAAACGGATACCAGGTCACGCTCAACAACTGACAGGCACCTTTCTGATCACCTACGCCGAGGTTATCGAGCAGGGTCTGGTTGATGATCGACAGCATGGGGCGCTGGCCCGATACGCTGTGTGGGTCGATGAGCAGGTCCTTGAGGTCCGGGCGGCGTTCGGCCAAACGGGTCGCCGTTGCGGCGTCGGCGTGTTTTTCCAGTTGCATGGCAAACAGATAGAGTGCCCTGAGGTACGCCACCGGCGAGTCGACGGCGGCGATGGAGTCGGGGGCGCAAAACTGTTGCCAGTCTTCTTTGAATAACGCGTTATAGGTCACGCCGCTGGTGGGCTTCGCGCCGACGCCCGGGGGTGGCGACACCTGTTGCTCACGAAACAGTGTTTCCAGCTGTGCGGCGGCGCTGCAGGCCTTGAAGTGCAAACGCGTGGCGTCAACGTCGCGGTGGCTGGCCACCTGCTCGGCAAACTCGCCCTCGGACAGTTGCGCAATGTCGAATACCGAGTTGATGCTCAGTTGCTGCAAGGTGTCCTTGAGGTCTCTTTGACCCTCGGCGGGCGGTGACGAGTCACTGACCATTCGCGAGAGTAGGGGGCTGCTGTCTTCATCCATGTGCAGGGTGTTCCTTCGGGCCCGCCAGCGGGTCCGGCGAGCGACACAGGAAGCTATCACGCAGGTTACAAGGGGCGGGGTCAGCCGATGTCGCGGCGGCAGTGCGGAAATATCAACAGGCGAGCGGATGCCATCGTGACGTGGATTTTGTTAGAATCCGCCACGCGCCGCAGAGTCGGCGCTTTTTTTTGCATCCGGTTCACCCCTTACGAGGGTAGCCACCTGGAGAGAACACCCATGACTCAACCGATTGTCGTGGCGGCACTGTATAAGTTCGTCACCCTCGAAGATTACGTCGCCCTGCGCGAGCCACTGTTGCAGGCGATGGTCGACAACGGCATCAAAGGCACCTTGCTGATCGCCGAAGAAGGCATCAACGGCACCGTTTCCGGCAGCCGCGAAGGCATCGATGGGCTGATGGCCTGGCTGAAGAACGACCCACGCATGGTCGACATCGACCACAAAGAGTCGTATTGCGACGACCAGCCGTTCTACCGCACCAAGGTCAAGCTCAAGAAAGAGATCGTGACCCTGGGCGTCGACGGCGTTGACCCCAACAAGAAAGTCGGCACCTACGTCGAGCCGCAGGACTGGAACGCGCTGATCAGCGACCCGGAAGTGCTGCTGATCGACACCCGCAACGACTACGAAGTGTCGATCGGCACCTTCGAAGGCGCAATCGACCCGAAAACCACCAGCTTTCGCGAATTTCCCGACTACATCAAAGCCAACTTCGACCCGGCCAAGCATAAGAAAGTCGCCATGTTCTGCACCGGTGGTATCCGCTGCGAGAAGGCGTCGAGCTATATGCTCAGCGAGGGTTTCGACGAGGTCTACCACCTCAAGGGTGGCATCCTGAAGTACCTCGAAGAGGTGCCGCAGGCAGAGACCAAATGGCAGGGCGACTGCTTTGTGTTCGACAATCGTGTGACCGTGCGCCACGACTTGAGCGAAGGCGACTACGATCAATGTCATGCCTGCCGCACACCGGTGAGCGTCGAAGACCGCGCGTCCGAGCACTATGTGGCCGGCATCAGTTGCCCGCATTGCTGGGATAAGCTGCCGGAGAAAACCCGTCGCAGCGCGATCGACCGGCAAAAGCAGATTGAGCTGGCCAAGGTCCGCAATATGCCGCACCCGATTGGCTTCAACTATAAGCAAACCCCTTCCGAGGCCTGAGCCCATGTCCGCGCGCCTGCTCTATGTAATGGACCCGATGTGTTCCTGGTGCTGGGGCTTTGCCCCGGTGGCCGCGGCGTTGGTTGAGCAGGCCCAGGCGGCCGGTGTGGAGCTGCACCTGGTGGTGGGCGGCCTGCGCACCGGCAGCGGCGCGGCGTTGGAGCCGACCACCCGACGCTACATCCTTGAGCACTGGCAGGCCGTCACCGACGCCACCGGCCAGCCGTTCAAGCGCGAAGGTGCATTGCCCGACGGGTTTGTCTATGACACTGAGCCCGCCTGCCGCGCCATCGTCACTGCGCGCAGCCTGGCGCCCGATTGCGCGTGGACGCTGCTGGGGCTGATCCAGCGCGCGTTTTATGTCGAGGGTCGCGATGTGACCCTCGCCAGCGTGCTGGTCGAGTTGGCTGAAGAAGCGGGCATCCCGCGCATCGAGTTTGCCGGCGCGTTCGACCGCGCCGAGCAGCACGCGGCGACGGCCGCCGACTTTACCTGGGTGCAGGATCTGGGCATTGCCGGTTTCCCGACGCTGCTGGCTGAGCGCAATGGCCAGTTGGCGTTGCTGACCAATGGTTATCAGCCACTGTCGGAACTGTCGCCGTTGCTTGCCCGATGGCTGGAGCGAGCCACCTGTGCAGGATGAGCCCAAACGTACTGATCGTCTGACCTGGGCGGAAGTTCGCCGCCTGGCCCTGCGCCACAAGAAGTCCCTATGGATCGCCAATGGCGTCGCCGTGCTGGCGACCCTGTGCAGCGTGCCCATCCCCTTGCTGTTGCCGTTGCTGGTGGACGAAGTGCTGCTGGGCCATGGCGATGCCGCGCTCAAGGTGATGAACCACGCGTTGCCGCTGGGGTGGCAGAAGGCCGCCGGTTATATCGGCCTGATGCTGCTGCTGACCCTGCTGCTGCGCTGCGGCGCCCTGCTGTTCAACGTGGTGCAGGCGCGACTGTTTGCGCGGCTGGCCAAGGATATCGTGTACCGCATCCGCGTACGCCTGATCGAACGCCTCAAGCGCATCTCCCTCGGTGAGTACGAAAGCCTGGGCAGTGGCACGGTCACCACGCACCTGGTCACCGACCTGGACACCTTGGACAAATTCGTCGGCGAGACCCTCAGCCGCTTCCTGGTGGCCATGCTTACCCTGGTCGGCACCTCGGCGATCCTGGTGTGGATGCATTGGCAGCTGGCCTTGCTGATTTTGCTGTTCAACCCGTTGGTGATCTACGCCACGGTACAGTTGGGCAAACGCGTCAAACACCTGAAGAAGCTCGAAAACGATAGCACCTCGCGCTTTACCCAGGCGCTGACCGAAACCCTCGACGCGATCCAGGAAGTGCGTGCCGGCAACCGCCAGGGCTTTTTCCTCGGGCGCCTTGGCCAGCGCGCCCAGGAAGTGCGTGACTACGCCATTCACTCGCAATGGAAAACCGACGCCTCGAGCCGCGCCAGTGGCTTGTTGTTCCAGTTCGGTATCGACATCTTCCGTGCGGCGGCGATGCTGACTGTGCTGTTTTCCGACCTGTCCATCGGCCAGATGCTCGCGGTGTTCAGTTACCTGTGGTTCATGATCGGCCCGGTGGAGCAACTGCTCAACCTGCAATACGCCTACTACGCGGCGGGCGGCGCGCTGACGCGGATCAACGAGCTGTTGGCGCGTGCCGACGAGCCGCAATATGCCGGCGGCGCAGATCCGTTCAGCGGGCGCGAAACCGTTGGCATTGAAGTGCGCGGCCTGGATTTCGGCTATGGCGACGACCTGGTGCTCGACCAGTTGAACCTGGCCATCGCCCCCGGCGAAAAGGTGGCGATTGTCGGCGCCAGCGGCGGCGGCAAGAGCACCCTGGTGCAACTGTTGCTCGGGTTGTATACGCCCCAGGCCGGCACTATCCGTTTTGGCGGTGCCACCCAGCAGGAAATTGGCCTGGAAACCATTCGCGAGAACGTCGCCGTGGTGCTGCAACACCCGGCGCTGTTCAACGACACCGTGCGCGCCAACCTGACCATGGGCCGCAGCCGCAGTGACCAGGCCTGCTGGCAGGCACTGGAAATCGCCCAGTTGGATGCTACCGTCAAGGCTCTGCCGCAGGGCCTGGACAGTGTGGTGGGGCGCTCCGGCGTACGGTTTTCCGGCGGCCAGCGCCAGCGCCTGGCGATTGCGCGCATGGTGCTGGCCGAGCCGAAGGTAGTGATCCTCGACGAAGCCACCTCGGCCCTGGACGCCGCCACCGAGTACAACCTGCACCAGGCGCTGGCGCGGTTTCTCAGTGGGCGTACTACACTGATCATTGCTCACCGTTTGTCGGCGGTTAAGCAAGCAGATCGAGTGTTAGTGTTTGACGGCGGTCACATTGCTGAGGATGGTGACCATCAGCAGTTGATTGCCGATGGCGGGCTGTACGCCAAACTGTATGGACACTTGCAACAGGTGCGTTGATTCAGACGGGCTCAGGAAGCGGATTTTCGCGTGCGTATTCAGCAGTGCATGTGCAAGGGACTTCATGAAGCAAAAGCGGACTCTCGGAACGCCTCGGCTGCTGGGTATTGTGTGGCCTTTTATCGCAGTCGTGCTGTTCCAGGCATTGTTGGGCTGCGTGAGTCTTTACGTGCTTTCAGCGGTGCGCGGCTATGTGGCAGGCGAGAGCCTGTGGTCCAAGGGGCAGAAAGACGCGATCTATTACCTCACGCTGTACGCCGACAACCGTGACGAATCCACCTACCTCAAATACCAGCAAGCCATCGCCGTGCCCCAGGGCGGGCATGAGCTGCGCATCGCCCTGGACCGCTCCACCCCCGACCTGAGCGCCGCGCGCCTGGGTATTCTCAAGGGCGGCAACCATCCGGATGACGTCTCCAGCCTGATCTGGCTGTACCTCAATTTTCGCCACTTCAGTTACCTGGAAAAGGCCATCGAGCTATGGACCGTAGGCGATGGTTACCTGGTGCAACTTGATGACCTGGCTCGGGAGATGCACCAGGCAATCGCCCGCGACCAGGTCAACCCTAATGATGTGCGCCAATGGAAGGCGCATATCACCGCCATCAACGAGGGCGTGACCCCCGCCGCCAAAGCCTTCAGCGACGCCTTGGGCGAAGGCTCGCGGATGATCCTGCGGTTGCTGTTGATCACCAACCTGGCGACGGCCCTGGGCCTGATCGTGCTGGCGCTGTTGCGCACGCACAAGCTGCTGACCCAGCGCCATGCGTTCGCCGATGCCCTGCAAGAAGAGAAGGAGCGGGCGCAGATCACCCTGGAGTCGATTGGCGATGGGGTGATCACCACCGACGTCGACGGCGCCATCACCTATATGAACCCGGCGGCCGAGGCCCTGACCCATTGGCGCTCGGCCCAGGCCCAGGGCCTGCCCCTGGCGGGGTTGTTCAAGTTGCTGGAGGACAATGCCCAGCCAGACGGTTTCACCCTGATCGAACACATCGTCAAGGGCCAGCTCAGTGGCGGCAGCGAGCATTCAAAAACCATCCAGCGCGTGGATGGCAGCACCGTGTCGGTGACCTTGGTGGGGGCGCCGATCCGCAGCGCCGGCAAGGTTACGGGAGCCGTGCTGGTGCTGCACGACATGACCCAGGAGCGCCAATATATTGCCAACCTGTCGTGGCAGGCGACCCACGATGCCTTGACCGGGCTGGCCAACCGCCGCGAATTCGAGTTCCGCCTGGAGCAAGTACTGCACCCGGCAGGGGGCGCGCAGAGCGGGCGGCACGCGTTGATGTTTCTCGACCTGGACCAGTTCAAATTGGTCAACGACACCTGCGGCCATGCGGCGGGCGACGAGCTGCTGCGACATATCTGCGCGCTGCTGCAGTCGGACCTGCGCGAAGGTGACACCCTGGCCCGCCTGGGCGGCGACGAGTTCGGCATCCTGTTGGAGAACTGCCCGGCGCCGGTGGCGGAAAAGATCGCCGAGAGCCTGCGCCATACCGTGCAAAATCTGCATTTTGTGTGGAAGGGCCGGCCGTTCATGACCACCGTGAGTATCGGCCTGGTGCATATCTCGAACACCCCGACCACGCTGGAAACTTCACTGCGGGCCGCCGACATGGCGTGCTACATGGCCAAGGAAAAAGGCCGTAATCGCGTGCAGGTATACCACGCCGATGATTCGGAATTGTCCCTGCGCTTTGGCGAAATGGCCTGGGTGCAGCGCCTGCACATGGCCTTGGAAGAGAACCGGTTTTGCCTGTACGCCCAGGAGATCTCGCCGCTGGGGCACACCGACGGCGCCGATGGACATATTGAAATCCTGCTGCGCCTGCATGATGAGGCGGGCCGGATCATCCTGCCGGACAGCTTTATCCCGGCAGCCGAGCGCTACGGCCTGATGACCTCCCTGGACCGTTGGGTGGTGGAAAACGTCTTCCAGCTCATCGCCCGTTGCATGCACGAACGCCCGGGCCGCCCGATGGCGATGTGTGCGATTAATCTGTCGGGCATTACTATTGGTGATGATGACTTTCTGGGGTTCCTGCGTGAGAAATTTCACACTTACAGTATCCCGCCGAAAATGATCTGTTTTGAAATTACCGAAACCAGCGCAATTGCAAACTTGGGCAGTGCGATTCGCTTTATTAATGAACTCAAAGACTTAGGTTGTCATTTTTCCCTCGATGACTTTTGTGCCGGAATGTCCTCATTCGCGTATCTCAAACATTTACCTGTAGACTTCCTGAAGATCGATGGAAGTTTCGTAAAGGATATGCTGGACGACCCGATTAACCGCGCGATGGTTGAAGTGATCAATCACATCGGCCACGTCATGGGTAAGCGCACAATTGCAGAGTTTGTCGAGACACCGCAAATCGAACAGGCATTGCTCGAGATCGGTGTGGATTACGCTCAGGGCTACCTGATTGAACGACCGCAATTGTTTACCTTTGATAGCTTGCAGTGTCGACCTGTGCGGCCGCAGCCTCTGTTATTCAAGGCGCCCGGCACATTCCGCTGAAACATTTGTTGGTCTGTAAATCACACTTGAAAAGGAGCCCAACAGTGATCGACACATTCAACAGAACCGGCCCGCTTATGGAAGCCTCGAGTTACCCCGCCTGGGCGCAGCAATTGATCCAGGACTGTAGTGAGAGCAAGCGGCGCGTTGTCGAACACGAACTGTACCAGCGCATGCGCGATAACACGCTCAGCGCCAAGACCATGCGCCACTACCTGATCGGTGGCTGGCCCGTGGTGGAGCAGTTTGCCTTGTACATGGCACAGAACCTCACCAAAACCAAATTTGCCCGCCACCCTGGCGAGGACATGGCGCGCCGTTGGCTGATGCGCAATATTCGCGTGGAACTCAACCACGCCGACTATTGGGTGCATTGGGCCCGCGCCCATGGCGTCAGCCTGGAAGAGCTGCAGGCGCAGAACGTACCGCCGGAACTGCACGCACTGAGTCATTGGTGCTGGCACACCAGCTCGGCCGATTCGCTGATCGTGGCTGTGGCCGCGACCAACTACGCGATCGAGGGCGCGACCGGGGAATGGTCCGCCGTGGTGTGTTCCACCGGCGTCTACGCGGCGGCCTTCCCGGAGGAAGACCGCAAGCGTGCGATGAAGTGGCTGAAGATGCACGCCCAGTATGATGACGCCCACCCGTGGGAGGCGCTGGAAATCATCTGCACCCTGGCCGGGATGAACCCGACCAAGGCCCTGCAGACTGAGCTGCGCCAGGCTGTGTGCAAGAGCTACGACTACATGTACCTGTTCCTGGAAAGCTGCATGCGCCTTGAGAAAGAAAAGGCGCCGGCGGTGGTACGCGAGCGCCAGGTACGCGTGGCCAGCGAGGCATGATCTAAGCCAGTGACAAGTGGGCTGGTTGTGGCAATTAGGTCTGTTATAGCAATTGGGCTGGTTGTGGCAATCGGGCTTGTTGTGACAATTCGGCTTGTTGTGACAAAAGGGCTTATGTGACAAACGGGCTTATGTGGCGAGCGGGCTTGCCCGCGTTGGACTGCGCAGCAGTCCCATCTCTGGGGCCGCTGCGCGCCCCAACGCGGGCAAGCCCGCTCGCCACAACAAGCCCGGCTTTTACCCCAACAAGCCGGCCTGTGTCACTACAAGTCCGCCAGTGCCCCAACAAGCCGGCCTGTGTCACTACAAGTCCGCCAGTGCCCCAACAAGCCGGCCTGTGCCACTACAAGTCCGCCTGTGCCACAACAAGCCCGCTCGCCACAACGGCCTTGTTCTTACCCCGCCATTGCCAACCGGTTGCGGCCTTCGCGCTTGGCCACATACAAGGCATTATCGGCGCGGCGCAACAGGCTTTCGGCAGACTCGGCAGCCAATAAGGTTGAGCAGCCCAGGCTCACCGTCAATTCGATCCGTGTACCGTCCGCCCAATAATCCTGGGCCTGTGCCGCCTGGCGCAGGCGTTCGCCCACCAGCGCTGCTGCCTCGCGGCCGGTGTTGGACAGCAGGATCAGAAACTCTTCCCCGCCAAACCGAAACACCATGTCGACGTTACGCAGCTGGCCCTTGATCGCTGCGGCAACCGCACGCAGCACGCTGTCGCCGGCGGTGTGACCGTGGGTGTCGTTGATGATCTTGAAGTGGTCGATGTCCAGCATCAGCAACGACAGCGGGTTCAGGTGCCGGCGCGCCATGTCGATTTCCCGTTGCAGGGTCTGGTCCATGGCGATGCGGTTGCCGGTCTCGGTCAACGGGTCGCGCAGGGCGCTGCGGGTGGCGGCGCGGTAGAGCAGGGCGTTGCGCATCGGGTAGAGCAGGGTTGCCAGCAATGATTCGAGCTGGCCGAGTTCTTCTTCCAGCAGGCGCTGGTTGCGGCGAAAGATCAGCTCGCCCAGGTGCTCGCCTTCGTGGCTCAAGCTGTAGCTCACCGAATGGTGGCCGCGGTGGCCGAACTCCAGGCGCAGGTCGCTGGCCTCGTGGCGATATTGCAAGGCGTCCAGCGGCACCAGCCGTTGAATCTCACGGAAGAACACCCCGAGGATGCGCTCCGGTTCCAGGCTGGTCTGCAGTTGCATGCCCAGTTGCTGGCGAAGCTGGGTAATGGTGGTGGGGCGGCGCGGGAGGAGCGATGGCTGACCAAAGCCCAGGCGTTGCAATTTGGCACTGTCGAAGTCAATTGCGTTGGTCTGGGTAGGTGTTTTCATAAGCGATCGCCTCTAAGCACTTCAGTGTCTTACAGGCTCGATGAGAGTGGCGAATGCCAAGCGTCTTACTGTTCCTTCAGTTCCGTAAAACATGCTGAACAGTTTAGACCGCTTTGCAGTGGGTTATAACCCCTGGGCACAGCCGCACGTCTTGTCATCGCTTAACCTGCTTGATAAATAGCAGAGCGAGATTCATGCCAGTTTCTTTTGGTTGATAAAACTCTTTATAAATCAATGACCGTTTTTTAAGTTGAAAACAGTCATTGAAGAGTGGCGCCGGTTATTTGGCTGATTGAACCAGGGTGCTGTGGTCAATCTGGTCAATCGCGGTCACGCCGGTGAGGGTCATTGCCACACGCATTTCCTTGGCGAAGATATCCAGCAGGTTCTCTACCCCGTGCTGGCCATCGGCGGCCAACGCGTAAGCCGTGGCGCGACCGAGCAGGCACGCCTTGGCACCCAGGGCGAGCATGCGCACCACGTCCAGCCCGGAGCGGATGCCTGAGTCCACCAGCACCGTGAGGTCATCGCCCACGGCGTCGGCAATCGGCGGCAAGGCCTTGGCGGTGGACAGCACGCCATCCAACTGGCGGCCGCCGTGGTTGGAGACCACGATGCCATCGGCGCCGAAGCTCACCGCGTCCTTGGCGTCCTGGGGGTCGAGGATGCCCTTGATGATCATCGGGCCCTTCCAGAACTCACGGATCCACTCCAGGTCCTTCCAACTGATGGACGGATCGAAGTTGTTGGCCAGCCAGCCGATGTAGTCTTCCAGGTGGGTGGGTTTACCGAGGTATTTGGAGATATTGCCCAGGTCATGCGGGCGGCCCATCAGGCCCACATCGAACGCCCATTGCGGCTTGGTCACAGCCTGCAGCATGCGCCGCTGCGCCGCGAACGGCCCGGACATGCCCGAGTGCGCATCGCGGTAACGCGCGCCGGGCGTCGGCATGTCCACGGTGAACACCAGCGTGGTCACCCCGGCGGCCTGGGCCCGCTCCAGTGCATTGCGCATGAAGCCACGGTCCTTGAGCACGTAGAGCTGGAACCAGATCGACTGCGGGCTCTGCGAAGCCACCTCTTCAATCGAACACACCGACACCGTCGACAAGCAAAACGGGATGCCCTTGTTGGCCGCCGCCTTGGCGGCCTGCACCTCGCCGCGCCGCGCGTACATGCCCGTCAGGCCTACGGGGCTGAGGATCACCGGCATCGCGAGTTCCTGGCCGAACAGGGTGGTGCTCAGGCTGAGGTTGTCGACGTTGCGCAGGATGCGTTGGCGCAGGCTGATCTCGGCCAGGTCCGAACTGTTCGCGCGCATCGTGTGCTCGGCATAGGCGCCGCCGTCGATGTAGTCGAACAGGAAACGCGGCAGCTTGCGCTTGGCGGCTGCGCGGTAATCGGATGCGGACGAGATGATCATCAAGGGTGTCTCCTCAAGGCAAAGTGGGTTGAGGATAGGCAAATCTCTGGCATGATAAAAACAACTTTTATCACTAGATACCAGTCGCTAAAGGAATACTGATGAACCTCAGGACGCTACAGGCCTTTGTCGAAGTGGTACGCCAGGGCGGTTTTTCCCAGGCCGCCGAAGTGGTGTCCCTGACCCAATCGTCGGTAAGCAAGGCCGTCAAGACCCTGGAGGAGGAGTACGGCACGCCGCTGCTCAATCGCCTCGGCCATAAGAACGAACTCACCGCCGCCGGCGAAATTGCCTACCGCCGCGCCCTGGTAATGCTCGCCGAGCACCACGACCTGGTGGCCGAAATCAATGACCTGCGCGGCCTCAAGCGCGGTGTATTGCGCATCGGCCTACCGCCGGTGGGCTGTGGTGTGTTGTTTGCGAGCATGTTCGCCACTTACCGCAGCCGCTACCCGGACATCGACATCGAACTCACCGAATACGGCAGCAAAAAACTGCGTGAATGCCTGGAAGCGGGGGAGGTCGACCTCGCGGCCCTGCTGCTCCCCGTGGACGAAGCCTTCGACTACCAACCCGTGCGCAACGAACCGCTGATGGCCGTGCTGCCCAGGAGCCACCCGCTGGCCAGGCGCAAGCGCATCGACTTCACCGACCTCGCCGATTCGCCCTTCATCCTGTTCGAAGCCGGCTTCGCCCTGAACGCCAAGATCCTCGCCGCTTGCGAGCGCAAGGGCGTAACGCCGCGAGTCACCGCGCGCAGCGGGCAGATCGACTTTATCGTCGACCTGGTCGCCGCGGGCCTGGGCGTCGCCTTCCTGCCGCGCATGCTGGCGCACAAGCACCAACACGCCGACATCGCCCTGGTCCCCCTGGACGAACCCCACACCGACTGGCACATCGCCCTGGCCTGGCGCAGCAACGCCCACCTACCACCGGCGGCGCGGGCCTGGTTGGAATTGGCCAAGGAACAGCCGCTTTCAACCGGTCATCCGGTTTAATCGCCAGAAATGCCAGGTAAGGCTTGACTTATCCTTTTTAATCAGTAACATACGGCGCATTCCGCGATAGCTCAGTTGGTAGAGCAAATGACTGTTAATCATTGGGTCCCTGGTTCGAGTCCAGGTCGTGGAGCCAGATAGAGAAAAGCCTGCAGAGATGCAGGCTTTTTTTTGCCCGTATTTTGGGGCACTGCGAGGTGTTTCCGGTCAATCAGTATCAAGTGCAGTGGGTCGACCCAACGACGATTCTGACGCGCTGCTGCATAGAGTTGGCGATGCTGGTGTCGGCGGATGCTCGGTGCGCCCCTCCCACTTCGCTATCACCAACGGCGCCAGCGCATTGCCCAGCACATTCAACGCCGTGGTCGGCATCTCCATCAACCGATACACCCCGGCAATAAACGCAATGCCTTCCAGCGGCAGGCCCGCGCTGGCCAGGGTCGCGGAGAGAATCACGAACATGAACCCCGGTACTCCGGCGGCGCCTTTGGACGTGAGTACCATGGTCACCACCAGCAGCGCCTGATCGCCCAGGCTCAGGTCGATACCGTACAGCTGCGCCACGAACAGGGTGCCGATACCAAGGAACAGTGAAGCGCCGTCGAGGTTGAACGAGTAGCCCACCGGCACCACAAAGCTCACCAGTGACGGCGGCACGCCGTAGGTCTCGAGTTTTTTCATCAGTTGCGGCATGACCGACGCCGAACTCGCGGTGGAGAAAGCCAATATCAATTCATCCTTGATATGGCGCATCAAGGCAAACAGGTTGATCCCGCACAATCGCGCAACCAGGTTAAGCACCACCAGCACAAAGAAGGCGATCGCCACGTAACTGACCATGATCAGTTTGGCCAATGGCAGCAGCGAGCTGAAGCCGAAGTTGGCGACGGTCACGGCGATCATGCCGAACACGCCAATGGGCGAGTAGGCCATGATCATCGATGTAACCTTGAACATGGCATCCGACACGCCGCGCAGCAGCGCGATCACCGGGTCTTTGCGTTCGGCGGGCAAGCGTGCCACGCCCAGGCCGAACATCACGGCAAAGAACAGCACCGACAACAGGCTGCCCTGGGCCATCGCACTGATCACATTGTCGGGGATGATCCCAACGATAATCTGCCCCAGGCTGTGGCCCGCGCCACTGCTGGTGGGCAGGGTGATCGTCGCCGCATGCAGGCTCGACAGTTCAGTGCCGGCCCCCGGCTTGAGCAGGTTACCCAGTACCAGCCCGACAATGATCGCCAAGGTGGTGATGCAGAAAAAATACCCCAGGGAACGCACGCCGATACGGCCCAGGGATTTGCCGTCGCCGTGCCCGGCAATGCCCACCACCATGCACGAGAACACGATAGGGACGACGATCATCTTCATCAGCTTGATAAAAATGTCACCCGCCGGTTGCAGGAGATTGTCCACCAACCACGGCCGGGATTCGGGAAAACGGTGCAGCAGGGCACCGATGGCAATACCGGCGAGCAAGCCGATCATGATTTGCCAGACCAGCGCGATACGGGGCGTGTGCATGGGAATGCCTCATTTGGAATCAATGATTTTTAAGTTGTTGTTCTAGGCAGTCAAAAGGCGGCCGTCCGTTGGCCGCCGGGTGTAGCAAGAGGCCGTCAGCGCACGTCGTGGCATGCGTCTTTGAGGCGGCGGCAACCTTCTTCAATCACATCCAGCGAGCTGGCGAACGACAGGCGCACATACGGCGACATGCCATACGCCGCACCGCTGACCGTGGCCAGGCCGTAGTCGCGCAGCAGGTAGTCCACCAGTTGGGTATCGCTCGTCAGGCGATCACCCTGAGGGGTAAGTTTGCCCATCAGTCCGCTCACATTGACGAACACATAGAACGCGCCGTCGGGTGGGGTAAAGCTCAAGCCGGGAATGTCCGCCAGCAGCGCAAGCATGCGTGCGCGCCGCTGTTGGTATTCCTCGCGCATCCCGGCGATGGGCGCCTGGTCACCGGCAAACGCGGCCACCGCAGCGGCTTGGCTCAAGGAACTGGGGCAGGTGGTGGTTTGCGACAACAACTTGGCGATGGCCGAGATCAGCCACGCAGGCCCCGCGCCGAAACCCAGGCGCCAACCGGTCATTGCATAGCCCTTGGACGCGCCGTTGACGATCAACGTGCGTGGCTTCAGGTCCGGCGCCAAACGCGTCAGTGGTAGATGCTGCGCGTCACCGTAGACGAAGTGCTCATAGATTTCGTCAGCCATGATCAGCACATGCGGATGACCGCGCAACACGTGCGCCAGGGCCAGCAGCTCAGCCTCGCTGTACACCGCGCCGCTGGGGTTGTTCGGGCTGTTGAGGATCACCCATTTGGTCAGCGGAGTAATCGCTTGCTCCAGTGCCTGTGGTGACAGTTTGAAGCCCAGGCTTTCGTCGCCTGGAATAATCACCGGCGTGGCATCGTTGAGCCTTGCGATGTCCGGGTACGACACCCAGTAAGGCGTATGCACGATGACTTCATCGCCGCGATTCAGCGTGGCGGCCAGCGCGTGGTAGATGATGTGTTTGCCGCCGCAACCCGCCACCACTTCATCCAGGCCGTAGGCCAGGTCATTGTCCCGTTGCAGCTTCAGGCAGATGGCCTGGCGCAGGGCAAGGGTGCCGGTGGTGGGCGTGTAGTGGGTGTCGCCGCTGTGCATCGCCTGGCTGGCGGCTGCAAGGATATGCGCCGGGGTGTCAAAGTCCGGTTCGCCCACGGTGAAATTGACGATATCGCGGCCCTGGGCGCGCAACTCGGTCACTAGCGCATTGGCGGTGATGCTGGGTGAAGGCGCGATGCCCTGGACGCGCTCAGATAAAAACTGCTTCATTGCGCCAACCCTGCGTTGTCCAGGACCTTGTCGATCCAGCCCTGGCGCACCGCACCGCTGGCGATCTCGGCCTTGACCGCTTCTTCATGCTCGGCATGCTGCGCGGCGCGGCGCAGCACTTCGGCAGCGTCGGCTTGGGAAAACGCGACCAGGCCGTCTTCATCACCCACCACCAGGTCGCCGGGGTTGATCAGCATGCCGCCGATGGACACCGGCACGTTCACTTCACCGGGGCCGGTTTTGTACGGGCCGGTGTGCACCACGGCGCGGGCATAGCAGGGGGTGTCATCAAAGCTGGCCACATCACGAATCGCGCCGTCGATCACAAACCCTACACAACCGCGTTGTAGCGCGTAGAGCTTGACCAGTTCGCCGATCACCGCGTTATTGGTGTCGCCCTGGCCGTCCACCACCAGCACATGGCCCGGTTGCAGCATGCTCATGGCTTTGTAGATCAGCAGGTTGTCGCCAGGGCGTGTCTTCACGGTGATCGCCGTGCCCACCAGCTTGCCGCTGCGGTTGTAGCGTGTCAGGCCGCGGGCGCCGATGTGCCGGCCGAGGTTGTCACTGATATGCGGGGTGACCACTTGGGCAAACGCTTCGACCAATTCGGTCGAGGCCATGGGGGCGTTGGGAAGGATGCGTGAACCGGGCAAGGACATGGCAAATCTCCAAAATCGTTGGATAGCGATGGGCTATGTCCGGATCTTAGGAGTGATGATCGAAGAGTTTTAGCGATATTTTATGATGTGTTAGCATCGATTTTTTTCATGATTGGTGCGCCATGATCACCTTCAAACAAATCGACGCCTTGTTTTGGATCGCCGAACTGGGCAGCTTTGAAGCCGCCGCCAACAAGCTGAACATGTCCCAGTCGGCCATCTCCAAGCGCATCCAGGAGCTTGAAGATACCTTCGACGTAGAGATTTTTGACCGTAGCAAACGCAACGCGCGCCTGACTGAAAAAGGCGGCGAATTGCTCGACTACGCCCGCGACCTGCTCAACAGCCGCGACCAATTGCTCGAACGGGTCAGCGCGCGGGAAGTGCTGGTGCGCAGGTTTCGCCTCGGCGTCACCGAACTCACCGCCTTGACCTGGTTGCCGGCGCTGGTGGAAGCGCTGCGCCAGGCCTATCCCAAGGTGCAGATCGAACCCTCGGTGGAACTCAGCAGCGAGCTGTTCCGCAAATTGGAAAACGACCTGTTGGACCTGGTGATTGTGCCAGATGTCTACAGTGACCCGCGCTTTCACAGCACGCTGCTGCAGAGTGTCGAAAACGCTTGGATGTGTGCGCCTGGCCTGATCCCGGATGCCGACCCGATCAGCCTGGAGACGCTGGCCAGTTACACCGTACTGACCCAGGGTTCGCAGTCGGGCACCGGGATGATCTACGAGCGATGGCTGGCGGCGCACAACGTGCAGATGCCGCGCACACTCACCAGCCACAACCTGTTGGTGCAGGCCGGGCTGGCGTTGTCGGGGATCGGTGTGAGTTACCTGCCCAAGGCCTGCCTGGCCCATCTGATCGAGCAGGGTACCCTGCGTGCCCTGGTCACCCAGCCTGCGTTGCCGGACATTCAGTACGTGGCGTTACACCGGGTGGACCGGCAGTTTGGCTTGAACCAGGACGTGGCGAAATTGGCGCAGGCCTGCTGCGACTTTTCGCGATTGTTGTTCTAGTGCATGTTTTTAAAGTATCCAAACCCGGTTGTTTAGAGATTTTTCATCGGTGGCTTGGTCATGTTCATAAGCCTGTCCACCCAACCTTCCTCATCGACGCTGAGCTGTTTTTTTTGCTTTTGTGGCGAGCGGGCTTGCCCGCGTTGAGGTGCGAAGCAGCCCCAATTCAGGCGACTGCGTTTTTACAGGCAAATCAAGTTGGCAGGTTTTGGGGGCGCTTCGCACCCCAACGCGGGCAAGCCCGCTCGCCACAACAAGCCCACAGGGCAGAACACCTTACCAGCGGTAGGTCAACGAACTGACCAACTGGCGCTCATCGCCATAGCGGCAAATCGCGAATTCGCAGTAGGTGTAGCGTTTGTTGGTGACGTTGTTGGCGTTGAGCGCGACTTCCCAATGCGGGTCGATCTCGTAGCTGGCGCGGGCGTCGTACAGGGTGTAGGCAGGCATGGACGAAGGCACGCCGGAGGCCTGCGTGGTGCCTTTGTAGCGGGCGCCACCGCCGATGCGCACTTGCGGGATACCCAGCGCGGCCAGGCGGTAATCGGCCCAGAGGGCGGCCTGGTGGTAGGGCGTGTCTTCGCTGCGTTGGCCGATTTCGCTGGCGATATCGCTTTTGGTGATGCGTGCGTCAATGTAGGCGTAGGACGAAATCAGGCTGAGGTTGGGCGTGACTTCGGTCTTGGCTTCCAACTCGAAGCCACGGGAGCGAACTTCACCGACTTGTACCGAGAAGTTGATATCGGTGCGATCCTGGCTCAGGACGTTTTTCTGCTCCAGCTGGTACACCGCCGCGCTCAGCAGTGTGGCGCTGCCTTCGGGTTGGTAGCGGATGCCGATTTCATACTGCTTGCCTTCGGTGGGCACAAAGCTTTCCCCCGCCTTGTTGGTGCCGGCCACCGGGAAGAATGACTCGCTGTAGCTGATGTACGGCGCCAGGCCATTGTCGGCCTTGTACACCAGGCCGGCGCGCCAAGTGGTGGCTTCATCGCTTTTGCCGCTATCGGCGCCATTGCGGAACAGTTCGGTATGCTGGTCAGCCCAATCATGGCGGCCACCGAGCAGCAGAATCCAGCGCTCATCGAACTTGATCTGGTCCTGGAAGTAGATGCCTTTTTGCAGGGTATCGATCTGCGAGCCGCGGTCGGTTGTCGGGCTACGGTTAACCACCACCGGCTGGCCATATTGATAGGTCGCCAGGTTCAACGACGGCGCGTTGCCCCGGAAGTTATGCGAGTCGTAGCTGGTGTCATAGCCATCAAAGCCCAGCAGGAAGGTGTGCTGCCAATCACCGAACTGCCATTTGCTTTCGAGGTTGGTGTCGCTGGCCAGGCCTCGTGAGCGCTCCTCACGATCGCTGTATTGGCGGCGCAGGAGGCCGGTGTTTTGCGCCGTGGCGATGTTGGTGCCGGCGATGTTGACTTGCAGGTAACGCCACGTCACATCCGACTGGTAGTAGCGCAGCTTGTTGCTGATGCGCGTGTGCTCATCGAAGCGGTGCTCGAACTCATAGCCCAGCGCGGACATCTCGCCGTTCATTTCGTCGTAGTCCGGTTCGCCGATAAAGTCGTGGCGGCCGATCTGGAAGTTGCCGCTGCCCACGCCCTTGGTCAGTTGGTAGGGCAGGGGCGCGGAGAAGCCGGTTTCGGTCTTCTGGTAAAACGACAGCAGGGTCAGCGAAGTGTCGTCGTCGGGCCGCCAGGTCAGGGCCGGGGCCACGTACACCTTGTCGTTGGGGATATGGTCGGCGGCGGTGTCACTCTTGCGGTCGAGCAGGGTCAGGCGGTAGCTCAGGGTGTCGCTGTCGCCCACCGGGCCGGTGAAGTCGGCGGACAGCTGCTTGCGGTTGTTCTGCCCGGCTTGCAGGTTGAGCTCGTGGTAGGGCGTCTGGCTCGGGCGTTTGCTCACGGTATTGATCAAGCCGCCGGGCGAGAGTTGGCCATACAGCACCGACGCTGCGCCGCGAATCACCTCGGCGCGTTCCAGGCCATAAGGTTCCTGCACGCCGTCATAGGAGTTGTTTTGCAGGCGCAGGCCGTCGCGCAGGGAGCCGCCGGTGACGGATTCAACGTCGAAGCCACGAATGCGGAAGCGGTCCGAGGTGCGGTTGAAACTGGTGGGCTGGCTGGTGAAACCCGGGGTCAGGTCGAGGGTTTGCGAGAGGGTTTCCGATTGGCGATCGCGGATCTCGTCACTGGTGACCACCGACAGCGATTGTGGGGTTTCGATGATCGGCGTGTCGGTCTTGGTGGCGCTGAGGTTGCGCGTGGCCACGTAGCCCTTGACGTGCTCGGTGCTGCTTTCTTCGCTGAGGCCGGTGATGGCGGTGGGCCCCAGCTCCAGCGAACCGGTGGTGTCTATCGGCATCAGCACATAGCCATTGGCGCCTTGCACCGCCTGCAAGCCGCTGCCGCGCAGCAATTGCGCGAAGCCCTGGGCCACCGCGAAGTCACCTTGCAGGCCGGCGGTGTTCAGGCCAGCGACGGTCTTGCTGTCGAACAACAGCGCCACATGCGCCTGCTGGGCGAACAGGTTCAACGCGGGCCCCAGTGGGCCGGCGGCGATTGCATAACGCGTCGCCTCCTGTGCCGCCACCGGGCTGCTGAATGCCAGGCTCAGCGCAGCCAGGCTGGCCAGGTTGATCGCCAGGGCGAGGGGCAAGGGAGAACGCTTGAAGTGGCGCGGCATGGAAGAATTTCCTGTTATTGAGGTGCTTTCTTCCTTGACGGGGCAGTGCTGAAAAGCGGAACCCGGCGGGTAAAACTATTTTTCCTGGCGCTCGATCTGCAACCACCACGGGCTGAACGAACGGATGCGCACCGGCAGGCCATCGGCGATCAATTGCAGGGCGCGACGCGGGTTATCCAGCGGCAATACGGCGGACACGCGCAGATCGGCCAACTGCTGGCGATTGAACTGAACATGGCCGCCGTATTGGCGCGCGAGCTCGTCGAGGGCTTCCGGCAGGGGACGGTCCTGCACCACCAGTTGATGGTGTTTCCAGGCGTCGTCGGTGGCGCGCGGGTCGATCCTGCCTAGCCGTTTCACCGCGTCCGGGGTAATGCGCGCCTGTTCGCCGGCGCTGACCTGCACGTCATCATGCTGGCTGGCGTCGGTGGCGGCGACGGTTGACTCGAGCATGCTCAGCAAGGTGCCCGGAGCCTCACGCTTGACCGTAAAGCGCGTGCCGAGGGCGCGCATCTGGCCGTCCTCGGTGACCACGGTAAACGGCCGCGTCGCGTCGTGGGCCACTTGCACCAGGATTTCGCCGCGCAGCAAACGCACCTGGCGCTGCTGGCCGTTGAAGGTCAGGTCCACGGCGCTGTTGCCGCTGAGGGTCAGTTGCGAGCCATCTTCCAGCTTGACCTGCTGCCACTGCGCCGGGGCGGTGCGCTGGTCGGCCAGCAGGTAGCTCGGCGGGTAGGCCCGCAGCGCCAGGGCCACCGGCAGCGCCACCAGCAAGCCCAGCAGCACACGCCCGGCCGGGTTGCGTCGGCGTACCCGCGCGGCTTCCAGCGCAGCCTGCACCGGGGCCTGTTGCGGGCGCAAGGCCTGCAAGCGCCCGACAAACCCCTGCAAACGCTCAAAGGCCGCCCCATGCTGCGGGTCGGCAGCTTTCCAGCGCTCGAATTGCTGCTGCTCGCGCTCGCTGAGGTTGCCCTCATTGAGGCGAATCACCCAGTTTGCGGCCTGCTGGTCGAGGTCGCTGCTCATACGTCCAGCGCGTGGTTGCAGTGCATCAGGGCGTTCATCAAGTGCTTGCGCACCATGCGTTCGGAAATCCCCAGGCGGCTGGCGATCTCGCTTTGACGCAGGCCTTCGAGGAAGTACAGCAAGAACGCCTGCCGCGCATTCAGCACGAGGCCGTCGAGCACAAAGGCGATCTGCTCCAGGGCTTCGAGGGTGACCAGAATCTGTTCCGGCGACTGTTGGCACTGTTCCATCATCTCGATGGTCAGCGCCAGCTCGCGCAGGTAGGCGTCTTCCAACTGGCGGCGGCGCGCGCGGTCGATGATCAGGTGACGCGCGGTGGTGGTGAGGAAGGCCCGGGGTTCACGCATGCCGCCGAGGGCATCGCGGGAGGTGAGAATTCGCATAAACGTATCGTGGGAAAGATCCGCCGCGTTATGCGGGCAGCCGAGCTTTTTGCGCAGCCAGCCGAACAGCCAACCATGGTGCTCGGTGTAGAGCGCATGGACAGCCTGGTTCAAGGGGAGGTTGCTGGCCGACATGGCGGGATACGTCTGCGGATAAGAATTATTCGCAAGATTGGCGGTGTGCCATCAGCGAAAGCAAGCGTGGCCAGCAGCGGTTGCTGTATTTATGTGATCAGGGCTGATAAACAGGCGGTGTCAGCTTTAAAATCGCCATTCGGTGTAATCAATCATGAAGCGCCATTTCGAAGATTTGCAGCTGGGCAGCATCGAGCTGTTCTGCCTTGCCGCCGAATCCAGCAGCTTCACCGCCGCCGCACAGGTGGCCGGTGTAACCCCAGCCGCCGTGAGCCGCAGCATCTCGCGCCTGGAAGAACGCCTGGGCTCGCGCCTGTTTGTGCGCACCACCCGCAGCATTCGCCTCACCGACAGTGGCCGCACATTTTTCGAACAATGCCGCCAAGCCCTGACCCAGTTGGTGGAGGCCCAGCAGGAGGTGATGGGCGCGCAGTCGGTGCCCTCCGGCCTGTTGCGCATCAGCATTCCGACCACCTACGCGCACCACCGCCTGCTGCCGTTGCTACCGAAGTTTCGCGCGCTGTACCCGCAGGTCACGGTGGATATCCACATCAGCAACCGCAATATCGACTTCGTTGCCGAGGGCTACGACCTGGCCGTGCGCGTGCGTGCGCAACCGGACTCATCGTTGATCGCGCGGCTGCTGGAAGACGCTGAACTGGTGGTGGTGGCCGCGCCGTCCTACCTGCAACGCGCTGGTACCCCACAAACGCTGGCGGATTTGCCCGACCACGAATGCATCCAATATGAACTGCCGAGCAATGGCCGGCGCATCTCCTGGTTGTTCCAGGCGGGCGGCAAGCCCCAGGAGTTTTCGGGGGCGGCGGGGTACAGCTGCTCCGACGATGTGCTCGGCGGCGTAACCCTGGCCAAGCATGGCGCGGGCCTGTTCCAGACATACAAGTTTATTGTCGAGCAGGAATTGGCCGACGGCAGCCTGGTGGAAGTGCTGCAGCCGTTTGGCGGGCGTTCGCGGCCGTTTACCTTGTTGTATCCCCACGGGCGCTATGTGCCGCATCGGGTGCGGGCGTTTGTGGATTTTTTGCTGGCGTGTCGCGATGAATGGGCGCGGTGATCGACGCCGCCACATCCCAGGTCAGCAGCAGTTGGCTGATCGCCGCGTCGAGGGTGGCGTGGGGCACCCCATCACGGGCCAGTAGGGAAACCCCCTGCAAAAAACTGTCGAACACGCTGGCCATTACCGTTGCCTGCGTCTGCTGCGGCAACTGGCCCATACGCACGGCACGCTCCACACACGCGACCAGCCCCGCCCGCGTGCGTAACCGCGATTCGGTCAAGCCATCCGCCACCCGCGCATTCTCCGGGCTTGGCGCGCTCATCACGCCCAGCGCGACCATGCAGCCCTTGGGGTGCCCGTCTTCGCACTGCATGCGTACCGACTGGCGCAACGCGGTTTCGATGGCCTGGCGCGGGGGCAGGGTTTCGTCCCACAGGCATTCGGTGACCTGGGCGTAGGTCGCCACGTAGCGCTGCACGCATTCATCGAACAGCGCTTCCTTGGAGCCGAACGCCGCGTAGAAACTCGGCGCGGAGATGCCGCCACCCAGGCCGGCCTTGAGCTGCGCAAGGGAGGTGGCGTCGTAGCCGTGCTGCCAGAACAGGTGCAGGGCCTGCTCCACGGCCTGTGCGCGGTCGAAGGTACGGGGGCGGCCCATTTGTGCCATGGCAGGTCTCCGGTGCAAAGTTAGATAGATACTAGTCGATACATAAGTCGTTGACAATGTCGGTTGCCCGCCTGCAACATCTGTATCGATCAGTATTTAAGTAATCCCAAAGGAGTTACCCGTGACCCCCTCACTGACCTTACCGGCCGCATCCGAGCGCCTGCCCATCGGCGCCTTGCTTGCCCTGGCCATGACCGGCTTCATTTGCATCGTCACCGAAACCCTGCCCGCTGGCCTGTTGCCGCTGATCAGCGACGGCCTGGCGATATCGCCGTCGATGGCCGGGCAGATGGTCACCGCCTATGCGCTGGGTTCGGTGCTGGCGGTGATCCCCCTGACGATCGCCACCCGTGGCTGGCGCCGGCGCAATGTGTTGCTGCTGACCATCGTCGGCTTTCTGCTGTTCAACTCGATCACCGCGCTGTCGTCGCACTATGGCGTGACCCTGGTGGCGCGCTTCTTTGCCGGTGTGGCGGCGGGGTTGGCCTGGAGCCTGTTGGCCGGTTACGCCCGCCGTATGGTCGCGCCCCATCAACAGGGCAAGGCGCTGGCGCTGGCGATGGTCGGCACGCCGATTGCGCTGTCGCTGGGGGTGCCGCTGGGCACCTGGCTCGGCGGGCTGGTGGGCTGGCGCACGACCTTTGGCCTGATGTCGGCCGTGAGCCTGGTGCTGATTGCCTGGGTGCTGGTGAAAGTCCCGGACTACGCGCCGCAGCCCGCCCATCAACGCGTGTCACTGCGCAGCGTGTTGACCACCCCTGGCGTACGTCCGGTACTCGCGGTGGTGATCACTTGGATGCTGGCCCACAACATTCTCTACACCTACATCGCCCCGTTCGTGACGCCGGCGGGCCTGGCCGCGCGCGTGGACCTGGTGTTGCTGGTGTTCGGGGTTGCGGCGTTGGCCGGCATCTGGATCACCGCGAGGCTGGTCGAACCGCTGCTGCGTAACACCGTGCTGGTGAGCCTGGTGATGTTTGCCGCGGTGAGTGTGGTATTTGGCGTGCTGGGCAAGGTGCCCCAGGTGATCTACCTCGGCGTGGCGGTGTGGGGCCTGAGTTTCGGCGGCGCCGCGACCCTGCTGCAAACCGCCCTGGCTGACGCGGCGGGCGAGGGCGCGGATGTGGCGTTATCGCTGAACGTGGTGGCGTGGAACAGCGCGATTGCCGGCAGCGGCGTGGTGGGCGGGGTGTTGCTGGACCGCTGGGGTGTGGCGGCGTTTCCCTGGGCGATGCTGGGCTTGGCGCTGCTCGCGTTGGTGATCGCGTGGACGGCGCGTGCCCATGGCTTCAAACCGGGGAAGCGGTCTGCCGATGGGCCCGCCGTCGTGGGGCATTGAGCTAGTTCTAGGCCAGCTTCACATTCATGGTGATGCGCGCTGTAAACACTTTGACGTCGCCTTCATCGTAGATGTCCACCGGCACAATCTTGTCCCCGGCGGTATGCCAATCGATGCTGCTGCCGTCGGCCACCGCACGAATGGCGGTTTTTGCCTTGGCCAGGTATTCAACCGTCATGCCCTTGGGAATCCAGCGTGCGCCGGCGGGTATCGAGACGTCGGTCATGGTGCCGCCGGCCAGTTCGGCGGCGTTGCACAGGGCAATGGCATGCACCGAGGCGAGGTGGTTAGTGATTTCCTTGCGAAACGGCACGTTGACCACCGCACGGTTTGGGCTCAGTTCAACGAACTCCGGGGCGACGCTGCTGAAGTACGGTGCCATCTGGCACACCATCTGGCTGAAGGCGGCGGGCCCTGCGCTATTGAACAGGCCGAGTGTCTGGCTCATGGGATATCCTCTTATTGGCTTAAAAGAATAATATTCTGTAACGGAACAATATTCCGTTAACGTCGCGAGTGTCAACCCGGACGATCAACCTATAAACTGCTTTTATTTGGCGCCTCTTTGCATGCACTCCATCGATCTCATCGAACGCACCTTCCCCGGCCGGCGCAGCGACCTCAAGCGCAACATCCTGCGTGAGGCGCTGGCGTGTTTTAACGAGGTGGGTATCGAGGCGACCAATATCGAAACCATTCGCGCACGCTGCGACACCAGCGTGGGCGCCATCTACCATCATTTCGGCAGTAAAGAGGGGCTGGTGGCCGCGCTGTTTTTTGCCGCGCTGGAGGACCAGGCCGTGCTGCGCGACCGCTTCCTGCAAGCGGCGAGCACGGCGCGCGAAGGGGTGGTGGCGTTGGTGTACAGCTACGTCGAGTGGGTGGACGCACAGCCGGACTGGGCGCGCTTTGTTTTCCAGAGTCGCTTTGCGGTGTCCAACGGACCGTTCAAGGACGAGCTGATCGCGCGCAACCGCCAGCGCAACCGGCAGTTGCAGGACTGGATGAGCAGCGCCGATCGCAAGGAATCGTTCAGCCATCTGCCGGCGGAACTGATTCCTTCGCTGATCATCGGCGCTGCCGAAAGCTACTCACGTGCCTGGCTGTCGGCCAAGGTCAAGCAGAGCCCCCAGGCGTATCGCGAGTTGCTGGCTGAAGCCGCGTGGAATTCGATCGGGCTGGGCCAGCACTAAAGTGCATTGTGAGGGTCCATAGGTCCCGTTTATCCCTCACGATAAGATTTAAAAACATGCACTTACGCAACATTGCAGTCGGCCTGTCGGCCTTTTTCCTGCTCGCCACCGGTGCTCACGCCCGGGGTGTGATGGACCTCTACTCCAGCCAGGAACAACGACTCTCGTTTGACGCCTGCGCCGATATATTTCCCGCTTCAACACCGATCAACACCGCCACCGTCCCCGCCAGCATGAAGCCGTTGGCGCTGTGCTCCGACCACTTTGCGGTGGTGTATTCGCAAACCAGCAAGACGCCATTGGTGGTGGTCGAACGCCTTAACGCACGCCAGCTCAACGCGGCCAAAGGCGAGGAACGCACCAACCATTTCTACGCCGACCCACGCCTGCCCAAGGGTGGTCGCGCGGAGTTGAGCGACTACCACGGCCAGCAACCGGCGATGGACCGTGGCCATCAATCGCCGGCCGCCGATGCCCCTGATGCGAAGGCCATGGCGCAGTCCTTTGCGCTGTCGAACATGGTGCCCCAGGACCCCACCAACAACCGCAAGATATGGAGCAAGGTCGAGGCCGACGTGCGCAAATTCGCCGTGCGCGCCGGTGGCGATGTGTACGTGTTTACCGGCCCGCTGTTCGACTCGGGCCATAGCACCATCGGCGACAACCAGGTCTGGGTGCCGACGCGCCTGTTCAAGCTGGTGTACGACGCCTCGTCCCAGCGCGCCTGGGCCTACGTGCTGCCCAACGCCGAAACCCGCATTCAGAAACCGATGGACTACGACACCTTCGTGAAGAGCACCGGGCTCAAGTTGCTGGGCAATCTTCCGGTATCGGGGTCGGTAGGGCGCAGCTGACCCAGTAGTGAACGGACTCCTCGTGGCAAGCCGGCTTGATGTGGCAGGCGGCTAGTTGTGGCAAGCGGGCCAGTTGTACAGAGCGGGCCAATTGTGCAGAGCTGGCCAATTGTGGCGAGCGGGCTTGCCCGCGTTGGGCTGCGCAGCAGCCCCAAACCAGTCGCCGCGTTTTGTCAGTTAACCCGCGGTGCTTGAACCCGGGGCCGCTTCGCGCCCCAACGCGGGCAAGCCCGCTCGCCACGGGTGTTGCTTTGGCCATACAGCCAGCCACGGGTGTTGGTTTGGCCACACAGTCAGCCACGGTGTCGTTCTGGCCATACACCGCCACACAGCCAACGCCGCCTTTGTGGCGAGCGGGCTTGCCCGCGTTGGGCTGCGCAGCAGCCCCAAACCAGTCGCCGCGTTTTGTCAGTTGAACCGCGGTGCTTGAACCCGGGGCCGCTTCGCGCCCCAACGCGGGCAAGCCCGCTCGCCACGGGTATTGCTTTGGCCACACAGTCAGCCACGGTGTCGTTCTGGCCACACACCGCCACACAGCCAGCGCCGCCTTTGTGGCGAGCGGGCTTGCCCGCGTTGGGCTGCGCAGCAGCCCTAAAACAGTCGCCGCGTTTTGTCAGTTAACCCGCGGTGCTTGAACCCGGGGCCGCTTCGCGCCCCAACGCGGGCAAGCCCGCTCGCCACGGGTGTTGGTTTGACCATACAGCCAGCCACGGGTGTCGTTCTAGCCACACACCGTCACACAGCCAGCGCTGCCTTTGTGGCGAGCGGGCTTGCCCGCGTTGGGCTGCGCAGCAGCCCCAAAACAGTCGCCGCGTTTTGTCAGTTGAACCGCGGTGCTTTAACCCGGGGCCGCTTCGCGCCCCAACGCGGGCAAGCCCGCTCGCCACGGGTGTTGGTTTGGCCACACAGTCAGCCACAGTGTCGTTCTGGCCACACACCGCCACACAGCCAGCGCCGCCTTTGTGGCGAGCGGGCTTGCCCGCGTTGGGCTGCGCAGCAGCCCCAAAACAGTCGCCGCGTTTTGTCAGTTGAACCGCGATGCTTGAACTCGGGGCCGCTTCGCGTCCCAACGCGGGCAAGCCCGCTCGCCACGGGTATTCCTATGGCCATGCATCGCCACACAGCCAGCCACGGGTGTTGCTGTGGCCATACATCGCCACAAAAAGCAGGGGGCTGAAGCCGATCATTGTCCTCTGGGTTTATACTCGCGGCCCTCGCAATTCACCTTTTTCAAACGAACCGAGATACCCCATGAGCACCTCCGTTTCTCTCACTCCCGCGCGCAAGCCCTTCGCGCCGTTGGTGGCCTTTATCGTTCTGGTGCTTGGCGCCCTGTTCCTGCAGAACAGCGTCGGCTCGCGCCAGGTGTTGTTGCTGGTCGTCGGCGCGGCACTGGGCTTGACTCTCTACCATGCTGCCTTCGGTTTCACCTCGGCCTGGCGCGTGTTTATCAAGGACCGACGTGGCGCTGGCCTGCGCGCGCAAATGGTGATGCTGACGGTGGCGGTGCTGCTGTTTTTCCCGGCGCTGGGGGCAGGCACGTTGTTCGGGCAGCCGGTGGTCGGGCTGGTGGCGCCGGCTGGGGTGTCGGTGGTGTTTGGTGCGTTTATTTTCGGCATCGGCATGCAGTTGGGCGGCGGGTGTGCGTCGGGCACGCTGTTCACCGTGGGCGGCGGTAATGCGCGCATGCTGGTGACGTTGTTCTTCTTCATCTGCGGTTCGCTGATCGCCACTCACCACGTTGACTGGTGGTTTGCGCTGCCGGCGTTCCCGGCGGTGTCCATCGTCAAGAGCTTCGGCGTGGTGCCGGCCTTGCTCGCGAGCCTGGCGGTGTTCGGTCTGATTGCCGCCGTTACCGTACGTTTGGAGAAGGGCCGTCACGGTCAGCTCGAACCAGGCGTGACCAGCGAGCATCAAGGCCTGCGCCGTTTCCTGCGCGGGCCATGGCCGTTGGTATGGGGCGCGATTGGCTTGGCACTGCTCAACTACGCCACCCTGGCGCTGGCCGGGCGGCCGTGGGGCATTACCTCGGCCTTCGCCTTGTGGGGCGCCAAGGTCGCCAGCGGCCTGGGTGTGGATGTGGCCAGCTGGGCGTTCTGGCAGATGCCTGGCAATGCCAAGGCCCTGGCCGCGCCGGTGTGGGAAGACATCACCAGCGTCATGGACATCGGCATCGTCCTCGGTGCACTGCTGGCCGCAGGCCTGGCCGGGCGTTTTGCGCCGAGCCTGAAAATCCCCGCGCGTTCCCTGTTGGCGGCGGTGATCGGTGGCTTGTTGCTCGGCTACGGCTCGCGCCTGGCCTACGGCTGCAACATCGGCGCGTATTTCAGCGGCATCGCCTCCGGCAGCCTGCATGGCTGGGTATGGTTGGTGGCCGCGTTTATCGGCAACAGCGTGGGCGTGCGCTTGCGGCCCTGGTTCTTTGCCGGCGAACGCCCGCAGGTCGCGCTGAGCGGTTGCTGAACCTGTCCGAATCCGTCCGCAAGTGGTCCGGCGTGGGCCTGTTGCGCAACGGCCCGGCGGCCTAGCATGGCTTGCATCGACCCGTTAGATGCAAGCCACAGGAGCTGTCATGCGCCGCAAAGCCCTTATCGTCATCGATGCCCAGCAGTCATTTCGTCATTCAACCTATTGGTCCGAAAATGACCTGCCGGCTTACCTGGAAAAACAACAGGCGCTTATCGATGGGTGTGTTCAGCAAGGCATCCCGGTGATACAAGTCTTCCATGTTGAAGACCAGGGGCACTTTTCGATGGCATCGGGCAACGTCAGCACATTGAGTGAATTATCGATCAACCCTGAGCTGGTCATTCACAAGCGCTTCCACAGTGCCTTCGCCGGCACCCCACTGGCCGCCCGGCTCACCGAGCGGGGCGTGACCCACCTGATCATCAGCGGCATCCGCACCGAACAGTGCTGCGAAACCACCACGCGGCAGGCGTCGGACAGCGGCTTCAGTGTGGACTTTGTCAGTGAGGCAACGCTGACCTTTGCCATGACCCACGCGCGCAGTGGCCGGGTCTACACCCCGGACGAGATTCGTGAACGTACGGAGCTGGTGCTGGAAGAGCGCTTTGCCCGCATTGTCAGCGTTGCCCAGGCATTGGCAGAGTGAATCCATGAGCCTGCCGGTGCTGTTCGTGCTGTTGCCCAACGCGCTGATGCTGGACCTGGCCGGCCCGGCTGAAGTACTGCGCCTTGCCGCCCAAGTCGAGGACCCGGCCGCGATCGATTTTGACTTGCAGTACGTCAGCCCGGTGGCCTCCCTGCAAACGTCCATCGGCTTGCCTTTGAGTGGGTTGGCGCCACTCCCTCCAACCCTCGCGCCCGGCACCCTGGTGGTGTTGGTGGGCTCCACATCGAAGGTCACACACGCGCAGCGCCACGCATTCGAGTCGGCCAGCCAGCTGCTGACGCAATGGCTGCAAAGCGTATTCGCGCCCTCGGGCCAGCGGTTGGTGTGCGTGTGTGCGGGCGCCTTGAGTGCGGCCAGAGCCGGCCTGCTGGATGGCCGCCAGTGCACCACCCACCACGCGTTGTGCGCGACCTTGCAGGCCATGGCGCCCAAGGCCCGGGTGTTGGAAAACCGCCTTTACGTTATCGATGGCCCGATCAGTTGCAGCGCCGGCGTCACGGCGGGCATCGACCTGATGCTGCACCTGGTCGCCGAACTGGCTGGGCCACGGCTGGCCTGCGCCGTGGCGCGGGATATGGTGGTGTACATGCGCCGCAGCGGCACCGACCCGCAGTTGTCGCCCTGGATCACCGGGCGCAATCACCTGCATCCGGCGGTGCATCGGGTGCAGGACGCCATCGCTGCTGCCCCCTGTGACGCGTGGACCGTGACCCGCATGGCAAGCCTGGCGTGCACCAGCAGCCGTCACTTGGCGCGCTTGTTCCACGAGCATGTCGGCGTCAGCCCACTCGATTACCTGCACCAGCTGCGCTTGACCGTAGCCCGTGAGTTACTCGGTGAGTCGACCTTGGATATGGAAACCGTGGCCGAACGCGCGGGCTTCGGTTCGGCGCGACATCTGCGGCGTATCTGGGGCAAGTACGAGGTGGGGACGCCTTCAGCCAGCCGTGTCGGCCTCGTGGGTTGACGCCTGATCAGCCTCGGCTTCGAGCTTGGCGCGGTCGGCTTTGCTGATGTATTTGTCTTTGCTTTTCGGCGCCAATTTGGCGCTGGCCTTCTTGGCTTTGGCCTTGAAGAGCTGCTGGAGTTTTTTCTGGCGGTTCATGTCGTTTTACCTCGGGAGTGCAGGCGCGGATCATACCAGCTCGCGCCCGCTCAGAGGTCTAGCCCGGCTGCGCCGCCAAGCTGTTGCTGACATTACGCCCCAGCACCAGCACGGTCACAAACCCGCAGCCCACCAAGGCCGTGGCCAGGCTCAACAACACCGCGCTACCCATTTGGTCGACGATCTGCCCGCCGAAGAACGAACCCAGCGCGATGATCACCTGGAACAGGGCGACGAACAGCGGCATGCCGCGTTCGACATCCTTGGGCGCCACCACAAACATCCAGATGCTGGCGCAGGCCGGGAACGCGCCGAAGGCGAAGCCCCAGAGTGCGATCAGCATCGCCGCGCCGCTCATGCCGGTGGCGAAGTGCGGGAACAGCGCGGTGCTGGTGCCGATCATCAAGGCCACCAGCAGCAGGGTGTGACGCACGCTGCGGTTGGCGGCGAAACCGGCAAACACGTTGCCCATCACCCCGGCCACGCCATACAGCAACAGCAGCGAGCCAATGGTCGGGCCGTCGAAACCGGAACTGTTTTTGAAGAACGGCGCGACATAGGTGTAGGCCGCAAAGTGCGCGAGGCCGATCAGCAACACCGCGATCAAACCGACCCGCGCCTGTGGGTTGATAAACAACGCCGGCAGGTCACTCACACGAATCGCCTTTTCCGGCTTGAGCTGCGGCAACAGGAACACCTGGGCCAGCAGCACCGGCACGCCCACCAGCGCGGTGACCAGGAAGGTCATGCGCCAGCCCATCAAACCACTGAGCCAGGTGCCGACGGGCACGCCGAGTACGGTGGCCAGGGTCACGCCCATCATGATGATCGAGGTGGCCTTCGCGACGCCCACCCCCTTTGGCGCAAGGCGCCCGCTGAGGGCAATGGCCGTGGCCCAGAAACCGCCGATGCTGATGCCGAGCAATACGCGCCCGAACAACAACAGGTTGAAGTCGCTGGCGTAGGCCACCACGGCGTTGGCGATGATCATGATCAGCGTCAGGCCGATCAGCAGGTAACGACGGTCCATGGCACCAATGAACACCGACAGCAACGGGGCGGCGAGGGCGGCCATGATGCCGGGCAGGGTCACCATCAGCCCGGCGTGGCCGGCGCTGATGCCGAGGTCGCTGGCGACGTCGTTGAGCACGCCCACCGGCAGGAATTCGCTGGTCACCAGGGCGAAGGCACCCACGGCCACCGAAAGGATCGCCAACCACTGCTGTTTGACGCTTTGTTGATTATGTTCAGGGCGGCCGCTGGAGGCCTGGCTGACACTTGGCATGTGTTGGATTCCACGAGGAATGCCGCCTGAAACAGCCAGGCAGCAAGGAAGAAAGGGGAGGCGATTATAGGAAGCGGTTTTGCAGACGCTATAGGCGAGCGATTCGATAGTAATCATCAGTGCTATCGATGTGACGCCCAGGTCATGCGCCAAACGTTGCGCCGACTTCCCTGGCCACCTCAATAAACACCCGCGCCGCCGCCGACTGGTAAGCCCCTTGGCGCCGCATCAACACCGCCGTGCGCTGCAAGCGCTGTGGCCCCAGCTCAATCGCCACCAACTCCGGGTGTGCCTGCGCGATGGCGGCGGGCAGCAGCGTCGACAAGCGCGTCCTGCGCACCACCTCAAGCAGCGCGCCGATCACATTGGCCTCCATCACCACGCGCGGGCGGATGGCGTGCTGGTTGCAGTAGCGGTCGATCTGCTCGCGGGTGGCGAACTCGCTGCTCAGCAGAATCAGCGACTCGGCATTCAGCGCCTGCAGCCCGATGGCCTGTTCCCGCGCCAGCGGGTGCTGCGTGCCGACCACCAGCGCGAGGGTTTCCACCAGCAGCGGCGCGGCGTCGATGTCCTGGGCGTGGGCCTGGTCAAACGCGATGCCCACGTCCAGTTCGTCGGCCAGCAGTTGCTGCTCCATCTGTTCCTGGGCGACTTCACGCACGTTCAGCGTGATGTTCGGATAGCGCTGATGAAACGCTTCGACCAGCGGCCCGATCAGGTACGTGGTGAAGGTCGGCGTGACGGCAATGCGTAAGGCGCCGCGGCTCAAATCCGCCACGTCATGAATCGCACGTTTACCTTCCTGCAATTCCTGCGCAGCTCGCAGTGCATAGCGTAGGTAAACCTCGCCGGCATCGGTCAGGCAGGTCTTGCGGCCGGAGCGATCGAACAGCTGCGCGCCCAGGCTCTCTTCCAGTTGCCGCACTTGCTGCGACAGCGCCGGCTGCGACACATGCAAGGCCGCCGCCGCCTTGGTGAAACCCTGGTGTTGCGCAACGGCGAGGAAGTACTGGATATGTCGGGCAAGCATGTCGGTAGCCATAAGATTATCTGATGTACTTGATCATATATCAGACTTTTACCTTATCAAGTGCGCTGCGTAACCTTTGTTCCATCGCCTCGCGATTCAAAGGAGCCAGCCCATGCAAGACATCATCGACGGTTTTCTCAAGTTTCAGCGCAACGCCTTTCCTGAGCGCGCCAGCCTGTTCAAAGACCTGGCCAACCAGCAGAGCCCACGGGCGCTGTTCATCTCCTGCTCCGACAGCCGGCTGGTGCCGGAACTGGTTACGCAGCGTGAGCCAGGCGACCTGTTTGTGATCCGCAACGCCGGCAACATCGTGCCGTCCTACGGCCCTGAGCCGGGCGGTGTTTCGGCCTCGGTGGAGTATGCGGTGGCGGCCTTGCAGGTCAGCGACATCGTCATCTGCGGGCACTCCGATTGCGGCGCCATGACCGCCATCGCCACCTGCAAATGCCTGGATCACATGCCCGCCGTGGCCGGCTGGTTGCGTTACGCCGACTCCGGCCGCGTGGTCAACGAAGCCCGCCAGCATTCGAGCCCGCAGGCCAAGGTGGCGTCGATGGTGCGCGAAAACGTCATCGCGCAGTTGGCCAATATCCAGACCCACCCCTCGGTACGCCTCGCCCTCGAAGAGCAACGCGTGGCGCTGCATGGCTGGGTGTATGACATCGAAAGTGGCTGTATCGAAGCGTTCGATGGCCACACCGGCAAATTCGTGTCCCTGGCCGCAAACCCGACAGTACGCGCCGTTTAAAACCCCACCCGCCCGAATCAAAGAACAACGCAAATCGCCCTTGTGGCGAGCGGGCTTACCCGCGTTGGGCAGCGCAGCGGCCCCAGAACCAGACGCTGAGCTACTTCAGGAAAAACCGCAGTGCCTTTAGAGGGGCCGCTGCGCACCCCAACGCGGGCAAGCCCGCTCGCCACGAGGGACAGTGTGTGCTTTTAAACCTGTGTTACGCCTATTTTTACCCACGGAGATAACCCCATGATCCAGTCTCAAATCAGCCAGACCACTCGCCTTGCCCTGACCGACATTATCCTGTTGGCCAAGGCCCGCAAAGACCTGTCCTTCGCGCAGATCACCGAAGGCACCGGCCTGTCCGAAGCCTTCGTCACTGCCGCGTTGCTGGGCCAACACCCACTGCCGGCCAACGCCGCCCAAACCGTCGCCGACACCCTCGGCCTCGACGCCGACGCCGTGGCCCTGCTGCAAACCATCCCGCTGCGCGGCAGCCTCGGCAACGGCGTGCCGACCGACCCGACGATCTACCGTTTCTACGAAATGCTGCAGGTGTACGGCACCACGCTCAAAGCCCTGGTGCACGAGAAGTTTGGTGACGGCATCATCAGCGCGATCAACTTCAAGCTGGATATCAAAAAGGTTGAGGACCCGGATGGCGGCTCGCGTGCGGTGATTACCCTGGATGGCAAGTATTTGCCGACCAAGCCGTTCTGAATGAGCTGTGAAAAGGCCCGGCGCTGTGAGGCGGCCGGGCCACTTTTTTAATCGCGAACGGTTTGCCCCAGAAACTCAGTGATCAACCCTACGATCTGCTGCTGAATCTCTGCCCGTGGCCGCGCACCTTCACCGTCCCGGCAAATCATGCCATCCCCCGGCGAACTCTCTTCTATCAAGGCTATCGCCCCTGGCTTGCAGATCGACATAAAGCTGAAGTGGGTCGCGTCGCTGATCTCCACGTACTGCGTGGAAGCCTTTGGCATGCGCTTGACCATATTGGCGGATTCCAATTCAGGGTCCATATCCTCGGTCTTCACACCGCCTGCAATCACCAGCGCCGGCACCGGCAGCGCGGCCAGGCTGGCGTCGGTGAAGCCGCGCGACAGGCCCAGGTCCAACGCCACAATGGCGGTGACGCGTTTGTCGCTCAAATCCCCGGCCAGCTTGGCCTTACCCTCGGGGGTGGCCGCGGGGTTCATCTCGTGGTAACCGATGCAACCGCCCAGTTTGGGGTGCACGTTGCAGTCCTGGGCGAAGTGGTCCGGGTCGAAGCGCGCGCCGCCGATTTCCAGCACGGTCCAGCCGCCGAGGGAGTGACCTATCGCAGCAATCCGCTGGCTTGCCACCGCGCCAAATTGCTTGGGCTGCGCGAGCACTGCATCAATAGCGCGGCTCAGGTCCGCCGGGCGTTGCCATAACTGTGCGGCGGCTGGCGGGCTGCGGTCCTGGGTGGTGGTGCCGGGGTGGTTGACCGCCGCCACGATAAAACCTTGATGCGCCAACGCACTGGCCAGCCACGCCTGCTTACCCCAATTGCCGCCGTAACCGTGGGACAGCACCACCAGCGGATGCTCGCCACTGGCCGCCGGCGCATTGCGCACGGCGAGGGCGCCGGTGAACACCGCGTTGTCGGCGATCAGCTCGGGCTTGGTGGTGATGGCGGCGGCGGGGTACCAGACGGTCAGTTCCAGCGGGCGGTGGTTTTTCGCGTCGAGCAGGGTGGTGGTCTGGAAGCCGATGGGGCTTTCGGCGGCGAAGGCGGGGGAGGTCAGGCAGAGCAGGAACAGGGCGCGGAGAGCGGTTTTCATTGTTGTTATCGTCCTTGATTTGGGTGGCGCATGATTACCTGAAATCTGGCGCCTGAACATCCCCTGCGCAGGCTGAGATCAAAGCAAGCTCTGCCGTTCAAGTTCCGTAGTTTTTCACCGCCGCGCTAAGCAACTTGTGGACATGATCCCTGAGGGCTTGCGGCTCCAGCACCTCAATATCCGCAGCGTTTGCCATTAAAAACAGGCGCAGGCCCTGCGTGTCACGGATTTCACAGGTCAGCAACCAACTGTCCCCATAGGGAGCCAGCGTCTGGTTTATATCGAGAGGGTTTTCTGAAAGCCGGTTGTACAGGTTGTCACTCAGGCGCAGGCGCGTTAACTGCGGGGGCGAGTGAATGCTCACCAAGTCTTTTTGTGCCTCATCCGAGTGGATGTCGTAGCCTTCCGGCTCAATGGGGTTGCGCTTGCCGGGCCCCACTTGGGTGATTCGATGCAGCATAAGTGCACAGAGTTTATTCGGCCCGTTGCTGCTGTACTTGCCGCGCGGCAGACCGGGGTCGGGCGCTTCACCCGGCCAGTCTTCTTCGACGATGTAGGCGGAAAGATAAATATTGGAGTCCTGATAGGAAAGCCCCAATGGCGTGAGTTGGTAAGTGCATTCAACGCCTCCTGCATCTCGCGGCCGATACCCGACTTCCAATGGGGCGCCGTCGAGAATGGCGCTCTGTACCTGTTTGAGATGTTCGGGGTTGTACTGACCTGGCTGCAATAGCGTAAATCGGGTGCCGGAAGTCAAACGCTTGGTGTAGTCCAGCTTACGTTCTGCGCCGTCCTGCATCACCAACTCCGCATACTCCCGCAGCCCCTTGAGCTCATCGGTGGCTAATTGCAGGCCAAACCGCTCAGCGTGCTGGAAGACCGCCGTCAGTGACATGGCGTCGGTGGGTGAAAGTACCAACGAGTGGCTTCGACCCACCGCTTTCCAGAGCAGCAGTCTTTTGTCTGCCTTACTGGCGTCGCTATCAACGTACTTGAGTTTTTTGAGCAGCTCCAAGTCCCTGAGGGTGGTTTTCTTATCATGGACATCACCGGCATCACCATGACGATCAACCCAGACGACCAGCTTTTTGTGGATGTCGGTGGTGGAGAGCGGTGCGGCGGCGCCGCGAAGAATTTGGCGTACGTAATCACGGCGATGAGCTCGATCAATCATTTTTTTAGTTCGGGACAGGAAGTGTCCCTATTTGAATTCAGGATGTTCTTCATTGGCAAGGTAATCACGCCTGACCCGAATTGCGGGGCGGCGGATGAGGAGGGCATCGTGGTGAAAGACATCGAGCAAGTGAAAGCATTGATCGTTCAGAGCGCTGTCGGCGGCCTTGGTGCTGCCGACTTGCGCCGGTACGTCATGCAAGAAGCGACGTACCTGAGTGAGGCTGAGTTTCAGTCGATTATCTTGGGGCTACAGGAAGCGGGCCATCTGTGTGGGCATGAGGTTGAAGGCCAGTGGATGTACACCGCAATCGATACGGCGGCGCCGGGGTTCATTGCTTTGGAGTACAGCCCCCAGTTTGCCGAACGGATCATCGCCGCGTCGTGTGAAGAATTCAAAGAGATCGACGTGGATGCAATGATCAGCCAACTCGATGAGATGATCGCAAGCGCACGCTTACGCAAAGCCTTCAAGAATCAATAAATTACAATCAACCCGTATTTTGTCCCCCCACTGAAAGGAAGTAGGTTCCATGGTTAAAGATGTGACGTCCGCCATTATCAAGGCCAAGCCAGGCATCCAAAAATATCTGGCACTGATGGACCAAGTGGGCAAGGTCAATGTCTCGACCGATGCTGCGTTCCAGCGCGCCTATAACGGCTTCTATCGCGTCCAGCGCCGCCAGCCGGCCTGGTACAGCGCCTATTACAGCCTTATGCAGGAGCTGAAAGGGTCGACGCCCACCTTCGGTGAGGTACTCGACCGTATACACGAAAGCACTGGCCGCTATGAGCCGTCCTTTTCCAGTAAATGCGTGGCGACGCTAAACCCTGAGAAGCCGGTATGGGACAAATTTGTGTTGTCCAACACCAACCAGGTGGCGCCTTCCTACACCTCTCGCACGAAGATTCAGGACGCCAAGCTCCGTTACGCCGACATCGAAAATTGGTACCAGAGCTTCCTGCCGTCTGATGAAGGTGTGAGTTGGGTAGAGCAGTTCAACAAATTGGTACCGGAACACCACGCGCTGACGGATCTCAAGAAAGTCGATTTCATCCTCTGGCAGATGCGTGGCTAGTAATTTGATCGCGGCTTTTGCGTGCCAGCGGCAGGCAGAAATTCCTGGCCTGGCCGCCATCAGCCTGCCGAAAACCCGGCTACGCTCCTCGCACCGATACCCTCTGGAGACGCCGCGATGATCCGAGCCCTGCTGGTTGCTACTCTGCTTGGCCACATAGACCCAAGATCGACCGCTCGTGAGTCGATGGTTGCAATTGCGTCGAGACAATCAGCCATGGCCTCCTTGGTGAGGTGCTCTTGGTAGATACAAAGAGTCTCAGCAAATTGCGGAAGAGAAGAATTTATGAAAACTCTCCCGTTGTAACGGTCGTGGTTGAAGTAGATGACGTGTCGGCTGTCCATATCAATGGCAACAACGTCGCCAGATCCATTGTGACCTAGAGGAAAATAAGATTCGGGTAAGCCGACATTTTGTACTCGTGACTCAATTTCGGTCTGTGAGTAGGCATAGAACGAAAGAAACGGCGCGGCATCACGCGGCAGCCCCTGTGCCGCCAGAAGGCTTGAATCTTCTCTTGCAAGTCGGTCGGGAAGGGACTCTGGATCATGAGCGTTCGCTTCTGGCCGATAGATGCCGGTGTCGCGCTTCTGCGTATCTCCTGATAGATATCTAACGGATTGATCTGTCTCAGGATAAAGTGGCGTGTCAAATGATCAGGGCATGCACATGTCAAAAATGACTCAGCGCTTGAACATTAATGAACAGATCTCTTACCTGAAGGTAGGTATAGAGCTAGGTATTTTTAGCGTATCGGACGCTGCCCAATGGGCAGATGATCAAATCGCTACACAAGAAGACCCTGCCTACGAGCTGATAGAGCTTTCACTCATGAGTGACTCGAACCGGTACGAGATTGCAGATCAGTTGGTTCGAATTGGGGCGCCCTCGTTAAACCCCGCTGAGGTCTTGCCGTGTCTGCTCGCCAAGGCACATAAGAGGCTCCTCAATGAACCAGATTTTGGACGGATTTTAGCGGAGGGGCTGTACCGATCTTGGTCAGCCTCAATCTACGACTTCCCAGAAATCTTGAGTCCATGCGGTTACTTCGACGATGCCTATTCATTGGCTGAGAACGGGGTATATGGGACGACCGATCAGATAACGCGCGAGCTACTTGAGTTCACCTCTCGATTCCAGAATTGCGCTGAGCTTTTTAGCGCCTAAATGACAGATGTGGGAGAAGGCTAGCAGCTGCGAGAGGCCGCTTTCGACCCTGAGCAGACATTCAAGAGCTGACGTCAAGGGGAAAGCTACTCAGCACCTCATAGGTCAACCCAGCCTCAAAATATGACGCTCTCCACTCAAGAAACCCTACTTCTGGCTCGCACAACAAGAGAACAGTGCATCCAGCCTCCCCCATTGAAATCCTTTCCACCACGACGATATCTCCAGGAGCCGCCTCCCGAGAGTTCAACCAGTCCGTGAGTACCACCGCTGCTCGGTCAATAGTGATCAGCTTTATGATACTGCCTTTGGAAAGTGCCATGCCGTCTCGCCTTAACTTGTGCAGGTATGTGGTTTGTAAAGCTATTTGAAGATTTAAGGAAGGTCTGCTTTTGGCCGAAAGAAGCCATTCACCGTCGGCTGTTTCTGATGAGTAGTGTCTATCCATTGCCGTTGGCTCAGAGCATGTAGCTGGCAACCGCAAAGTGTGGGGTTTTAAGCCCCCAGACCGGATGACAACAACGGAACAGAAAATCACCGATTCGCCGTAAAGTTATATTGGCAAATCGGCGATCTTCCGGTCGAAAGCAACGTAGCTCAACCGCCAGCTAAAGCCCCCTCCCGCTCCATCAACCTATCCATCAACAAAACCCCCAACTCACTCAGCTGGTGAATCGCCAGCACCACATCACGCTGTTTCCCCGTCAAGTCTTCCGACAGGTCAAGTAGCAATGCGGTTACCGAGGAAAAGGTTTCATAGCTGTTGGTGATCAAGGTTTCGTTACTGGCATCAGTGGCAACGCTGAACAGGGCCGGTGGTGGCAGTGGTGGGGCGGTTTCTGGATTGAGGTAGTGATCGATTGCACGGTGCGCAGCCTGGTTGAGTTTCAGGTCTGGTTCGTTTGGAGGGTTAGGCGTGACTTTGAACATGATGTAATTCCTGAATAGGGCCGACACCTTTTCGCTACTACACAAAATGGGTGGCAGCTGTACGCAGGTTAGTAGACCGGGGAATTACACAAAGCCGGCGCACCCGAAGGCGCCCTACGCACAGCCACCATCAGGCACAGACAGGCGTCTGATAGATGAAGCTCATGCACTAAGTGTAATTGACCCTCGGGCTACTAAACCCGATCACTAAATTGTCAGCGACCGAGCAACCTTAGAGACCCCCACCCAAGCGCACAAGCCGGCGGATTCTGACGCAACTGTAGGCAATCGGGCAAGGCGCTGAAGCCTGATGTAGGACATGTCCTCCGGCCTCGTAAGTCGATCAGCCTGGCGTGTGCACAGCCTCGGTAAGCTGCAACGCCGCCAGCGCTTTCAGCTTGTTATGCGGCCCTTTAAACAGCACACCGTCATCCACTGCCGTAAGCGTGATCCGCTCTGAGTCACACCGATGAAACGGCGTGAACATACGTTTTTTCGGGTAGTACTCGCCTGGCTGTGTTTCGGAGTACTTCACGGCAGCCATGGCGCTGCGCAGTACCTCAGGGCTGACATGACCGGCCACGTGCCACTCGGCCAGGGCCGCTTCGCGGTACATACTGTAGGCCATGCCAATGGACGCACCCAGGGTGCCGCTGCACAGCAGGTTGCTTTTGAACGTGTCGGTGATGCCAAGGGCGTAACCAACAAACAGCACGACGCTCATCATCACAATGAAGGTGAGCAGGGTTTCCAGCAGGCCCAATGCCTTGTAAGGGTCAACGGCAAGTTGCTGCTTGAGCGTGAGTCGGGTGATATCAGCGTGGGTGTTAAGCGGGTTCAAGCGTTACCCCTCCTGGGTGGTGGTGTCCTGATCGAGCGAGGGTGGCATTTTACTCGCGGGGTGATGGCCACGCCCGGTTTTTTCCGCGCTGCAACTTGGTATTGGCCAACAGTGCCCCATAACTACCCTGTACCCATTGCGTGGAAATACACACCATGACCAACCAAACCGAAACCGCGATCCTCGCCGGCGGCTGCTTCTGGGGCATGCAGGACCTGTTGCGACGCTACCCCGGCGTGCTGAGCACGCGTGTCGGCTACACCGGCGGCGATGTGCCGAATGCCACCTATCGCAACCATGGCAACCATGCCGAAGCGATCGAGATCGTGTTTGACCCTGCGGTGATTTCCTACCGGCAGATTCTTGAATTCTTTTTCCAGATACATGACCCGAGTACGCCGAATCGGCAGGGTAATGACCTGGGGCCTAGCTATCGTTCGGCGATTTACTATTTGAGCGAGCAGCAGCGTGACGTTGCCGAAGACACGGCGGCGGATGTGGATGCTTCGAAGTTGTGGCCGGGCAGGGTGGTCACGGAAATTGAGCCGGCCAGAGAGTTTTGGGAGGCGGAGCCGGAGCATCAGGATTATCTGGAGCGGATTCCGAATGGGTATACCTGCCACTTCATTCGTCCGAACTGGAAGTTGCCGAAGCGGGGTTGAGTGCCCGTTTCCACACCTCATCCGCTGCCGCAGAGCCCCGGCCCGGGTCGCGGCGGCGTTGATCCAGACGCAAACGCTTAGTCAAAGAACTCCATGCCTGCATAGGGATGGCGTCGGCATTGTTCAAGCCGTGAAGCCAGGCTGCCTACGTGCAGTTCCAGGCGGTGCCCATCCGGGTCGGAAAAATAAAACGAGTCGCCTTCGCTCGAGTTGGTTTTCCACTCCATCACGTTACGGCGCCGTAAATAGGCAGTCACTTCTCCAAAATCGTCCTGGCTCACCGAAAACGCATAGTGGGTGTAATCAGGCTGCTTTTGCGCCAGGCGGCTCTCGTCCAGAGACACACACAGCCAAAGATCGCCGAGGCAAAGATAGGCCCCCGTGTCCCAGCGGGCAGCCAATTTGAAGCCGGGCAGGGCCATATAAAACTCGAGACTGCGAGAGAGGTTTGCCACCGCCAGCGTCAAATGATTCAAGCCAGTCAACATGCGCATTTATCCAGAACCCGTCCACGAGATAGCGTGAGGGTATCAATATCGAGTTTTTCAATTCCATCGGCCATGAGAGCCTTAACGAATGCTGAAAGACCGCATTAAATGGCTCCACTCACTCGTAGCCAATGCCCTGCGAAATCCCTATTTAACGAACTTCAAGCATGCGAACCCAGTTTTAATCTGCAACTGTTGAATGGGTTCGATGCTCTCCTGGTCGCCGACTTTCTTGATCACGCCTACGCCGCAAAACTGTTCGTCGCGGTTGAAGAGCGGAATAATCCCGGCCTTGGGTTTGCTCCAGGAGCCTTGGATCAACGTATAGGTGGCGCCGCTCTGTGGCGTGAAGGAGAACGGGATCTTACAAACGTTGCTTCCTGCAAATTGCCAATAGGTGAGGATCAGCTCTTTATTCACGCCGACCCGAGACTCGATGTAGTCGCCGTTAGAGGGCAGCACGGTGTAACCCGCATAGCAGCCATTGTCGCTGAACGTCATGGCATCCAGTCTCGCGCCATTTCCAGCCTTGATGCGAACCGTGGCGGCGGGTTCATCAGCGCCGGGCACGGCATACTGCTTGCCCTGCAACAGCGAAGTGCAGCCGCTGATTGCCAACGCGCCGGCCAGCAGGATACAGCGGCTGAACGTTTGATTGAGATACATCCATCTCTCCCTGATTCCATTGGGTACCCTGACCATCCCGGGGCTTGGGACGGCCGAATAGCGGGCCGATGATAATGTATTCGGTGATGTATCAACCAGTGTTCAGCGCATAGGCCTGGGCCACGATGTGCTGCTCACTTCCAGGCTGAAATGATTTGAACCCACCGCCCGCCTTGTAGAGAATCCCCGCCTTTGGCTCGAAAGGATGCGTGCGATGAAGTTCGAAGGGACTTTCCAATACATGGGCAATCACGGGATCGTGTTCAACGTCTCGCAGATCACCCTCACCGACAACTAGCGCGGGCGCCGCCTCGTATGTCGCCACCCCTTATGTAGGTATGCCGGTAGGCGCGGGTGTGCGCATGTATGCCAATGACGTGCTACCCACCTATCATGCAGGCGACGTGCTGGTCAGCATCGAGGCCCAGGTCAGCGGCGGTATTGGCCCGCAGCGCACAGCTACGACACTGATCATCAAGACCTGACGGGAGAGGCCCATGTCCGAGATTACCCAGCTGGTCATTGCCCTGGTGCTGTTTTTTCTGCTCGACCGATTTCTCAAACCCTTCCGGCTGCGCAAGTGGGTAGGGGTGTTGCTGGTGGCGGCGGGTGCGGTGGGCTGCGTGGCTGCAAGCCAGGTCCAACTAGTGGGGTTCGACCTGGGGTTGCTGTCGATCTTCGCGGTTGCGCTGGGGGTGGGGTTGTTCCTGAAGCGGCGGCGGTTCGAGCCGGTGGGCTGAATATCAGCCCGCACAGCTCTGCTTGTTGACTTCGATCCTTGCGACCTCTTTTACGGTTTTACTGCCATAAATGAAAATGATCGTGCCGCCCAGCGAAATGATTGACTGCTCCCTTGGCATTTGTTTGGCACAAACAGACTGGGTGGTGCTTGATTTCATCTCGGCGAAGTCAAAGTCTTCGGGGTGGGTATCGTAATTGGCCAAGGTGTAAATGAACTTGAGTTCGTGACTGTTAGCCGCTTCCGCCCGCACGAAGGTTACATCGTCGTCGATTTTTCGATTCCCGGGTGTGGTCCGCGCAGTCACGATGATCAGGTCGCTGAGGAAACTGGTTTTGCTCGGCTCGGGTGTTTCCTGGAAGGCCTGTATGACCAGAACCCCTACCAGGCTCAAAAAAACCAATCCCAACGCCCACGGTATAAACGATTTTTTCGGTTGTTCTTTTGCCACGTTATTGCCCCCTCGACCCTTCACTTACTTCCCTAGATCACCAACCGCCAGCACATCGGGTGCATATTTCAGGTACCACTCGCGTTGGCCTTTAGGCAGTTCACGTGCAAGTTCAAGCTCTCGCTCGGACATGGCGGCATAACTCCTCAGGCCATGGTCAACGTGTTGCACTTGATTGTTGACCACGGTGTAGAGCACCCAGCCTTTGCTTTCCATACAGAGGCGACTGCCCTCATTGATGATCTGCGCTTCGGTGTAACCCAGGGAGCGGAAAACCTGCACACCTTGGCCATTCTTTTGGTAACCGGCGACTTGAAATCGAACGCAGGCATTCAAGCTTTCACTGAACTGAGCGGCGGAAGACGTGTTGTCCGCTACTTTGAAATAGACCGCGCCGTCTTTGAAGTCCATATCAGCCCGATCGGACACCACACTTTGCGCGGTGCTCAGATAACTGACAGAGGGTTTCGAGGTCGAGGCGCAGCCATTGAGCAGGCCGCCGACGAGAGCAAGCGTAAGCAGGGAAAAGGTAGTTCGCATCGTTATGTCCTTGAGCAGTGTTCTGGGTAGATTCGGCCGTTCACTTGCGGTAATGGCGGCGAAACTCGGTTTTGCCGTCATACAAACGCTTGCAGGCTTTTCTCGACAGAATGGCGCAGGGAATCAGCACGGCGGCGAATACGCACCACAACAAGGTGGAGTTGGTGAACAGGTAGTCGTGGGCCAGCTTGGTCACATACCAACCTGCGCCGACAGAGAGCACGATAAAAAAGATGACGCTGGCCAGCGGGGTGCCGTAGGAGATTTCTGCCTGGCAGCCCCGGCATACGCGGGCGCCCCATGGCACGTTGTTCATGCAGTGCGGGCAGGTGATGGTGCTGTTCGTTGACACGGGCTTCAGTCCTTTGAGGTTGTTCAAGGGGGCGCATTCTACGGCAACCCGCCTTGTTCTACAGCCCTTCAGATTTCAACATTGCTGCGCCGTCATGGCTTTTGGTAAGCCTTGTACTCGTTCTGCAACACGATATGGTCCGCCACATATTTTGCGTCGTGCCACACCCCGTAGATAAACGACGACGCGCGGTTCACCAGGTTGGGCAGGCCGAGGAAGTAGATCCCGCTTTCGGCCGAAATCCCACGTTTGTGGAACGGCTCGCCTTTCTCATCAAACGCATCCACTTTCAACCAGCTGAAGTCGAACTTGAAACCGGTAGCCCAGAGGATGGTGGTCACGCCGGCTTCGGCCAGGTCCAGGCTGAGGATCGGGTTAACCAGGCACTCAGGATCGGGCAGCAATTCCCAGGCTTCGGGCTCCAGCGGAAACGGCAAGCCATTGGCCTCGATATAGGCGTCTGCATCGCGCAGTACGTCGAAGTATGCGCGGTCGCCTTCGGCTACGTTTTCAGCCAGGCCGGGCTGGAAGGTCATGACGCCTTCGTTCCAGTCCTGGGTGACGCCTACCAGGTTGATGCCTTGGTGCGCCAGGCGGCGGAAGTCCACGGTCTTGCCGCCTTCATAACCACTGACGGCAAAGGCTACGTGCTTTTTCTTCGGCTGGATTTTGACTTCGTCCCACAGGCCCAGCGCACCCAGCCACCAGCAGTAATCGCGGCTGCGGTAGGCGCGGGGCGGGCGGTAGTGTTCGCCCACGGAGAGGTACACGGTTTTGCCGGCCTTTTGCAGTTCTTCGGCGATTTGCGAGCCGGACGCGCCCGCGCCTACGACCAGTACGGCGCCTTCGGGCAACTGGGATGGATTTTTGTAGGCAGACGAGTGCAGTTGATGAATCGGCGCCGTGGCCGGGACGATGGTGGGGATCGACGGGCGTTGAAAGGGCCCGGTGGCGGCGACGACGTTGGTGGCTTCAATCACGCCTTCGGAGGTGGTGACCTTGAAGCCGGGGCGGCCGACATGGCGTTCCACTTGTTGTACTTCGACGCCGGTGCGCACGGGGGCCTGCAACTGCTGCACGTAGGCTTCGAAGTAGTCGGCCATGCGTTCTTTGGGCGGGAAGGCTTCCGGGGAGATGCCTTCGAAGGTGAGGCCGGGGAAGCGGTCGTGCCAGGCCGGGCCGTTGGCGACGAGGGAGTCCCAGCGCTCGGAGCGCCAGCGTTCGGCGATGCGGTGGCGTTCCAGCACGATGTGGGGCACGCCCATCAGGGACAGGTGCTCGCTCATGGCGACGCCGGCCTGGCCTGCGCCGACGACCAGGGTGTTGATGGTTTCTACTGACATGGGCGGTTCCTGGGAAGTAAGAGGTTTTTCAGTAACACCGACGATCTACCGTGGGAGCTGGCTTGCCTGCGATAGCGGTGTACCAGTGACAGATGGGCTGGATGACCCACCGCTATCGCAGGCAAGCCAGCTCCCACATTTGATCTGCTGTGTTTTCGAGTCTGCATTTAAGGTTTCAGTAACGCGGCCACGGCCGTGAGTGCCAGTTCGTAACTCATGGCCCCGAGCCCGGCGATCACGCCGGTGGCGGCCTTGGATACGTAGGAGTGATGCCGGAAATGCTCGCGCTTCCAGATGTTGCTCATGTGCGCTTCGATGATCGGGCCGTCGAAGGCCAGCAGCGCGTCGAGGATCGGCACCGAGCTATAGCTGAGGCCGGCGGCGTTGATCACGATGGCGTCGGCGTTCAGCCTGGCCTCTTGAATCCAGTCCACCAGCACGCCTTCGTGGTTGCTCTGGCGAAACTCCAGGCTCAGGCCCAGCCCGGCCGCGTGGCGTTGGCAGCGCGCGTCGATGCTGGCGAAACTTTCGCTGCCGTAGGTGCCGGTTGTGTCCAGCCCGTAGAGGTTGGCGTTGGGCCCATTCAGAAAAAACACGCGGTGGGGCATGGGGCTCTCCAGGTTAGGGCGCAATGGTCAGCAAGACTTTGCCGAGGTTGGCGTTGGCTTCCAGCAGGCGGTGGGCCTCGGCGGCTTGAGCCAGTGGTAGCTGGGCGTGGATTTGCGGGCGCACCAGGCCGGAGGCCAGCCAGGGCAGGAAACGCGAACGGATGCACACCGCCAGCCGGGCTTTTTCGGCGTGACTTTTTGGGCGCAAGGTCGACGAAGTGAGGCTGAGGTTTTTACGCATCAGCACCTGCAAATCCAGTTCGATGTGGGCGCCTTGCAGGAACGCCAAACTCACATGCCGCCCACCCATGGCCATGGCGGCGAGGTTGCGTGCCACATACGGGCCGCCGACGTTATCCAGCACCACGTCCACGCCGCGCCCTTCGGTGCAGTCCTGCACCACGTCGACGAAGTCTTCGACGTGGCGATCCACCGCGCGCCATACGCCGAGGCCTTGCAGCAGCGCGACTTTCTGCGCGCCGCCGGCGGTGGCGATCACCCGTGCCCCGGCGGCGTGGGCGCACTGCACGGCGAAGCTGCCGACGCCACTGGCGGCGCCGTGGATCAGCACGCTGTCGCCACTGCGTAGGCGGCCGAGTTCGAACAGGTTGTGCCACACGGTGAAGGCCGCTTCCGGCACCCCGGCGGCGTCGTGCAGTGCCAAGCCCGCAGGCACTGGCAGGCAATGCGCCGCCTGGGCCACGCAGTACTCGGCGTAGCCGCCGCCATTGAGCAGGGCCATCACGCGGTCGCCGACCGCAAATTCATCCACGCCCTTGCCCACGGCGGCTACCAGGCCGGCCACTTCCAGGCCCAGTACATCGGTGGTGCCCGGCGGCGTCGGCGCGCCGCTGCGTTGCATCAGGTCGGGGCGATTGACCCCGGCGGCCGCCACGCGAATCAACACTTCACCGGCTTGCGGCACCGGCAGTGGGCGCTCGACCACGTGCAGCACCTCAGGGCCACCGGGTTCGCGGGCAATGATCGCTTTCATACGGTCCAGTCATCCGGCACAACGGCGATCACGTCGATCTCCATCAACCATTCCGGTTGGCCCAGGCCGGAAATCACCAGCCCGGTGGAAATCGGGAACACGCCCTTGAGCCACTTGCCGACCTCCTGGTACACCGGCTCGCGGTAGCGCGGGTCGATCAAGTAGGTGGTGGTCTTGACGATATGGGTCAGGTCGGAACCCGCTTCTTCAAGCAGCTGCTTGACGTTTTTCATCGCCTGTTCGGCCTGGGCGCGCGGGTCGCCGAGGCCGACCAGGTTGCCGGCGAAATCGGTGCCGATCTGGCCGCGTACATAAATGGTGTTGCCGGCGCGCACGGCCTGGCACAGGTCGTTGTCCAGGGCCTGGTTGGGGTAAGTCTCTTTGGTGTTGAACATACGAATGCGGGTATGGGTAGGCATGGCGGGCAACTCATGGGAAGCGGGATGAGTTCAGCTTCACATCGCCCCGAGTCTGGCGAAACCAGCATTTGCGCTGGGTAGTGCTTAGGAAAAACCGAAGCCCGTGCAGGCCGTCGGTTTGCCCATGACCCGGCACGAACCCTGCAACGCTCCCCATACAGTCATTGTTGAGGGGCAGGCGTAATGCTCAGTCGTATTACTCAGCGTCAACTGGAGTATTTTGTCGCGTCGGGAGAGGCGGGCAGTATCAGTGCTGCCGCTGAACGCATTCATGTGTCGTCGCCATCGATCTCGGCGGCCATCACCCATATGGAGGCCGAGCTGGGCATCCAGCTGTTTGTGCGCCACCACGCCCAGGGCATTTCCCTTACGGCGGTCGGGCGCCAGGTGATGCAGGAGGCCAAGCAGATCCTGGAGCAGATGAGCAACCTCTACACCATCGCTTCGGAGTCGTTGAACACGGTGCGCGGGCCTTTGCGGGTGGGGTGCCTGGCGTCGTTGGCGCCGATGATCACCCCGGAGTTGGTGTTCGGATTCGGTCGCGCGTTTCCGGGCGTGCGCCTGACCCAGGCCGAAGGCAACCACGAAGAATTGCTGGAAAAACTGCGCAGCGGCGAGCTGGATATCGCCCTGACCTACGACCTGGTGACCAGCCCCGACATCGACTTCCAACCCCTGGCGCACCTGCCGCCCTACGTGATGGTCGGCGAGTATCACCCGTTGGCGAGCCTGCCGGCGGTGAGCATGCAAGACCTGGAGGCGTACCCGGTGGTGCTGCTCGACACGCCGTGGAGCCGCGACTATTTCCTCAGCCTGTTCATCCAGGCGGGCACCACGCCGAACATCATCATGCGCTCCACCAACCTCGAAACGGTGCGTGCCATGGTCGGCAATGGCATTGGCTATTCCTTCGCGAATGCGCGGCCCAAATCGAATATGTCCCAGGACGGCAAACGGGTGATCCGCCTGCGCCTGGCCGGCTCGCACCGGCCGATGCGCCTGGGTTACGCCACGGCGAGCAACACCCAGTTGTCGCGCGTGGTGTCGGCGTTTGCCGAGCGTTGCCGGCTGTTTGTCTCCGACCAGTACATCCCCGGCATGGCGCCGCCAAGCTTTTTTGACCCACATGCGGTGCGGGTGCTTGAGGGTGTGAGCTGAGGTTGCACCAGGATGTGGCGTGTGTCGTGCCACGAATTCTGGTGCGCACCTTTTTGGCCCTGGTATGCAATCTCAAGAACCCAGCAGGGCAAATGTGGGAGGGGGCTTGCCCCCGATGGCTGGGTGTCAGCTACAAATTAGTTGGCTGACCCACCGCTATCGAGGGCAAGCCCCCTCCCACATGGGTTTTGCAGTGCTTTCAGGGCTGCATAGGTTCTACCTACCCAGTGCCCCGGTTTTAACGAATTGACCCCAACCACCTCGCCCCACGACTCTGAATCCATCGATGCAGATCAACTTCTTTTTTTGTGCAGGGCACCACGACGATGACATTCGACTGGAATTACATGTTTGGTTTGCTGGGCGATGCCGAGTTCTGGCGCGCGACGTGGACGGTGATCAAACTCAGTACCCTGACCTGGCTCTTGAGCATCGCCCTGGGCTTTCTGCTGGCGCTGGCCAAACAATCCAAACATCCACTGCTCAGCGTGCCGGCGCGTGGCTATATCTGGTTGTTCCGCAGCCTGCCGCTGCTGGTGTTGCTGATCTTCATCTACAACCTGCCCCAGGCGCTGCCGGGCACTTCGGCGGTGCTGGCCGACCCGTTCTGGTCCGGCCTGCTGGCCCTGGTGATCTGCGAAACCGCCTACGTGGCCGAGATCCATCGCGGCGGCTTGCTCTCGATCCCCAAGGGCCAGGGCGAAGCGGCGCGGGCGCTGGGGTTGCGGTTTTTCGGCACCCAATGGCGCGTGGTCATCCCCCAGGCATTGCGCGTCGCATTGCCGTCGCTGGCTAACGAATACATTTCCATCGTCAAGCTCACCTCGCTGGTGTCGGTGATCTCGCTCACGGAGATCCTGATGGTCGGCCAGCGCCTGTACTCGCAGAATTTCCTGGTGATCGAAACCATGGCGGCGGTGGCGTTCTTCTACGTATTTATCGTCACGGTGTTCGACTTTTTGCTCAAACGCCTGGAGCGCTTTCTCGATGTGAACCAGCGCAATGTCTCGCGCGTGCCGGACGCGGCGGTGCTGGCCCTGGCCACCCAACAGCGCACCGCGTTGCAACGCCCGGCCAGTACTGGCGTGGCGGCGTTGCAAGCTTCGCGGTTGCACAAGGCCTATAACGACATCGAGGTGCTCGGCTCGGTCAACCTGCAGGTGCAGCCCGGTGAAGTGGTGTCGGTGATCGGCCCGTCGGGCTCCGGCAAAACCACCTTGATCCGCCTGCTCAACGGCCTGGAGCAACTGGACAACGGCGAGATCCACATCAATGGCCTGCCGTTCATTCGCTTGAGCAAGGTCGGCGCGCAGAAGCCCCAATACATCGAGCACGCCGAGCACCGCCTGAACATCGGCATGGTGTTCCAGAGCTTCAACCTGTTCCCGCATTTGAGCGTGCTCGACAACCTGCTGATGGCGCCCAAATACCACCGCCTGGGCGCGACCTCCGAGCTGAAGCAACAGGCCTACGCGCTGCTGCACAAGGTCGGCATGCTCGATCACGCCTGGAAGTACCCGCACCAGCTGTCGGGCGGCCAGCAGCAACGCGTGGCCATTGCCCGCGCCTTGATGATGCGCCCGCAGATCATGCTGTTCGACGAGCCCACTTCGGCGCTCGACCCAGAGAAAGTCAACGAAGTGCTGCAAGTGATCGAAGCCCTGGCCGAGGAGGGCATCACCATGGTGATCGTCACCCACGAGATGAACTTCGCCTTCAAGGTTTCCGACCGCATCGTCTTTATGGAGAAAGGCCGCGTGGTCTGCGATGACACCCCGAGCGCCTTGCGCAGCGGCCATAACCCACGCGTGGAGGCGTTCCTCAAGGACGTCTCGCTGGCGTGATCTGTTTAACGTTCAGGACACAATAAGATGATCGAGCAATCTCAAATCGAGCAATTCCAGCGTGACGGTTTCCTGGTGGTCGAAGGCGTGCTGTCGATGGACGACGTGGCCGCGCTGCAGCACGATTTCGACCAGTGGGTAGAAGAGAGCCGCAGCCACGACCAGGGCTGGGGCGCCACCGTGGATGGCCGTGCGCGCTTCGACCTGGAGGGCGACCACCGCGCCGATCACCCGTCGTTGCGCCGGGTCAGTTCGCCCACCGAGATTTCCCCGGTGTATGAGCGCGTGGCGTTGCACTCGCGGATGGCGACGATTGCCGCGCAGTTGATCGGCGGCGGTGGCGCGCGTTTCCACCACAGCAAAATCAACTCGAAACTGCCGCACACCGCGACCCAGGTGAAGTGGCACCAGGACTTCCTGTTTACCCCCCACAGCAATGACGACATCGTCACGGCCTTGCTGATGGTCAGTGAAGTGACACCGGAAAACGGCCCGCTGAATGTGATTCCCGGCAGCCATCAAGGCCCGCTCTGGTCGCACTGGCAGAACCAGCGGTTCACCGGCTCGGTGGACGACGCGGTGGTCAAAGAACACTGCCAGCAACCGGTGGCCTGCTACGGCCCGGCTGGCTCCGTGTGCTTTATGCACACCCGCCTTTTGCATGCTTCGAGCCCTAACGAGACCGAACTCCCGCGCACCCTGTTCATCGGCGTCTACGCCGCTGAAGACGCGCTGCCATTCGGCGAAAACCCGTTGCCCAGTGCACACGCCGGCCTGCTGGTAGCCGGCGTAGAAAGCGGCTTGGTGCGTTCCACGGAGAATCATCTGCGCTTGCCGCAGAAACCCCGTGGCGCGTCCTTCTTCGTGCAACAGGCCGGACAAGATTCTGCCACTGCCTAACCTCCTAAAAACCTTGCGGGTAATGACCATGACAGCGTTTCGTAACAGTGTTCGCCCCCTCGCCGTGTGCCTGCTGGGCGCAGCGGTAGCAATGACCTCGTTGGCGGCTGTGGCCTTTCAGAAAGACGGCAAGATCGTGGCGGGGTCGGACGTGACGTTCTTCCCCTATGAGTACATGGATAACAACAAGCCGGCCGGCTTTGATATCGAGTTCATGGACGGCCTGGGCAAGGTCATGGGGCGCCAGGTCGAGACCCTCGACACGCGCTTCCCCAACCTGATCACCGGCCTGCAAGCCGGGCGTTTCGATGTGACCAACTCGTCGATGTACATCACGGCGGAGCGGGTCAAGGTCATCGACATGATCCCCTACCTGAAAAGCGGCGAGTCGATCCTGACCCTCAAGGACAGTAAATTCCAACCCAAGACGCCGGAAGAGTTCTGCGGCCACAAGATCGGTTCCATGGGCGCCACCTCGTGGCTGGCGCAGATGAACAAGCTGTCGACCGAGTACTGCGTGGCCAAGGGCCTGAAGCCGATCGAGATCAGCGAGTACAGCACCGACCCGCAAACCACCCAGGCCCTGCTGGCCCACGCGGTTGAAGCGCAGATCACCGACGCCGCCGTGGCCCGTGGCGTGATCGACAAACTCGGCAGTCGCGTGGTGATTTCGTCCGACACCTTGATCTACCCGGTGCTCAACGGCTTTGGCGTGAAGAAGGGCAACGACACGGTGAAAAAAGCCCTGCTCGACGGCCTGGAAAAATACCGCGCCACGCCGGAATACGCCGCCTTGCTCAAGAAGTACAACTTCGAGGCGCCGACCGAGGCCGACCTCGCGGCGCTGATGCCCAAGTAACCTTGATAGCGTGCGCCGCAGCCTGCTGCGGCCACGCCCTGCGGAGTAAGCTTCATGGCGTTATCCCTCGAAGAACAGACGCGCATCGACTTGGCGGCGACCTTTCGCATCATCGCCCACCTGGGCATGCATGAAGCGGTGGCCAACCATTTCAGCGCGGCCGTGTCGGCCGATGGCAAACAGTTTTTGCTCAACCCCAAGTGGAAGCACTTCTCGCGTATCCGCGCCAGTGACTTGCTGTTGTTGAACGCCGACGATGCGGCCTGCGCCGATCACCCGAATGTGGACGCCACCGCGTGGTCGATCCACGGGCAGATCCACCGGCTGCTGCCGCAAACCCGCGCCGTGCTGCACTTGCACCCGGTGTACACCACGGCCGTGGCGTGCCTGGCCACGCCGCATATCCCACCGATTGACCAGAACACCGCGCGCTACTTCAACCGCGTGGCGGTGGACGAACTCTACGGCGGCATGGCCGACACCGAGGCCGAAGGCGCGCGCCTGGCCGGGCTGCTTGACGGCAAGAGCCGGCTGTTGATGGGTAACCATGGCGTGATGGTCACGGCACCCTCCATTGGCGAAGCCTTTGATGATATCTGGACCCTGGAGCGCTCCTGCCAGATCCTCGTGACGGCCTGGTCCACCGGGCAGCCGCTGCGGGTGTTGTCCGATGAAGTGGCGGAGAAAACCGCGCGGGGCTGGGAAGGTATTGTGGATTTCTCGCTCCGGCATTTTGAAGAAATGAAGCAGTTGATGATCGACGCCGACCCTTCGGTACTCGATTAAGGAGCGCCCTATGACTTTTTCCGTTGTCGCCCGCTGCGCCAAGACCGGCCAACTCGGTATTGCGATCAGTTCGTCGAGTATTGCCGTAGGCGCGCGGTGCCCGTGGTTGCGTGCCGGGGTGGGTGCGGTGGCGTCGCAGAACATCACCTTGCCGAGCCTGGGGCCGCAGGTGCTGGATTTGCTTGAGCAAGGCTTGGCGCCAAGTGAGGCCCTGGCGATGCTGGTTGAGCAGGATCACAGCGAGTACCGCCAAGTGACGGTGATTGATAACAGCGGCCGCACCGCGCATTTCAGCGGAGCACGGACCCTGGGCATTCACAATGCCGTGAGTGGTGAGCAATGCGTGGCGGCGGGCAACATGTTGGCCAACCCTGGTGTGATCGAGTCGATGGTGCACGCGTTTGAACACGCCGCGGGGCATCTGGCCGAGCGCCTGCTAGCGGCGATGCAGGCTGGCGTGGCCGGCGGCGGTGAGGCTGGGCCGGTGCATTCGGCGGCGTTGGTGGTGGTGGATGAGTTGCCGTGGCCGATCGTCAATCTGCGGGTGGACTGGGCCGACGCAGACCCCATCGGCGCCCTCGACCGACTCTGGCAGGCCTATCACCCGCAGTTACAGGACTACATCGACCGCGCCCTCAACCCGCAGATCGCCCCGGGTTATGCGGTGCCGGGAGATGACCGATGAGCAGCAGCCGCGAGTTGCTGGCGCAGCTGGTGCGCTTTGATACCACCAGCCGTGAATCCAACCTGGCCTTGATCGATTTTGTCCGCACGTGGTTGCAGGACCACGGCGTGGCCTGCGAGCTGGTGTACAACGAACACAAGAGCAAGGCCAACCTGCTGGCGACCATCGGCCCGGCCGACGTGCCGGGTATTGTGTTGTCCGGGCATACCGACGTGGTGCCGGTGGACGGCCAGCGCTGGACGGTGGCGCCGTTTGAACTGACGGAGAAGGGCGGCAAATTGTACGGGCGTGGCACCGCCGATATGAAAGGCTATATCGCTTGCGTGCTGGCCTGCGTGCCGGCGCTGGTGCAGGCGTCGTTGCGCATGCCGGTGCATATTGCGCTGTCCTATGACGAGGAGGTCGGCTGCCTGGGCGTGCGCGCGCTGATCGAGCGGTTCCACGGGCAGCTGGTCAAGCCGCTGCTGTGTGTGATCGGCGAGCCCACCGAACTCAAGCCGGTGCTCGGCCACAAAGGCAAGTTGGCGATGCGCTGCGAAGTGCATGGCGCGGCGTGCCATTCGGCCTACGCGCCGTCGGGCGTCAACGCGATTGAATACGCCGCGCGGCTGATCGGTGAACTGGTGCGCATCGGCGAAGGGCTCAAATCCCCTCAGCACTTGGATGAGCGATTCGACCCGCCGTTTTCCACCGTGCAAACCGGCGTGATCACCGGCGGCAAGGCGCTGAATATCGTGCCGCAGAACTGCACCTTTGATTTTGAAGTACGCGCGCTGCCGGCCCAGGACCCTTGGCAGGTGGCGCACCAGTTGCGCGGCTACGCCGAAAAGACATTGTTGCCGGCGATGCAGGCGGTGAGTGACCAGTCGGCGATCAGCCTCAGCGAGCTGTCGAGTTACCCGGGGCTGGCCACGTCATTGGAGAGCCAGGCGGCGGAGTGGGTCGCGCAGTTCTGTGGTTCGCGCGATTACGGCACCGTGGCGTTTGGTACCGAGGGTGGGCTGTTTGACCAGGCGGGGATTCCCACGGTGGTGTGCGGGCCGGGGAGCATGGAGCAGGGGCACAAGCCGGATGAATTTATCAGCGTGGAGCAACTGGAAGCCTGCGACCGGATGCTGGCCCGGGTGTTGGCGTTTGTGAGCAACTAAAACCCTCCCAATCCAAACACAGGGCCAAATGTGGGAGGGGGCTTGCCCCCGATTGCGGTGCATCAGCTGCAGCTGCATTCACTGACCCACCCCCATCGGGGGCAAGCCCCCTCCCACATTTGGCCTGTGTTGTTTGTTGAATTGAGCCTGACTTGCAGCGCTTTTAACCTGTGACTGGGCGCTGGGATTTATATGCCTGTAAGGCCATACCCCAATCAAAATGTGGGAGGGGGCTTGCCCCCGATTGCGGTGCATCAGCTACAGCTGTATTGACTGACCCACCCTCATCGGGGGCAAGCCCCCTCCCACATTTGGCCTGTGTTGTTTGTTGAATTGAGCCTGGCTTGCAGCGCTTTTGGCCTGTGACTGGGTGCTGGGATTTATATGCCTGTAAGGCCATACCTCAATCAAAATGTGGGAGGGGGCTTGCCCCCGATTGCGGTGCATCAGCTGCAGCTGTATTGACTGACCCACCCCCATCGGGGGCAAGCCCCCTCCCACATTTGGCCTGTGTTGTTTGTTGAATTGAGCCTGGCTTGCAGCGCTTTGGCCTGTGACTAGGTGCTGGGATTTATATGCCTGTAAGGCCATACCTCAATCAAAATGTGGGAGGGGGCTTGCCCCCGATTGCGGTGCATCAGCTACAGCAGCATTCACTGACCCACCCTCATCGGGGGCAAGCCCCCTCCCTTGGCCTGTGTTGTTTGTTGAATTGAGCCCGGCTTGCAGCGCATTAGCCTGTGACTGGGTGCTGGGATTTGTATGCCTGTAAGGCCATACCCCAAGCAAAATGTGGGAGGGGGCTTGCCCCCGATTGCGGTGTATCAGCTACAGCTGTATGGACTGACCCACCCCCATCGGGAGCTTGCCCCCGATTGCGGTGCATCAGCTGCATCAGCATTCACTGACCCACCCTCATCGGGGGCAAGCCCCCTCCCACATTTGGCCTGTGTTGTTTGTTGAATTGAGCCCGGCTTGCAGCGCTTTGGCCTGTGACTGGGTGCTGGGATTTGTATGCCTGTAAGGCCATACCCCAAGCAAAATGTTGGAGGGGGCTTGCCCCCGATTGCGGTGCATCAGCTGCAGCTGCATTCACTGACCCACCCTCATCGGGGGCAAGCCCCCTCCCACATTTGGCCTGTGTTGTTTGTTGAATTGAGCCTGGCTTGCAGCGCTTTTGGCCTGTGACTGGGTGCTGGGATTTGTATGCCTGTAAGGCCATACCCCAATCAAAATGTGGGAGGGGGCTTGCCCCCGATTGCGGTGCATCAGCTACAGCAGCATTCACTGACCCACCCTCATCGGGGGCAAGCCCCCTCCCACATTTGGCCTGTGTTGTTTGTTGAATTGAGCCCGGCTTGCAGCGCTTTGGCGTGTGACTGGGTGCTGTGGTTTGTATACCTGTAAGACCATACCCCAATCAAAATGTGGGAGGGGGCTTGCCCCTCCCACATTTGTTCTGCGTTGCTTCATTAACCTTTGGCGACACCTACTCGCCATTGCGCCGGCGGCAGCAGCCCATTGACCAGGTAATTGCCCACGATCCGCGATTTGTACACGCGAGGGTTGTGGTTCGCCAAGGTGCGCGCGTTACGCCACAGCCGATCCAGCGCCTTGTCGCTGGCGGTGGCGCTGGCGCCGAGTGCATCGAACAGCGCCGTGGTCGCCGCGAGGGTGGCATCCACCACCGGGTTGACCGCCAAACACACTTCCAATTCCGCCAGGGCCACCTGCGGGTCGTCATCCTGCAGTGGCTGGTCATGGTCGATCACGTACTGCGCGGTTTGCTCCAGGCGCTGGGCTGCTTGCTGGGCGATGGCCTGGGCGGCGTAGGCCTGGCTGGCGACTTCGCCGATCACTTGCAGCAGTTGCACGTCCTGGCCCGCAGTGTCGGCGTTGCCGGTGGTGAAGGTGCGCGCGCGCTGGCTGAGTGCTTCGGCGCCACTCAATGCCGCGCGGCGGGCGATGCCGGCGAGGGTGCTGAGGTGGTAGAGCTGGAAGAACGACTGGCCATGGCCAAAGCGCTGCTGGGTGGGGCGCACGTCGTTGTCCACCACCGGTGCGTTGTCGAAGACGCAGGTGCCGCTGGCGGTGAGGCGTTGGCCGAAGCCATTCCAGTCGTCGATGATCTGCACGCCGGGGGCCTTGAGGTCGACCACCACGCTGTAGACGGTGCCGTCTTCACCGGTGGCGATGGTGTTGATCAAGTCGCTGTAGAGCGCGCCGGTGGTGTAGAACTTTTTCCCGCTGATGCGCAGCGTGCCGCCTGCATCGTGGTGCAGGCGGGTGCCGAAATCACCGCGGGCCTGGGTGCCGACCTCAGTGCTACCGGGGGAGAGCAGGGCACCCTGGCCGAGGCGGTCGAGCCACTTGGCGCGCCAGTCGAGGTCCTTGGCGCTGAGCACGTCTTCGCAAAAGCCGAAGTGCCCGCGCAGCGCCTGGGTGATGTTGGAGTCGGCCGCCGACAGTTCAGTGAGCAACGTAAGCAGTTCCACCAGGGTGGCACCGTGGCCGCCATAAGTGGCCGGCAAACGCCAGCGTGGCAGGCCCAGCGCATTCAGTTGCTGGATCACGTCGGCCAGGCTGGCGCGGGTTTGATCCGCCTCGGCGGCCTGCGCGAGGATCTGCGCAAACAGCGGGCGAAACGGCGCCGCCAGTTGTTCGTAACGGGCGGAGGGCGGTGCGCCCCAGATATTCAAAACGGGAGTCGACATGCAATGGACCTTGCAGAAAGTGGTTCAGGTGCTGGGGTCCAGTGGTCTGGTGACGCCACCCTAACCCAAGGGCGGCCAAGGTTTTAATACGAAAAATAGCTATGCAGCTGCACGGCGGTTCTATCGATAGTGCCTAACAGTATTAATCGCTGCGCGCTGATTGCGTTAGCTTCTACGGGCGCCACGCTCGGCGACCTTTAAACCCTTCTCTCATCACCAGACTGCACGCCCACAGATGGTTGAGTCAGCCATTAACTCTGTGGATTTTTTGCATGATCAATCGTCGTAATTTGCTCGCCGTGCTCGGCCTGACCTCGCTCACTGCCTTCGTCCCTTCAGCCTGGGCGGCGGAGCCGTTGACCCTTACGGTAGGCGACCAGTTCTTCTCCAACCGCATCGTGCTGGAACTGTCGGGCGAGCTGAAAGACTTGCCGTACAAGATCGACTTCAAGCGCTTCAACACCGGCTCGCCGGTGGCCTCGGCAGTGGCCAGTGGCGCGCTGGACGTGGGCATTGTCGGCGATACACCAGTGATCAGCCTGGCCGCCAATGGCGCGCCGGTGAAGGTGGTGGCCAGCACCCAGACCAGCCTCGACGGCGTCGGCATCGTGGCGCGCAAGGGCATTCATTCGGTGGCCGACCTCAAAGGCAAAACCGTGGCGATCTGGAACGGCTCATGGAGCCAGCAACTGGCCTACAAGGCCCTGGATGAAGCGGGCGTGCCGCGCAGCAGCGTGACCTTCAAATACCTGCTGCCGGCCGAAGCCAGCCTGGCGCTGACCCAAGGCGACATCGACGCCTTCGGCACCTGGGAACCCTACGTGTCGCTGCAGGAAAAAGAAGGCAGCACGCTGATCCGCAACGCCAAGGGCCTGATGAGCGCGCCCACCTACATCGTCGCGTATGAGCCAGCCCTTGCGCAGAAAAGCGCGATCATCAAGGACTTTATCGCACGCCTCACCCGCGCCCGGGTGTGGAGCAGCACCCACGTGGATGAGTACGCCGAGGCGTGGTCGAAGGCCAACCAATCCGCCCCGGAAATCGCCAAGGTGTGGTTCAAGCGTGATGCGATCAAGGTGCTGCCTATCTCCCCGACGATTGTGAGCGAGGCCCAGGCCACGGCGGACTTTCTGGTGGATGCGCAGATGTTGAAACAGCGGTATGACGTGGCGCCGTTGTTTGACCGGGTGCTTTAAACGTTGGGGAAATACGCGCTAATAGTATCGACCGGCTGCTCCTGCGGGTCCTGGGCTAGGGTTTTTTCTACTGGATCTTTCCAGAGCTAAAAATTCACTGGTATCTACAAGGAGTAGCCAGTAGGCTACAAGTGATTCTGTGACGAATACGATCGGCAGGACGCCGGAGTTTGATACATGGCTCGACGGTATGAAGGATATTTGGGGGAAAACCGCTGTTCTTACCCGGCTGGACCGCGCCGAGGCAAACAATTTTGGAGACTGTGAGCCCGTAGGCGATGGGATGAGTGAAATGCGCGTTTTTGTCGGGCCCGGCTACAGGATTTACTTTGTACGTACGGGCTTAGCTGCTTATCTGATGCTGTGCGGCAGTGATAAAACCGACCAGAAAAGAGGTATCAAACGGGCAAAAGAGATTCTCGATGCCCTGCGAGGTCAATGAAATGAACGAATCGAAATTCCAACCCGAGGACATGCCGATCCTCGATCTTGATACATCCGGTACCAATGTCTATGAAGCCTCGCGCTTTCTTGACAGCCCGGAAACCATCAGTGCCTATCTTGCGCAAAGCATGAAGTCTCAAGACCCGCAGATATTGATGAAGGCGCTTGCGGAGGTTGCCAAGGCCCAGGGCGTGAACAAGGTGGCCGAGGCGGCGGGGGTTAATCGGGAGAGCTTGTACAAGACCCTCAAGGGTGGCTCGAAAACGCGCTATGAAACCATCCAGAAGCTGATGCTGGCATTAGGCGTGGAGCTGACCGTGCAGCCGATTGCTGCAACGGCGCTGAAAAAACCTGCCCGCGTAAAAGCGGGCAGTAGCCGGTAAACCCTGATATTCAAGGCGCCCCTGTGGGGGCGCGGTCCGTCAGTGCCTGGGTCACCGTACCAAACAAGGTTGTTTGTTGTTGAAGCTCCAACCCGGAATCAGAAACTGCATCGCCACGCTGTCGTCCCGTGCGCCAAGGCCCATGCCTTTGTACAGCTCGTGGGCCTGGGCCACGGCGTCCATGTCGATGTCCACGCCCAGGCCGGGTTTGGCCGGTACTTTCACGTAGCCGCCTTCGATTTTCAGCGGCTCTTTTGTCAGGCGCTGGCCGTCCTGCCAGATCCAGTGGGTGTCGATGGCAGTGATGTCGCCCGGGGCGGCGGCGGCCACCTGGGTGAACATCGCCAGGGAAATATCAAAGTGGTTGTTGGAGTGCGAGCCCCAGGTGAGGCCCCATTCATTGCACATCTGCGCCACGCGCACCGAACCCTGCATCGTCCAGAAGTGCGGGTCGGCCAGCGGAATGTCCACCGATTGCAGCTGGATCGCGTGGCCCATTTCGCGCCAGTCGGTGGCGATCATGTTGGTGGCGGTTTTAAGGCCCGTGGCACGGCGGAATTCGGCCATGACTTCGCGGCCCGAGTAACCGTTTTCGGCGCCGCAAGGGTCTTCGGCGTAGGCCAGCACGTGGTGTTGGTCACGGCACAGGCGGATGGCTTCTTTGAGTGACCAGGCGCCGTTCGGGTCGAGGGTGATGCGTGCATCGGGGAAGCGTTCGGCCAGGGCCGTGACGGCTTCGATTTCGGCGTCACCGCTCAAGACGCCGCCCTTGAGCTTGAAGTCGTTAAAGCCGTACTTGGCCTTGGCGGCTTCGGCCAGGCGCACCACGGCTTCAGGGGTCAGGGCGGTTTCATGACGCAGGCGGAACCAATCGTCGTCGGCGTCGGCTTCGTTGCGGTAAGCCAGGTCGGTGGCGTTACGGTCGCCGACATAGAACAGGTAGCCGAGCATTTTCACCGCGTCGCGCTGCTGGCCTTCGCCGAGCAAGGCGGCCACCGGCACTTCAAGGAATTGCCCCAGCAGGTCGAGCAGGGCGGCTTCCATGGCGGTAACGGCATGGATGGTGATGCGCAGGTCAAAGGTTTGCAGGCCGCGGCCGGCGGAATCCCGTGAGGCAAAGGTGCTGCGCATCTGGTTGAGAATTCGCTGGTATTGGCCGATCGGTTGGCCGATCACCAGGCTGCGCGCGTCCTCCAGGGTTTCGCGGATACGTTCGCCGCCGGGCACTTCGCCGACGCCGGTATTGCCGCTGCTGTCCTTGAGGATGACGATGTTGCGTGTGAAGAACGGCCCATGGGCGCCGCTCAGGTTGAGCAGCATGCTGTCGTGGCCGGCCACCGGGATGACCTGGAAGTGCGTAACGATAGGAGTAGTCATGGCAAGTTCCTGAATAAGCTCAAAGAGGTTTGCTGAGGGCGGCGCCGGTTGGCGGGGTGCCTGGCGAGGCCAGCGCGGCCGAGGGCGCGGTCTTGGCGAAGAACACCAGGATCGCCGCGAGCACCGAGGTGCCGGCCAGGCCGTAAAGCCCGCCCTGGATCGAGCCGGTGGTCTGCTCCAGGAAACCGAAGGTGGTCGGCGCGACGAAGCCGCCCAGGTTGCCGATGGAGTTGATCAACGCGATCACGGCGGCGGCGATGCGCACATCCAGGTAGCCCTGGGGGATCGGCCAGAACAGCGACGACGCCGACTTGAACCCGATGGCCGCAATGCAGATCGCTATAAAGGCGAAGATCGGCCCGCCGGTGGTGGACATGAACATCCCCGCCGCAGCAATCAACAGTGCCGCCGCTACCCAGGCCTGCTGGAACTTGAATTTGCCCGACAGCGACGCGAAGGCGTACATGGCGATGATCGAGATCAGCCAAGGGATCGAGTTGAAGAAGCCGACTTGCACATCGCTCAGGTCGCCCATCTTCTTGATGATGCTCGGCAGCCAGAACGTTGCTGCGTAAATCGTCAGCTGGATGCAGAAGTAGAGCGCGCAAAACAGCATGATCTGGCGGTCTTTAAGCAGCTTGCCAATGGTTGGCTTGACGCTGGTCAGCGCCTCGCGCTCGCGTTGTTCCCCGTCGATGGCGTCGACCAGGGCGTCCTGTTCCTCGCGGGTCATCCATTTGGCGTCGTGGGGTTTGGAGTCGAGCCAGAACCACACAAAGAAGCCGATGGCCACCGAGGCCAGGCCTTCAATGGCGAACATCCATTGCCAGCCGTGGAAGCCAAACCCTTCGATCTGCAACAACACCCCCGACAACGGGCCGGAGATCAGCGAGGCCACCGCCGAGCCGCTGAGGAAAATCGCGATGGCTTTACCGCGTTCCACACCTGGCAACCAGCGCGTGAAGTAGTAGATCACCCCGGGGAAGAAGCCGGCTTCGGCCACGCCCAGCAGAAAGCGCAGGATGTAAAAGTGGGTTTCATTCTGGATGAACGCCATCAGCGTGGCGACGATGCCCCAGGTGAACATGATGCGGGTCAGCCAAATACGCGCGCCGACCTTTTGCAGCAGCATGTTGGAGGGCACTTCGAACAGGGCATAGCCGATGAAGAACAGCCCGGCGCCAAAGCCATAGGCCGCGGCGCCGATGCCCAGGTCATGCTCCATGTGCGTGCGCACGAAGCCGATATTAACCCGGTCGATGTAATTGAGGATGAACATGATCACGAACAGTGGGAGCACATGGCTCTTCACTTTGCGCACGGCGCGCGCGAGAACCGGATCACTGTTTGAAGCGGCAGATGCATGGCTTGAATTGTTCACAATTCAAAACTCCCCCTGATTATTTTTATGCGGGTTTGCGTGTTTTGTTGATAGACATCATACAAGTGCTTTTCTTGGCTTAGCAATCCGGTGCGGGGTGTTTTTGTTCTTATAAGGCGATGCTCAGGTCCGCATATTTGGTTATTTGTCCAGTATTTGTTGGGGTATGTGCTGGGCTTTGCCATGCGTGGATGAGCGCGGATTCCTTGATAAGGGCACGAAAGTGGAAATTGAGATAAGAGTGCTTCAGATTAGTTGTCATACAAGATGAGCATTTTTTCCATCAACCCAAACGAAGCCGTCGGGCGCGGTGTTAAGCTCCCACCAGCCCAGCCCCGTGGACCCGTAGCAATGCCCATCGACAGTGGACCCCCCGTCCGTAAACGCTCCAACAACCTCGCCCAAGGCGTGGTCGAAGACCTGACCCAGCGCATTTTGCTCGGGCAGTTGAAACCCGGTGAAAAGCTGCCGTCGGAATCCACCATCGTGCTGGAGCATGGCGTCAGCCGGACCGTGGTGCGCGAGGCGCTGTCCAAGTTGCAGGCGTCGGGGTTGGTGGAGACGCGTCACGGCATCGGCACCTTTGTGCTGGAGCAGCACGCCCAGCAAGGCTTGCGCCTGCACGTGGACACGGTGGCCAGCGTGCGCAATATGCTCGAGCTGCGCCTGGGCCTGGAGGTGCAGGCGGTGGCGCTGGCCGCGCTGCGCCGCAGCGACGCGCAACTGGCGCGCATGCGTGAAGCGCTGGACGACTACCAGGCTTCCCTGGCCAACAACGACAGCTGCGTGGAAGAGGACAAGCGCTTTCATCAACTGATCGCCGAAGCCACCGGCAATACCTTCTTCACCGAGATCATGCAGCACCTGGGCAATGCGATGATCCCGCGCACCCAGGTCAAGGGCGTCGAACGCGGCGGTGCGGACTTTGCCAAGCTGGGGCAGTTGGCGAACCTGGAGCATGAAGCGATCTTCAATGCGATCAAGCGCCAGGACCCAGACGCCGCGCGTGCTGCGATGGTGTTGCACCTGACCAACAGTCGCGACCGGTTTTCGGGGGAGTAGGGCGTTGAACCAGCACACTTTATCCATGCGCCTTGAGCGCGTGGCGGCGAACATACCCGTGGGCGCGCGCCTGGCCGATATCGGCTCAGACCACGCCTACCTGCCGGTGGCATTGCTGCGCCGTGGCCTGGTCGCGGCGGCGGTGGCGGGCGAGGTGGCCACCACGCCATTCCTGGCCGCCCAACGTACCGTGCGTGACAACGGCCTGGAGCAGCACATCAAGGTGCGCTTGGCCAATGGCCTGGCGGCTGTCGAACCGGGGGATGGCATCACCGCGATCAGCCTGTGCGGCATGGGTGGCGAAACTATTCGCGATATTCTCGAGAGTGGTAAGGGCTACCTTGGCGGCCATGAGCGGTTGATTCTGCAACCCAATGGCGGCGAGCAGCCGTTGCGGCTTTGGTTGATGGAAAACGGTTACGCGATCCTCAGTGAAGAGTTGCTGCGGGAGAACCGTTTCTACTTCGAGATCATCGTCGCCGAACGTGCCGATTCGGTTAAATACAGTCCTAAGGAATTGTACTTCGGCCCACTGCAAATGCAGGCGCGCAGCGCGGTTTTTCTGGCCAAGTGGCAGCGTATATTGCGCGAGAAGCAGAAGACCTTAGCGAGCTTTGAGCGTGCGCTACAGGCGGTGCCGGAGGGCAAAATCCAAGAGATTGCCCAGCAAGCCAGATGGATCACCGAGTTACTGGCCTAATCTGCCTTATGTGGCGAGCGGGCTTGCCCGCGTTGGGCTGCGTAGCGGCCCCAAAACCTGCCACAGCGTTCTACCTGAAAGACTGCGGCGCCTGGGGTGGGGCCGCTTCGCGCCCCAACGCGGGCAAGCCCGCTCGCCACATAAGCAGGTTTGCTACGCGGCAGGCGGTGCCGGAGGGCAAAATCCAAGAGATTGCCCAGCACGCCAGATGGATCACCGAGTTACTGGCCTAATCTGACTTATGTGGCGAGCGGGCTTGCCCGCGTTGGGCTGCGTAGCGGCCCCAAAAACCTGCCACAGCGTTCTACCTGAAGGACTGCGGCGCCTGGGGTGGGGCCGCTTCGCGCCCCAGCGCGGGCAAGCCCGCTCGCCACAAAAGCAGGTTTGCTACGTGCGCGGCAGGCGGTGCCGGAGGGCAAAATCCAGGAGATTGCCCAGCAAGCTAGATGGATCACCGAGTTACTGGCCTAATCTGACTTATGTGGCGAGCGGGCTTGCCCGCGTTGGGCTGCGCAGCGGCCCCAAAAACCTGCCACAGCGCTCTACCTGAAAGATTGCGGCGCCTGTGGTGGGGCCGCTTCGCGCCCCAACGCGGGCAAGCCCGCTCGCCACAAAAGCAGGTTTGCTACGCGGCAGGCGGTGCCGGAGGGCAAAATCCAAGAGATTGCCCAGCACGCCAGATGGATCACCGAGTTACTGGCCTAATCTGACTTATGTGGCGAGCGGGCTTGCCCGCGTTGGGCTGCGCAGCGGCCCCAAAACCTGCCACAGCGTTCTACCTGAAGGACTGCGGCGCCTTGGGGTGGGGCCGCTTCGCACCCCAGCGCGGGCAAGCCCGCTCGCCACAAAAGCAGGTGTGCTTTGTGCGCGGCAGGCGGTGCCGGAGGGCAAAATCCAAGAGATTGCCCAGCAAGCCAGATGGATCACCGAGTTACTGGCCTAATCTGACTTATGTGGCGAGCGGGCTTGCCCGCGTTGGGCTGCGCAGCGGCCCCCAAACCTGCCACAGCGTTCTACCTGAAGGACTGCGGCGCCTGGGGTGGGGCCGCTTCGCGCCCCAACGCGGGCAAGCCCGCTCGCCACAAAAGCAGGTTTGCTTTGGGCGCGGCAGGCGGTGCCGGAGGGCAAAATCCAAGAGATTGCCCAGCACGCCAGATGGATCACCGAGTTACTGGCCTAAGCCTGGCTTTTGTGGCGAGCGGGCTTGCCCGCGTTGGGCTGCGTAGCGGCCCCAAAACCTGCCACAGCGTTCTACCTGAAGGACTGCGGCGCCTGGGGTGGGGCCGCTTCGCGCCCCAACGCGGGCAAGCCCGCTCGCCACAAAAGTAGATTTGCCACATAAGCAGGTTTGCTACAAAAGCAGATTTGCCACATGAGCAGGTTTGCTACAAAAGCAGGTTTGTCACATAAGTAGGCTTGCCACGTGAGCCCGGGGTTGGGGGTGTTGGTCGGGATATGCTCCAATGGCCGCCCTCATTTGTTAACCCGGGATACACACCATGGCAGACGCCACTGACCAAGCCTTCTATGATCGCGCCGACGCCCATATCGAGCTGTCGAACGAGCAGCTTAAGACCTTCGAAAACCTCGGCCAGGTCAGTGCTTCGATGATGTTCGGCACCACGCGCTTCAATGCCTGGGCCTGCGCGCGCAACTTCAAGTCCGGCGCGCACATGGCCGAGGAGCGGGAGGCGATGCTCAAGTATTTCTGTGACCAGTACCGGATGATGCTTGAGGATAATCTGGATGATCACATCCAGCATTTTGCCCAGTACATGCAGGTCAAGTAGCTCAACGGTTACAAGTGTGTCGTTGGCCCTGAGTGCTTTTGCCCCATTTTCGCGCACGCGATGGGGTGCAGCGGCGCACCATCCGCCCTATTTCAGGGCTGTGTGCCATCGGCCCGTATCTTGCTAGAGCTAAGCTAATCAATGACATGGCATTTTGCCGTTAGTCATTTCAAGGCTTCGCCCACCGTCGTATCGCGTGGGTGGTTTTAGGGAGTAGTCGGACATGCACAGCTTGTTATCACCCGGTATCCGCCTGCTTGGTCGCTTCGGTTTCGCGCGCAAATTCCAGATCCTGTTTTTCCTGTTCATGCTGCCCCTGGCGGGTAGCTTGTGGATGATCGGCCAGGACTATCGCGACAAATTGGGCGTGATTTCCAACGAGCAATCCGGTGTTCGCCAACTGTTGGCCCTCGACTCGCTGGACGGCCAGTTGACCGCGCAGCGCAACCTGGCTTCGCGCTGGAAAGCCGCCGACATCCTGCACGCGCCGACGCCGGCGGCGAAGGCGGCGATGGATAAGGTCGACGCCAATTTCCCGCTGATCCAGCAAAGCCTGCAAGCCCTGGGCGATGAGTTGAAAACCCAGAACGCCAGCGCTGACATCCTGGCGCGCTACGAGGCATTGCAAGCCACGGTCAAGGGCATGGACTCGCAGTCGCTGCGCACCGTGGGCTGGTGGCCGGACGGCTACGACCGTTTCACCGCCGCCCTGAGCGCGATGCAAACCCTGCGCGAGCAAATCACCCTGGACGCCGGCCTGATCCTCGATCCCTGGCTGGAAACCTACATGCTCATGCAGATGGGCACCCAGCACACGCCCGACCTGATCGAGCGCATTGGCCGGATGGCCAGCGTTGGGCAGTCGTCGATCGCCTCCGGCCAATTCACCTTGCAGAGCCGCCTGCAGATGCGCGATCTGCGCAGCCGTATTGGCGACGCGCGCGACCAGTTGGCCAAGGCCGCTGCCTCGCTCAAAGCCAAGCAATACGCCGGCATGGAGCCCTGGACCGCCCAGTACGACACCACTCTGCAACTGCTGGACAATGAACTCAAGGTACTCGACGACGGCGTGTTCGGCGGCACCATCAAGCTCGACACGGCCGGCTTTGAGCGCAGTGTCGACGCCATGCTCGGCGCGCTCGGCAGTTTGCGCATCCAGTCGCTGACCTCCCTTGATGCGCGCTTGAGTTACTACCACAACCACGCGAACGCCCGGTTTATCCCGCTGGCCGCGACCTTCGGCCTGCTGGCGCTGGCGGCGCTGTACCTGTTCATGTGCCTGCAAGCCTCCATCCGCCGCAGCGCCAGCGGCATTACCACGCTGGCCGAGTCCCTGCGTGACGGCAACCTGTGCGTGGCCGTGGCGGTGGAAGGGCGCGACGAACTCGCGGCCATCAGCACGGCGCTCAACGTGGCGGTGGTGCAATTGCGTGCCAGCCTGCTGGGGGTCAACCATGAGACGCAGCAGTTGGGTTCTGCCGTGCTCACGCTCAATTCGCAATCGGGCAGCACCCTCACCGAGGTCGAAGACCAGCAACAGCAAATCAGCCAGATTGCCGCCGCCGCCACCCAGTTGGCCGCCACCTCCATGGGCGTGGCCAGAAGCTGCGAGCAGGCCTCGGGCAGCGCCCAGCAAACTCGGCGCATCGCCGAAGACAGCAGCCGTGACAGCCAGCGCACCACGGCGAGCATCCAGCAACTCAACCAACGCCTCACCGACACCGCCGATGCGTTGCAGCAGGTGAGCCAGCAGGGGCAGCAGATTCAATCGGTGGTCGACACCATTCGCGGCATCGCCGAGCAGACCAACCTGTTGGCGCTCAACGCCGCCATCGAGGCGGCGCGCGCCGGTGAGCAGGGCCGCGGTTTTGCGGTAGTGGCCGATGAAGTGCGCAGCCTGTCGCAACGCACCCAGGCCTCGACGGCGCAGATCGCCGGCACTGTCGACAGCCTGCGTGCCACCGTGAGCCAGGCGGTCACCCTGATGGGGGCGGCATGCGAGCAGGCGCTTACCGATGCCGAGTCGGTGACCGGGCTGGGCACGCGCTTGGGCGAGATTGCCGGCGCGGTGCAGAACGTCACCGACACCCTGGCGCAAATCGCCACGGCGGTGGAAGAGCAAGCCGCGACAGCGGATGAAGTGAGCGGCAATATCCAGCAAGTGGACCAGGCCGCAGGCCGCTTGCTGGATGGCGCGCGGGCGGTCAATCGGGCGGCGGACACCCTGAGCAAAGGCAGCCAGGCATTGAGCGACAACACCGCAAGGTTCCGCCTGAGCTAAGCACTGAAGCCCTTTAAAAGCCACACGCTCCCGTGTGGCGAGCGGGCTTGCCCGCGTTGGGCTGCGTAGCAGCCCCAAAACCAGCTGCCGAGTTCTTCCAGGAAAAACCCAGTGCCTGTAGGGGGGCCGCTGCGCAGCCCAACGCGGGCAAGCCCGCTCGCCACGGGGAGGGTGCCTGCGGTTTAAATTCGATGCACTTGGGCGAATTACTTCGCCGCCGTGTGCAGCACTTCAATCCACAGCGCACCTTTGCCCGACGCGGCTTCACTCACACGCTTCAACGCCCCGGTGGCGCTGACCGCGTAAGTGCCGACGGTGTCGCTTTTTTCACCGGTCACCAGCAACCACTTCCCGTTGGGTGAAAACGCGATATTGCGTGGCTGCTTCTCGTTGACCGGGTAGTTGTCGATAAAACGCAGGCCGCCGGTGGCCGTGTCCACTGCAAACGCCGACACCGAACTGCTGGTGCGCTCGCTCATCAACAGCAGCTTGCCGTCCGGCGACAGGCGCAGGTCGGCCGCCCAGATGCGTGGGGTAGGGTCGTCCTTCAAATCGTTGTTGCGCGCATCGCGCACTTCGCCGTGGGCCAGTTTCAAGCGCTCGGGAATACCATTGGCCACGCCGATTTGCGTCAACGCGCCGGTGTTGCCGTCGATGGCAAATGCCGTGACGGTGCCGCTCATTTCGCCGACTACATACAGGTACTTGCCGTTGGCTGAAAACGCCAGGTGGCGCGGCCCGGTGTTGGCCGGCACGCTGACGTAGCCGCTGCCGATCGGCGTGAGCGCGCCGGTGTTGGCGTCGAAGCGGTATTGCAGTACGTGGTCACTGCCCAGGTTGCCGGCGTAGGCAAAGCGATTGCTCGGGTCGGTGCGCAACGAGTGCGCGTGTGGGCCGGTTTTATAGGTGAGGATCGGCTCGGCCTTGGCGATAGGCTGCACGCTGAGGGTGTCGGCACCGTAGGAGGCCGCGAGCAGATAGCGCCCGGCGCGGTCGGTGGCCAGGTACGCCATGCTTTCGGCCAGCGGCGCCTTGGATTGCGGGGTCAAGCGCCCGCTCGCCGGGTCGATGCTGAACGCCTCGACCTGAAACGGCTTGACCCGCAATGCCGCAAACAGGGTTTTACCGTCGGGGCTCAAAGCCATCGGGTTGACCTGGTCGCCGGCCGTCACCTGGTCGACCAGGCTTAGCGCACCGTTGCTTTCGTCGAGGCGGTACTGGGAAATCAACCCATCACCGGGGCTGGAGATGTAAGCAAAAGTAGCGGCGTTGGCTTGCACACTGAGGCCACAGACAACGGCGGCGGCCATGAGAAGGGGTTTACTCACGAGAGATCCTTTATTTTTATGATTGTGGTCAGTCATCGTATGACTGTATTCGGATCGGAGCAATAGCCGGTTGCAGAGGGGATAGGGTATTTGAAACGAAGCCGATCAAATGTGGGAGCTGTCGAGCCTTAGCGAGGCTGCGATGGGATCACCGCGGTGCACCCGCCAGACCGCGGCGCCTGCATCGCAGCCTCGCTAAACCTCGACAACTCCCACAGGGCGCTGCGGTGTTTTCAGCCACTCACTTGGCAAACGCGTACTCGCCGCCCTGATCCACCGCCGTGCGATACGCCGGCCGCGCCTGGAAACGTTGCACCCAGGCTGCCAGGTGCGGGTAGGCCTGCAGCTTGCCCTGGGCCTTGGCGATTTCGCCGATAAAACTCATCTGGATATCCGCGCCGCTCAACTCATCGCCCAGCAGGTAGGCCTTATCCGCCAGCGCGTCGTTCAGGTAACCCAGGTAATTGGCCACCTCGGATTCGATGCGCGGGTGCAACGGCGCGCCGGCGTCGCCCAAGCGGCCGACGTAGAGGTTGAGCATCAGCGGCAGCATGGCCGAGCCTTCGGCAAAATGCAGCCATTGCACGTAGGTGTCGTATTCAGCGCTAGCAGGGTCCGGTTGCAGGCGACCTGCGCCATGGCGGCGGATCAGGTAGTCGATGATCGCAGCGGACTCGATCACCACGCGGCCTGCATCTTCAATCACCGGGGATTTGCCCAGTGCATTGATCGCCTTGAGTTCCGGCGGTGCGAGGTTGGTTTTCGGGTCGCGGCTGTAGCGCTTGATCTCGTACGGCAGGCCAAGCTCTTCGAGCAGCCACAGGATGCGCTGCGAGCGCGAATTGTTGAGGTGGTGAACAATGATCATGGGAACTCCGCTGGCGAGGGGTGTGTAGGAACAGACTGCGGCGGCGCCGCAGAGTGCCGTCAATCAGCGTGTCACTTCAAGCGCGGTGTATTTATACACCGAGCGCATTTTGCCCGACGTCGTTTCCAGCGTCAGGGCAACCCCCAGGTCTTCGATAAACGCGCGTGAGGTGGTGTAGTCGCCCTGTTCGCACTCAAGCTTGATCGCGTCGCCGGTCAACGCGGCAAACACCTGCTTGGCCGGGAAGCGCTGGCCAATCTTGCAGGTCATAGCGGTTTCCACCGGCGTGTCGGTGGGCTTGCCTGGCACGTTGGCCATGTGCAGGCGGGCGCTCAGGGTCTGGCCTGGGGCCCAGCTGCTGGGTACGTTCAGCTCTATCTCGCGGGTTTGCAGGACCTGGCCGTCGCCGATGCCATTCATCTTCGACTTCAACTGGATCAGGTCAGCCTGCACCAGGCGTTCGACATGGAAGTTTTCGCTGTAGATCTCGTCTTTGTTCAACAAGCCACCGGCGGCCGCAGCGAAGGTCACCGAGGTGGGTGTGTCCTTGCTGCCATCGCTCTTGGTGGAGAGGTAGGTGTAGTTCAACGTCTTGAACTTGGGCTGCAACAGCGGCGAGTTAAGGCTCTGGAGCACGTTGGCCGGCACGGCGACATCGTTGATGCTCGGTTCAACCACGGTACGCGGGTAATCCACCGGCGCGATATCCGGGCGCAACCACACCAGCAGCGCGGCGTCGACGCCACCCTGTACCGAGCAGCTGACGCGTGATTGCGTGCCTTGTTGGCCTTCCGGCTCCACCAGCAGCACGCGTTCTACATTGCGGGTGCCCGGCGCGGTGCCGGGGCGCGGCTTGATCGCCTGCCAGCGGTCGCCGACCTTGAGTTCGCTGCGAATGTAGTCCCCATCGCCTTTTTGCAGGCGCGCCGGTTGCTCCAGCAGCGGCGCGAGGCGCTGGGCCACCTCATCGACATTGCCTTCCACCACGAAGCCCCAGTAATAGTAGAGGCCCAGCGAGCCGAGGTCGGTGGCTTCGTCGTTGTACGACAGCAGCTTCAAGCCCGCGATGGGCGGCGCGCTGACCGGCACCGAGTTGGCCTTGCGGTCGGCGCGGTTCTTGACCGCGATCCAGGTGAAGTCCTTGTCCTGCTTGAGCGGCGCATAGGCCTGCCAGGCATCGCGGTGGGTGTTCAGGCTGCTGAAGAAGGTTGCATCGCACCGGGCGAAGGCCTTGAGGGTGTCGGTCAGCGCGGCGTCATCGGCATGGGCGACGGCGGGCGCGAGCAGGGCAGAGGCGAGGAGCAGGACGGACGCGGGCAACTTCATCGAGCGGGATTTCCGTATCGGGGCGTGGGGTGGGCAGTATCGCGGAAATGCTTGGCGGCCTCTAGCGGCTTGTGAGTGACGGGGCGCCAATCCAGGGTGGGATGCCCTATAGTCTTCAGCCGAAGAGTTGTGACTGAGCCACTGATGATAAACAAAGCGCAATTGATCGCCCTGGGGCAACAGGCACCCCAAGGGCTTTTTGGCTGGAGTGATTTTGTCGCCCAGACTGAGTTCCTGTGGCAGGACACCACGCTGATCCCTGACGCGGCGGCGTGGCAGCGCCAATGGTTCGAGCTGGAAATCATCAACGGCCTGGCCCTGGCCGAATGGGACGAAGCCGGCCGGCCGCAGGACTGGTCGGCGCGCTGGCAAGAGGTTTATCAGCAGGAGGCGGGTGAGTTGGTGCAAGCACTGCTCAAGCTTCTGTAGGCATAGGTGTACGCAATCTACTTCAGGGGTTATCGCCCCCTTCCAGCGACCAGTAGTTAAGGAAAACTCAAGATGCGCCGCATAAGTGCGAATAGTTTATTTGTTCTCAGCATCGCCATGGCATGCGCCGGCTGTACCTCCTATGCGTCAAAACCGATCATCAACGAACATGTTGAGTCCGGCAGAAAACAAACAGTCTCCAGCTTCACTTATGAGATTGCCTCTCCCTGGAAAGACAGTCGCTTCGGTAAGCGTGCATACGACGCGACCGAAAAAATCATTCCAGATGCAAAACACATCAGCTCAACGCCGACGGCTTCGGCCGTTCCTGCATTGGCAATAAAAATCTCGGAATTTTCCTCGGGCGGCGCGTGTGCACAGGAATATTTGACGGGGTTGAGCCTGGGCTTGATTCCCAGCTGGTGCACAAGGCCGGAACTGTTCAAGTTCAATTTCATACTCAATAACGATCACGGCGTGTGCAGGCAGAAAACCTATTCAATAAGCTCCCTGACAGTGGCGCATATCACCCTGATTCCACTTGCCTTGCTCAATACCGACAATCAGCCGTTAGCGCTTTATCAGGCAGCGCTGAACGATTTTCTTCAAGACACGCCCTGTGCAACGCCCTGACACACGTGCTCAGACCTCAAGGATTGGCTTTCAGCCGCCCCAGGATTGCCACGCGCAGGCACCCCCAGGCGATCACGCCGATAATCAGCACCTCGGCGACACCCACCAGCACATTGAATGAAAATACCATCGGTTGTTCGGCCCAGTAGAAGCTCACCGACCCCGATCGAACGCCGCCGACCCGCAGCCGCCCGGTAAACAGCGCGCGCACCAGACCGATGGCGTGCGTCAGCTCCAGCACGGCCAGGAAGGCGCCCAACAGGGTGAGCAGGGCGCGTGCGGGCATGCCGAGTGGTTCGGTGGACTTTGCTGCAGGGGTGGGCCCCTTGGCTTTGCGCTGCCTGGCGGCCTTCACGGGTGATGGCGCAGGCCTATAGGGGGCCTGCGCAGTGGCCGCCGTGCCGACGACTACCTCGGTGGGCACCGCCACGTTCAGGTAATCGGCCAACTCACGCAGCCACCGATCGGTGTGTTGACTGCCCGGCACCACCGGAACGTTATCGGTGGTCAGGCGATGTTCGGTGCCATCGCGCATTACCAGCCACAGCTGGGTGTAAGCGGGCTCGGCGTGTGGGCGACGGCGAAGTTCGAGTTGGCGCGGCGTATCGATTTTAAACACCGACTGCACACGCTCGCGGCCGCCGAAGAAATTTCGGGTGCGGCGCTTGCCTTCACCGTCGACGCGCGATAACAGCAAGGTCTCGCGGGTGCCGGTGTAAACCATCAAGAACAGGCCGAGGGCGGGAATCAGCAGCAGTAAAAGAGCGATCAGCAACGAGGACAGCGGGTCCAGGCCCGTCAGCGATGAGCTTGCATCGGTGCACCAGAAGACCACGAAGGCCAGCGGCAGAATGAAGGCCATCGCGCCTGCCAGCAGTACAAAAGCACTCTGCACCCGGTTGCAGGCGTGGATATGCAGATCATCCTGTGCGGTGCGCTCGAAGCGATGCCCAATCAACATGCCACTCTCCTCATGCGCCTTTTGACGCAGCGCAGGATAGCGTATGTCGAGTATGTCGAGAGTGGGCACCTGATCTGCTGGTGTAGGTGCTGGGGGCGGGTTAGGGAGTTGTTGGGAAGTTCATAGTTGCTAAACGACTTATCAGTAATGGCCAAAATATGGTTATTGCATCATTGCTGTAGGTTTTGATCTGTATGCTTGTAGCTCTTTTCTGAAACTGAATTTTGACCGCTTTATTTTTCGCCAACTAAGAACGTTCCGACTTTATATTTTGAACTCTTCTTATTTGAAATCGGAATTCGGGCATGGCGACGGCTTATATCAATCAACATTTAACTGACTACGCGAGTTTGAAAATCAGGGTACTGAGTGGGGCTTCTTCCACTGCCGTGCAGAAATTTGATGCGCTGAACGCTCATCTACCTCGGCCGTTTATAGGGCCGGGTTACTTGGTGGTCGTGCCAGACAACATGGCTCAACAAAGCACCTCCAACGAAGCCTGGCTTATGAACCGAGCTGAAGAGATCAACCGCGTGCTGGATCACAACCCAGGAGCGGGGGACCTGATAGTCAAAGACTACGACTTACTAGAGAGCATGTTGAGCTACAGCTCGCTGGGAATTGGCAGTGCTACATCCGCCTGGAGCAGCCATCTGAATGACGTCCGACACACGTTGGAGGCGATTGAGCAGGCTTACGTACGGCTTAAAAATGGCGCCGTGAACAGAGATGTTTTTTTTCAGCAGCGTCAGATCTTGCTTAAGCAGTTAAATAACCAACTTCACGGCGCGGCTCGATTGGGTACCGGGTTGCGCAGTAGTCAGTCATTAAGGTGGATTTTGGGGGTATCCACCAAGAGCTTTTTGCACAAAGGGGAAATCAAAGGGTACGCCGAGCGCATCGAAAGGATTGCAGCGATCTCCCAGCATTTACGCAAAGGCACCTATATTGGACTGGCACTGGATGTGGGTGTGACGGGGTTGAAGGTAAAGGAGGCCTGTACAGACGGGCGGGAGGAGGAGTGTCGTAAGGCTAAGTTTGTGGAAGGCGGGAGGTTGGCGGGAAATGTTGGAGGGGGAGCGCTGGGCACCGCAATTGGTGGAGCATTGGGGCCTGCTATGTGTCGCTTTTTTCTCGGGATTGCTACCCGAGGAAGAGGGGGACTTTATTGCGGAATTATAGGAGGGGCTGCGGGCGGTTATAGAGGCGGATCGAGATTGGGAGAACAGGGGGCGCAGTGGGGTGAAGAGCTCTATATGGCTGATGATCTGTGGATATAGGTATCGACCGGTTCGTCACCATCCTTGTTCGCGTTGAGTTTCCAATTGGTTTGATGTTGATGGTCTATTCGCTCTACTTCAAGCTTGAAAGTCTGGAGAAATATTTTGAAGGCAATGAAGTTGTTCAGCGCAATAAACGCGTGTGGTCCGGCAAGCGGCCGCAGGATAAGTCTCTGCGTATGGGACAAATTTCCTGTTTTTTGATGTTTCCCAAAAGTTACATTCAGTCGGGTGATGTGAGCGAGGAGGAACTCGCGTCTATCCCCCTTCCCCTAAAGCGCTGGGCTACCTGGCCGTATTACTTCAGCATTCAAATGTTTATGTGGGTGGGGGTTGATTACGTATTGCGCGGGTCGTAATTCGCCCCGGCCGTAAAAATTAAATCGCCGAGTCGTTGTAAGTGGTTTACGACGACGCGACGAGCAATCGGGCTAGCGACTAGAAGGGCAGGTATCAGCCAGGGCATGTTGCTTCACGGTCGAGGAGTTTGGCGGTGAGCAGCACGCCCAATTCACTCAATTGATGAATAGCCAAGGCGGTGTCGCGGTGTTTGCCGCTCAAGTCTTCGGACAGGTCGAGCAGCAGGATGCTGACGGATGTGAAGGTTTCGAAGCTATTGGTGAGCAAGGCTTCGCTGCTGGCGTTGGGAGTGACGGTGAAGAGTGTTGTTGAATCGGTATTGGCTTGAGACATAACGATATCCAGTTTTGGGCCGTCACCTTGTCGCTACTAAACAAAAAGGTGGCAGCTGTGCGCAGGTTAGTAGACCGGTGGATATCAAAGCCGGCGCACCCGGAGGTGCCCTACGCATAGCCGCCATCAAGCGCAGACGCAATGTCTGATTGATGAAGCTCATGCACTTTTCAATACCCAACTCAGGCTACTAAACCCGATCACTGAGAGATTCAGCGACCGAGCAACCTTAAAGACGGCCACCCCAGCGCACAAGCCGGCGGATTCTGACGTAAGCGTAGGCAATGGAGCAAGGTGCTGCGGGATTGGGGCCGCTGCGCAGCCCAACGGGAGCAAGCTCCCTCGCCACACAGGGCCGGGTTGCCGGGTAAGCCTCTGGTCGCCAGAAAACAGCCCTTTAAGGTGGATATCGGTCTACCATGCCAGCCCCGGCAGTGGTTTTAAGCGCTACCGATCTCATTCTTTCAAGGTATCGCCCATGTCCATCGACCAAATCAGCCTTCCCAAAGGCGTAGGCCCTCACGCCGCCAAGCTTCTTGACGCCATCACCGGCGCGTCCACCCATGAAGAACTCAACCGTGCTGGCGGTAAAGCCGAAGGTTTTGTGCTTGGCTTGGAGTCCACCAAGGCCATCAAGAGCCAGATTGCCGAGTCGCTGTATGTGGCTTACGACGACGCGGCGAGCAACCGGGCGGGTGAGTTGAAGGGCTAGGCGTTATCGGTGCTGCGGGTTTTGGGGTTGCTGCGCAGCCCAACGGTAGCAAGCTCCCTCGCCACAGAGCGTACAGTCGCTGATTACAAAGGAATAACCCATGACATTGACCGTCGACCGCCTGCTCAGCCTGGCCATGGCCAACCCCATCAATGCTGAAATCACCAAGCGCCTGCCCGACCTCGGTGTAGACCAGTGCATGCTCACGGCGGGCTGTTTGTTCCAGGCGGTGTGGAATCATCAGTCGAACCTTCCGGCTGATCAGGGGGTAAAGGATTACGACGTTTTTTACTTCGACACAGACCTTTCCTATGAGGCGGAGGACGCGGTGATTCGCCGGGCCGAGCGGTTGTTCGAGGACCTGGGGGTTAATGTCGAAGTGAAGAACCAGGCGCGGGTCCACCTCTGGTATGGGCAGCGGTTTGGCCGACCGTATCCGCAGTTGCACACGGCTAAACAAGGTGTGGACCGTTACCTGGTGGCAGGCACGTGCATCGGGTTGGATATCGCCACGGGCGAGGTGTATGCGCCCTATGGGTTGGCGGATGTGGAGCAGGGCCTGTTGCGCATCAACCCCGTGCATGCGGAGCCGGCGCTGTTCGCCAACAAGGCCCGGAGTTATCAGGCGCGTTGGCCTTGGCTGAAGATTGTGGAACCGGGCTAAGCTCCCACACTAATCAGCGTTGCGGGTGCATTTTTGGGGCAAACATTGAATTTCTGCGCGGTAGTTTGAGTCTTTGAAACATAGCGTGGCTTTCTTTCAACTGACCTCAAGGACCGACCATGACGTTTTTCATTTTCCTGCTCGCCTGCGCCGCCGCCGCCAGCACCGGCATTATCTTCAAGCCCGGAGCCTGGTACGAATCCCTGGTCAAACCCGGTTTCACCCCGCCCAACTGGTTGTTTCCGGTGGCGTGGACCCTCATCTACCTGCTGCTGGCCTGGGCTGGCTACCGCTTGAGTTTGATCCCAGGCAGCGAAGTGGTGCTGGCGCTGTGGGCGGCGCAGATCGCGTTGAACACGCTGTGGACGCCGGTGTTTTTTGGCGCGCATCGCATCCTCGCGGGGATGGTGATTCTGGCGGTGCTGTGGCTCACCGTGGCGGCGATGGTGGTGCTGGCCGTGCGCCTGGATTTGATCACCGGGTTGATCCTGTTCCCGTACCTGGCGTGGCTGTGTGTCGCGGCGGCGTTGAATTTCTCGATCTTGCGGAATAACCGCTGATGGCCCACACGCTATGGCCCGCCACCGCAGCGGAACGCGCCCAGATGCGCCGCTTCAATCAAAAGCTCGCCTGGTTGCCGCGCTTTAAAATCCGTAATCGGGTCACGCCGCGTCTGATCCAGGCGCTGTTGCGCGTCAGCCAGAAGATCAAGCGCGCACCCGTGGCCGAAACCAAATCAGTCGGTTCAGTGCCCGTGCGCATCCTGCGTCCCAGCGGCAAGCCCAAGGGCGTGGTGTTGGATATCCACGGCGGCGGGTGGGTGATCGGCAACGCGCAGATGGATGACGACCTCAACCTGGGCATGGTCAACGCGTGCGACGTGGTGGTGGTGTCGGTGGATTATCGGCTGGCGGTGAATACGCCGGTGGAAGGGCTGATGGACGACTGCCTGGCCGCTGCGCGTTGGTTGCTCAGTGAGGATGAGTTCGCCCACCTGCCGGTCATCGTGGTCGGCGAATCGGCGGGCGGGCATCTGGCGGCGGCGACGTTGCTGGCGTTGCAGCAATCGCCGGCGCTGCTCAAACGCGTGAGCGGCGCGGTGTTGTACTACGGCGTTTACGATTTGGCCGGCACGCCGAGTGTGCGCACCGCCGGGCCGGAAACCCTGCTGTTGGATGGGCCGGGGATGGTCGAGGCGTTGCGCATGCTCACGCCGGGGTTGAGTGATGAACAGCGCAGGCAAGCGCCGCTGTCGCCGCTGTATGGTGACTTTACCGGCATGCCGCCGGCGTTGATGTTTGTGGGGGAGTTGGACCCGCTTAAAGACGACACGCTGTTGATCGCTGAACGCTGGCCCGAGGCAGAGGTTCATTTGCTGCCGGAATCAGCCCATGGGTTTATTCATTTTCCGGTGGCGATGGCCAGCAACGTGCTGGTCTACAGCCGTGGTTGGATAACCCAGCGGTTGAGCGAGGGAGTACTCAAACTGCAATCGGCCGGGTAACCTCTCGGCTCCAATCAAGCAAAGGACTGCACGTGAAGCTTCTTCAATGCGCCATCGGGCTCTCAGCCCTGTCTCTGCTGACCGCCTGCGGCCAGGCCACCGAGCAAAAACTCAGCTTCGACGTGCCTTACGGCCAGTACCAAACCGTGCTGCGCCAGAACGTCAGCGGTAAGGGCCAGTTGACCTGCAAGGTGGTGACCGACAACCAGGACCGTGGCGAAAAATGGGTGCCGTCGGTGATCCTCGCGGCTGCCGAAGACGCCGCCGAGGACGATACGCTGTTTCTGTCCAGCTATTCGCCACCCGGCACCGACCAGCGCCTGTTCAACCTGCGCACCTTCAACAAGGCCAAGCCGATCATCGACACGCAGTTCAAGCAGGCGCTGGATTATAACGGCGTGTATATCCTGCGCCTGAGCTGGCAGGCGGATGGCAGCATCGGTTACCAGGTCGCCAGTGGTGACATCTGGGACGAGAAAAAGATTGTCCAGGCGCCGGGCTTTAGCGTGCGCCACGTGAGCGTGCATGCGTCGGGGATGAAGGGCAGTGCTACGTGCGAGTTGCGTGAATGATTATTCAGCCGGTTGTGGCCGCTGACATTCCTGACGTACTGACCTTCGTTCTGCAGGCCCGTGCGGAGCTGTTTCCCAAGCTCAGCGGCGCCGGTATGCCGGCTGACCTGGCGGACTTCGAAGCCGTTTACCTGCAAAGCGATGGGCGGTTTCTGGTCGCGCGCGAGGGGGATCAGATTGTCGCCGCGATCGGCTATTTGCCTTACGACGGGCGCTTTCCCCAGTTGGATTATCAGGATCGCAAGACGGTGGAAGTGGTGCGGCTATTCGTGCTGCCAGCGTTTCGCCGCTTTGGTCTGGCGGGTAGGTTGTATCGCGAGCTGGAAGCGCTGGCGCGGGCGGATGGGGTAGAGGTGGTGTACCTGCATACCCACCCGTTTCTGCCGGGAGCGATTGATTTCTGGGTGCGGCAGGGCTTTGAGATTGTTGATATCGAAGCCGACCCGCTGTGGCAGACCACCCACATGCACAAGCCGCTGTAGATCCAAAGGTGGGAGGGGCGGTGCGACGATTCGACTTGCCCCCGATGGCTGTGGGTCAGTCCTGGATTTATCAACTGACACTCCCTCATCGGGGGCAAGCCCCCTCCCACTTTGGATTTTTGTTGTGCTGGAAATTTTGGTGTGTCAGCTAACTCGCAAGTCGATATATCGAAGCCGACCCGATCTGGCAGACCACCCACATGCACAAGCCGCTGTATATCCAAAGGTGGGGGGGGCGGTGCGACGATTCGACTTGCCCCCGATGGCTGTGGGTCAGTCATGGATTTATCAACTGACACTCCCTCATCGGGGGCAAGTCGAATCGTCGCACCGCCCCTCCCACATTTGAATTTTGGTGTGTCAGTTGGAGCGCAATCGCAATATTTGCGCCCCATCAAACGGGTCCGTCAGGTAATGCGCCTGCACCCCGAACGTGTCCTGCAGCCGCTGCGGCGTGAGTACTTCCAACGGCTTGCCCAACGCCACCAACCGCCCGCGATCGAGCACGGCCAGGCGGTCACAGGTCAGGGCCTGGTTAAGGTCATGCAGCGCAATCAGCGTGGTCACCGGCAGCGCCTGCACGCCTTTCAATATCGCCAGCTGGTGCTGGATATCCAGGTGATTGGTCGGCTCATCCAGTAACAGAATCTGCGGCCGCTGCGCCAGGGCGCGGGCGATGTGCACACGCTGGCGTTCGCCGCCGGAGAGGCTGCGCCAGGCGCGTGTGCTCAGGTGCGTGGCGTCCACATCGTGCAGGGCCTGGCGCACGATGGCGTCATCTTCGTCGGACCACGGGCTCAACGCCGACAGCCAGGGCGTGCGGCCCAGCGCCACGGCGTCGAAGACGCGGATGGCGTCGTCGGTGTCGGCCTGTTGCTCCACCACCGCCAGCTGTTGCGCGATGGCGCGGCGCGACAGCTCGCCCAGGCGCTTACCGCCAAGCTGCACCTGGCCCGATGCGGGCGCCCGCAGGCCGGCGAGCAGTTTGAGCAGGGTGGATTTGCCGGAGCCGTTCGGGCCGACGATGCCGAGGGTTTCGCCCTGCTCGACGTCCAGGTGAATATCGCACAGCAACTCAGCCTCGCGCACCTTGAAGCCCAAGCCGCTGCAGCTCAGTACGCTCATCGGGGGTTTCTCCGGCCAATCAGAATCAACGCAAACACTGGCGCACCGACCAGGGCGGTGACCACGCCCACCGGAATCACCTGGCCCTTGATCAGCGTGCGTGACAGCACATCGGCGGCAATCAGAAACAGCGCGCCCCCCAGCGCACTGGCCGGCAGCAAACGCGAGTGCCCGGTGCCAAGCAGCAGGCGCACAGCGTGGGGGATCACCAGGCCGACAAAACCGATGGAGCCGACAATCGAGACCATCACCGCCGTGACCAGCGCCGCGCAACCCACCAGCACAAATTGCACGCGACGTACCGGGATGCCAAGGGACGCCGCCGAGTCGCTGCCGAAAGTGAACGCATCCAGCGCGCGCCGGTGCCACAGGCACACCGCCAGGCCGATGACCGCCACCGGCACCGCCAGCCACACAGAGGGCCAGCGCACGCCGCTGAGGTTGCCGAGCAACCAGAACATGATGCCGCGCGCCTGTTCGGAACTGGCCGACTTGGTGATCAGGAACGCGGTGAGGGCATTGAACAGCTGCGAACCGGCGATGCCCGCGAGGATGATCTGCCCGGTGCCGCTCACGGAGCCGCTGGCCCGCGCGAGCAGAATTACCAAGGCAAAGGCGGCCATGGCGCCTACAAATGCACCGGCCGACAACGAGATCAAACCGCCGCCCACGCCCATCAGCGCCACCAACACCGCGCCGGTCGAGGCGCCGGCGCTGATGCCCAGCAGGTACGGGTCGGCCAGCGGGTTGCGCAGCAACGACTGCAGAATCACCCCACAGGTTGCCAACCCGGCACCGCACGCGGCGGCGACCAGGGCGCGGGTCAGGCGGTAGTTCCACACCACGCCCTCATCGATAGGGTCCAGCACGTAACTGGCGCCCCAAAGTTTGTTGGCGAGCACCTGCAGCACCACCTGGGGTGAGATGGCGGTTTCGCCGATGGCCACGCCGGCGAGCACGGCGATCAGCAGCAGGGCCAGGGCGAGTAGGGTTCGGATCACGCCTGTACTCATTTGCGCAGGTCGTAGCCGTCGATGGCCGTGGCCAGTTGTTCAAGGCCGTCGAACATGCGGATGCTGGCCTGCAACGCCAGGGCATCGAGGATGATGATGCGGTTGTTTTTCACCGCGTCCATGTTGCGGGTCACTGCGCAGGAAGGCGAGTTTCTTTTCATGGTCGTCGGCGGGGTAGCGGCGACGGTCCATACGTGCGATCACCAAAAAGGTCGGGTTGGCCTTGGCGATGGTTTCCCAGCCGACGGCGGGCCACTCTTCATCGGACTGCACCACATTGGTCAGGCCGAGCGTTTGCAGGATGAACTCCGGGATGCCCTTGTGGCCGGCCACATACGGGTCGCTGGCCATCTCGGAGCTGGAGAACCACACCAACGCGCTGGCCTGCTTGAGGCCCTTGCTCTGCACGGTGGCGACGGATTTGGCCAGGCGCGCCTTGAGCTCGTCGTTCAACTGCTGGCCGCGGTCCTGCACGTCGAAGATCTGCGCCAGTTGGCTGATACTTTTATAGATGGTCTCGATGCGGAACGGCTCCAGCCGCGTGCCGTCGGCGCCCACCAGGTTGTCCTTGCCTTCGCAGTCGGAGGGCAGCAGGTAGGTGGGGATGTTCAACTCATGGAACTGCTCGCGCGTGCCCACCACGCCCTGCGGGCCGACCACCCATTCCAGCTCGGCCGCCACCAGTTGCGGGCGCTTGGCGATCACCGCTTCGAAGCTCGGCTCGTTATTGGCCAGGCGTTCGATGCCATCGTTCAGGGCCTTGTACTGCGCCAGCACGTTGTTGAACCACAGCGAGGTGCCGACCACTTTGTCGCCCACGCCCAAGGCGTAAAGCATCTCGGTGGCAGCCTGGCCGATGGTCACGCTGCGTGCAGGGGCTTGCTGGAAGGTCACGTTGATGCCGCAGTTCTCGACGGTCAGCGGGTAGTGAGTCGGTGCCGCGTGGGCCAGGGCACAGAAACCCAGGCCGGTGATCAGGGCGGTAACGCGTGGCAGCATGGGGCTATCTCCGTAAAGCCGTAGGTGAAGCAGGGGCGGTACGGCTTGGAAACACACCCTCGAGCGCTGCCGAGCGGGCAGGGCAAGGACGTCCTTCCCGGACACCCCGCCGGTTAGTGTTCTTACTCGGCCGGCAGGTCTCCTGACTGATGCGTCGTCGCCACGCTCCGGCCTTCCCGGGCAAGGCCCAGTGGCGTCAAGGAGCAGGCTCAGCACCTACAGTTGCGGGGGCAGTTTCGATTGGCGCGGTGTACCGCGTTTCGAATTCCCTATTAGTCCCGTATGGGAACCGGCGCGGTATGGTAGTCGATCGTGGCTGGCCGGGGGAACCTCATCCGTACGCATTTGGCCCGCGGGCCCGGATGGGGTCTCTAAACCTCGGCTTAGGGTGTACCATCAGTCTCTGTTCATCAGAAATCAGTCAGACATGCCCACGCTTAGCGAAGAGAGCCGCCGGATTGTAGCTACTCTGGTGCACCGCGTTGGTCCGCACGCTGACACTGCAAGCATCGCCGAGGCGATTGTTTCGATTTTGCAGGATATGGACGCAGCACTGGCGCCCATAATCGGCCAGCAGGGCGTTGCCGCGCTGTACCGGCGCAGCTTCCATCTGTGCGTCGCCAACCATCCACGCCTGGCCGTCAGCTATGACAGCGTGCCGGCGGCGATGGATCTGCTTGCCCTCAAATCCGTTCTCGTCGAGCAAAACGAGACCGATGCGCGGTTTTTCGGTGAGGTGTTGCTGACAACCCTCTACGAACTCCTGACCACGCTGATCGGGCCTTCACTCACCGCACGTTTGCTGGTGGGTGTGTGGCTGCCTCCTTCGAGCGACACCTCTTCGCAGGAAATTTCGCCATGAGCACCAAAGTGACTATCAACCGTCTGGCCACGGGTGTGCCAGGACTGGACGAGGTCCTGGGCGGTGGCCTGCCGGAGTTTTCGTTCAACCTCATCGCCGGCCCTCCGGGATGTGGCAAAACCACCCTCGCGCACCAGATGATGTTCGCCCTGGCCACGCCCGAGCGCCCGGCGCTGTTCTTTACCGTGCTCGGGGAGCCGCCGCTGAAGATGCTGCGTTATCAGCAGCAGTTCGATTTCTTCGACGATGAAGCCATCAACCAGTCGATTCGCTATATCAACCTGGCAGACGACACCCTGGCCGGTGATCTGGACGAAGTGTTGCGGCGCATCGTCAGTGAGGTCGAGGCGCATTCGCCGTCGCTGGTCTTCGTCGATTCGTTCCGCTCCGTGGTGCTGGCCAGCCAGACCCAGCACAACCCCAACAACAACTTGCCGCAGTTCATCCAGCAACTGGGCATGTTGATGACGACGTGGCAGGCGACGACCTTCCTGATCGGCGAGTATTTCACCGAAACCGACACCAATCCGATCTTCACTGTGGCAGACGGCCTGATCTGGCTGCGGCAGAGCGTCGAGCGCAATTCGATGGTGCGCAAGATGGAAATCATGAAAATGCGCGGCCAACCGACCTTGCCGGGGCTGCACACTTTCCGGATTGCCACTTCGGGGATCAAGGTGTTCCCGCCGGCCGCCCTCAACCGGTCGGTTGAAGTGCCGCCGACGTTCCCGATCACGCGCCTGAAAATGGGCGTGCCGGCCCTTGATGAAATGCTCGGCGGCGGCCTGCCTCGCGGCTATTCGCTGCTGGTGGCCGGGCCGTCGGGCTCGGGCAAGAGCATTCTGGCCGCGACCTTTCTGGCCGAGGGCGCGCGCAACGGTGAGACCGGGGTCATCGCCGTCTTCGAGCAGCGGCCCAATCATTCGCAGAACCCGCAGTTGGCCGAGTTGATCAAGAATGGGCAGGTGGGCCTGGTGGACAGCCGCGCGCCGGACCTGTCGATTGACGAGATCGTGCAACTGCTGCTCGGTGAGATCAGCCGCTTGAACGCCTCCCGCGTGGTGATCGATTCGCTGTCGGGCTTTGAACTGGCGCTGGCGCCGACCTTTCGCGCGGATTTCCGCGAGTCGTTGTCGCGCATGGTCACCGCGTTGACCGGGGCCGGGGTCAGCGTGTTGATGACATCGGAGCTGGAAGACCGTTACACCGACCTGCGTTTCAGCCCCTACGGCACGGCGTTCCTCACCGATGCGATCATCGTGCAGCGCTACATCGAAGTAGAGAGCCGCTTGCTGCGCATCATGGCGGTGGTCAAGGTTCGCGCCAGCGCTCACTCGGATCAACTGCGCCAGTACTACATCGACGATAACGGCCTGCAGATTCGCGACATGTTGCCGGAGCAGGAAGGCTTGTTGGGTGGGCGCCCGACCAAACAGGTTTCGACGGGAGACAAACATGTGTGAGCCCGGCTCATGAGTGAAACCGGCGGCAAGAATGACAGTGAGCTGAATACAGCGGCCCACGAGCTGTTCCTGCTTGGCCAGAAAACCGTCGAGGCCCGCGCCGTGCTCGCCGCCCTGCAACAGCAACTGAGTGACGTCAGCAGCCGCCTGGTGGATACCCAGCAGGTCGAGCAAGTGATCGAGGCCAACCAGCAACTGGTCGTGGCGATCCTGCTCGCGCAATCCGACGCGGCCAGCCCGCCACGCGTGGAAGAACAGCGTTTGTACCAGGAGCTTCGCGAGGCGAATGCGCAGTTGGTCATTGCTGCGCTCAGCGCTCAAGACCTGCAGGCCACGGCCGAGCGCGCGCTGGGCCAGCAGAAAAGTATCCTGGCGATGGTGGCGCATGAGCTGCGCAACCCGTTGACGCCGATCAGCATGATCGCCGAGCGCATGGTGCGCCTGCCGAGTGACCAGCTGCCGCGCATGCGTGAGCTGATCGAAGGCCAGGTGCAGCATATTTCACAGCTGGTGGATGACCTGTTGGACGTGTCCCGCGTCAGCACGGGCAAACTGCGTGTCGAGCGGCGCAAGGTCGACATGCTGTACATCCTCCGCAGCGCTATTGATGCCTGTGGCCCGGTGATGCGTGCGAAAAATCAGCACTTTGAGGCCCATCTGCCCGATGGCCCGTTGACGGTGAGTGGTGACCCCGGGCGCCTTGCGCAGATCCTGAACAACCTGCTGGCCAACTCGGCCAAGTACACGCCGGTGGGGGGCCGTATTGTGCTGTCGGTGACCGTCACAGACGCGTTGAGGATCAGCATTGGCGACAATGGCATCGGCGTTTCGGCCAAGGCGTTGCCGTTCATCTTCGACCCTTATGTGCAGGACGAGCATGCCATCGGCTTCAATGGCTCGGGTTTGGGGATCGGCTTGACGGTGGTGCGCGAACTGGTGGAAGCCCATGACGGCACGGTTACCGCCATGAGCGAAGGCAAGGACAGGGGCAGCGAGTTTGTGGTGACGCTGCCGCTGCTGGATGCCTGAACACAGGCTTTTGCGTTGACTGGGCTTACTTGCGATCCAGCCACACCGTCTGCGCATTACAGAATTCCCGCACACCAAAGTGCGACAATTCACGCCCAAACCCACTCTTTTTCACCCCACCAAACGCCACCCGAGGGTCGGACACGCTGAACGCGTTGACGAAGATCCCGCCGGTCTCCAGCTGATTGGCGATGTTGCGCGCCTTGGCCGCATCGGTGGTGAAAATGCTCGCGGTGAGGCCGAATTCACTGTCGTTCGCCAGGGCCACAGCGTGGTCGGCATCGCGGGCAGTGATGATTGAGGCCACGGGGCCGAACAGCTCCTGTTTGAACGAGGTCATCTGGTCGGTGACATTGGCCAGCACGGTCGGCTCATAGTAGTTGCCGGCGCCGGCTGCTTTGTTACCGCCCAGCAGCAGCGTCGCGCCTTCTTCCAGGGTGGCCTGGACCTGGCCGTGCAGCTCGTCGCGCAGGTCGAAGCGGGCCATGGGGCCGATGTAAGTGGCGGTCGCCGTCGGGTCGCCCATCACCAGGGCACGGCTGGCTTCCAGGAACTTGGCGGTGAAGGCTTCCACCACACCTTCTTCGATGATCAGGCGCTTGGCGGCGGCGCAGACTTGGCCGCTGTTCTGGAAGCGGCCGATCACAGCGGCCTGAACGGCGGCGTCGAGGTCGGCGTCGTTGAGCACAATGAAGGGGTCGGAGCCACCCAGTTCCAGCACGCATTTCTTCAGCGCAGCCCCAGCCTGGGAGCCGATGGCCATGCCGGCGCGCACGCTGCCGGTGAGGGTCACGGCGGCGATCCGCGGGTCGGCGATGGCCTTGGACACACCTTCGGTGGTCACGTTGATCACTTCGAACAGGCCGTCAGCGAAGCCGGCTTTCTGAAACGCTGCTTTCATCAGGTAAGCGCTGCCCATCACGTTCGGCGCGTGTTTAAGCACATAGGTGTTGCCGGCGAGCATGGTCGGCACGGCGCCGCGCAGCACTTGCCACACCGGGAAGTTCCACGGCATCACGGCGAGGATCGGGCCCAGCGGGCGGTATTCGATCTGAGCGCTGCCGTTGTCCACCAGGGTCGGTTCCGGCGCCAGCATGGCCGGGCCTTGGGCGGCGTACCATTCGGCGAGCAGCGCACATTTCTCGATTTCGGCACGCGCCTGGGCGATGGGTTTGCCCATTTCCAGGGTGATCATCTGCGCCATCTCTTCGGCTTGGTCGCGCAGGGCGGCGGCCAGGGCCAGCAGCAATTCGGCACGCTGGCTGACTGGCTGGCGGCGCCAGGTGCGGAATGCGCCGGTGGCACGGTCGAGGGCGGCGTCCAGTTGCGACGCGGTTTCATACGGGTAGCTGCCGACCGTTTCGCCATTGGCGGGGTTGATCGACAGGGCGTGGGTCTGGGGGGAAATAGCGTTCATGGCACCGTCCTGCTGAATGAGTGGAATGGGTTCAGCGTACGGGGCTGGATCTTTTATGGAAACTGAATAATATTAAGCAATACGTTCACGATTGGAGAATGACTTGGATCTGGTGCAGCTGGAAATCTTCAAGGCCGTTGCCGAGCAAGGCAGCATCAGCGCCGCCGCGCAGTTGATTCATCGGGTGCCGTCGAACCTGACCACGCGCATCAAGCAACTGGAGCAGGATTTGGGCGTGGAGTTGTTCATTCGCGAGAAAAGCCGCCTGCGCCTGTCGCCTGCCGGGTGGAATTTCCTCGGTTATGCGCGACGCATTCTCGACCTGGTGCAAGAAGCCCGGGCCACGGTGGCGGGGGAGGAGCCCCAGGGCGCATTTGCCCTCGGCTCGCTGGAAAGCACAGCGGCGGTGCGCATTCCGGGGTTGCTGGCGGCGTACAACCAGAAGCACGCCAAGGTCGAACTGGACCTGAGCACCGGGCCATCGGGCACCATGATCGAAGGCGTGCTGTCGGGGCGCCTGACGGCGGCCTTTGTCGATGGCCCGGTGCTGCACTCGACGTTGGAAGGCGTGGCGGTGTTCGAAGAGGAAATGGTCGTGATCGCGCCGCTGCATCACGCGCCGATCAACCGCGGGCAGGATGTGAATGGCGAAAACATCTATACGTTTCGCTCGAACTGCTCGTACCGGCACCATTTCGAGCGCTGGTTCTCACAGGATGGTGCGATGCCGGGCAAGATCTTCGAGATCGAGAGCTACCACGGCATGCTCGCCTGCGTCAGCGCCGGTGCCGGCCTGGCGCTGATGCCGCGCAGCATGCTGGAAAACATGCCGGGCTTCGCGGCGGTGAGCGTGTGGCCGTTAGCGGACAACTTTCGCATCCTGCACACCTGGCTGATCTGGCGGCGGGGGACGGTGTCGCAGAGCTTGAGCAGTTTTGTGAAGTTGCTGGAGGAGCGCGGGGCGATTCGCGAGGGGGTGTGAGGGAAGGCTCAGTGATTCTGGTCTACGCTCGTCGTTGTCACCCCTTGAGAGCGATCCGCGAATGGACAAACCACCTGGTTCGAGCCTGGTTCAGGTGCCCACGGATGATCAATTTTTGTGGCGACCGATTGCCTGGATTCCGTTGCTGTTTACATCGATCGTGGTCTTTGGCGGGTGGAGCGCGGATTTTCTCAAGCTGACGTGGGCTAACGCTTTAGTCAGTGGGTTGGCGCAAACGCTGCCGTCTATCGAAACATGGGCTGAAAAGTCATTTTTTTCCGAGGTCACGCGGCTGATTTTTGCGTTGGCGTGGCTGTTCAGTGTGTATTACGCCGTGCTGATTGCATGCTGGGTGCCTTATCGAACACTGTTTCTGCGCTCATTGGTCAACAGAAGGCGCCACCTTGCGATCTTGCCTGTCGTGGTAATGGGCGGCTTCGGGGTGTTCTTCTTAACGGTGACCTTTCCCGAAGAGCCTCACTGCACGCGCAACTGCGTTTATGAGTCCGCAGTGATTCAGGTGCTCTATTCGTCGGTAGGGTCATTTCTTACGGGCTATGGCCTGGCAATGCTGTACTGGTGGTTAAGCAATTTTTCCAGAATTCACTTCGACAGGCCTCTGCACTGAGGGCCGGGCATCAGCCGCCGAATTGCAGGGTGCCCATGGCCAATTTTGCCATGATTGCGGTCGCGCCCAACTGCACCAGCCACAGCGCAAGGCCACCGAGGAACACGCCGAGCGCTACTTGCAGCACCAGGCTTTTCTGGCGTTTGGCTGGCGGTGTGCGCGGGGTGTAGTCATGCAACTCGTCGCGGTCGGCACGCAGGTCCAGGTCGTCGTTTCTCATAGAGTTCTCACAGCAAAGGGGCAGTCAGGGTTCAGTCTAGGGGCTGCGCGTTGTGCCCAGTGAATTTTTTGCAGGCGCTGCGCCTTTTGTGGCGAGCGAGCTTGCTCGCGCTGGGGTGCGTAGCGGCCCCTTGTTCAGGCACCGCGTTTCGTCAGGAAGTTCAAGGTGGCGGGGTTTGGGGCTGCTGCGCAGCGCGTTGTGCCCAGTGAATTTTTTGCGCGCGCTGCGCTGCTTGTGGCGAGCGAGCTTGCTCGCGCTGGGGTGCGTAGCGGCCCCTTGTTCAGGCACCGCGTTTGGTCAGGAGGTTCAAGGTGGCGGGTTTGGGGCTGCTGCGCAGCCCAACGCGAGCAAGCTCGCTCGCCACAGGTTCAGTGAAGCTACAGGTTTAGTTAAGCCATAGGTTCAGCTAAGCCACGGGTTCAGTGAAGCCACAGGTTCAGTGAAGCTACAGGTTTAGTTAAGCCATAGGTTCAGCTAAGCCACGGGTTCAGTGAAGCCACAGGTTCAGTGAAGCTACAGGTTTAGTTAAGCCATAGGTTCAGCTAAGCCACGGGTTCAGTGAAGCCATAGGTTCAGTTAAGCCACAGGTTCAGTGAAGCCATAGGTTCAGCTAATCCATGGGTTCAGCTAATCCATGGGTTCAGTTAAGCCGCAGGTTCAGCTAATCCACAGGTTCAGCTAATCCATCGGTTTAACTAACTCATCGGCTCAACGTTCGCCCATAAAAAAGGGGAAGCCATGAATGGCTTCCCCCTCATCGCCTGTTTAAGGCTTACAGCACCTGCACAATCGCTTTTGTTACCGCGCCGATGTTCGACTGGTTCAGCGCCGCCACACAGATACGCCCGGTATCCAGTGCGTAGATACCAAACTCGGTACGCAGGCGGGTCACTTGTTCAACGGTCAGGCCGGAGTAGGAGAACATCCCACGCTGGCGGCCGACGAAGCTGAAGTCGTGGCCTGGAGCAGCCTTGGCCAGTTCAGCCACCATCTGCTCGCGCATGCCACGGATGCGCAGGCGCATTTCGGCCAGTTCGGCTTCCCACTGGGCGCGCAGCTCGGGGTTGTTCAGTACTGCCGCCACAATCGCCGCGCCGTGGGTAGGCGGGTTGGAGTAGTTGGTGCGGATCACACGCTTGACCTGGGACAGGATGCGCGCGCTTTCTTCTTTGGATTCGCTGACGATCGACAGCGCGCCCACACGTTCGCCGTACAGCGAGAACGACTTGGAGAACGAGCTGGACACAAAGAAAGTCAGGCCCGATTCGGCGAACAGGCGTACAGCAGCGGCGTCTTCGTGGATGCCGTCGCCAAAGCCCTGGTAGGCCATGTCGAGGAACGGCACCAGGTTCTTGGCCTTGACCACGTCCAGCACGTTTTGCCAGTCGGCCGGGCTCAGGTCGACGCCGGTCGGGTTGTGGCAGCAGGCGTGCAGCACCACGATGGATTGCGGCGGCAGGGCATTGAGGTCTTCGAGCAGGCCGGCGCGGTTTACGTCGTGGGTGGCGGCGTCGTAGTAGCGGTAGGTCTGCACCGGGAACCCGGCTTTTTCGAACAGCGCCTGATGGTTTTCCCAGCTTGGGTCGCTGATGGCGACGACGGCGTCTGGCAGCAGTTGCTTGAGGAAGTCAGCGCCGATTTTCAGCGCGCCGGTGCCGCCAACCGCTTGGGCGGTGATCACACGGCCGGCGCTCAGCAGTGGCGATTCAGCGCCAAACAGCAGTTTTTGCACGGCCTGGTCATAGGCGACGATGCCGTCGATCGGCAGGTAGCCACGGGCGGCGTGTTGCGCCACGCGAATGGCTTCCGCTTCGGCAACGGCACGCAAGAGTGGAATCTTCCCCTCCTCGTTGCAGTAAACGCCCACGCCAAGGTTGACCTTGGTGGTTCGTGTATCGGCGTTGAATGCTTCGTTGAGGCCCAGGATAGGATCGCGTGGTGCCATTTCGACAGCGGAGAACAGGCTCATTTTTGCGGCAGCTCTATGGGGGAATGGAGGGACGTGTCGCGCTCCAGCCGAATGCACTAGAGCGGTGCACAAACGGGGAGCTAGTATAGAGGCCCTCACCGCTGAGGGCGACAACCGAAACGGCTTTTCGGCCAAGTTTTTCGGTTTATTTGCTGACCGTTAGTCTTATTGCAACCTTGATCCTAGACGGCGGATAGGACGATTGCCTTGAAACCCGTCACATTCGCCACCACTTCTACAGCTATCATGGTTTTTTCCTGCAACCTGCGATGACTATTCGCGGGTTGCTGAGCTATTTCGTCCCTGGCGGTTTCGAGTCTGGGGTGACTTCACGAGGTACGTTATGTCGGATTTCCAGCTCGTCACCCGTTTTGAACCCGCCGGCGATCAACCCGAAGCCATTCGCCTGCTGGTCGAAGGCATCGACGCCGGCCTGGCGCACCAGACGCTGCTCGGGGTGACCGGTTCGGGCAAGACCTTCAGCATTGCCAACGTGATTGCGCAGACCAATCGCCCCACGTTGGTGCTGGCGCCGAACAAGACCCTGGCCGCGCAGCTGTACGGCGAGTTCAAGGCGTTCTTCCCGAATAACGCGGTGGAGTACTTCGTTTCCTACTACGACTACTACCAGCCCGAAGCCTATGTGCCGTCCTCCGATACCTTTATCGAGAAGGATGCGTCGATCAACGACCACATTGAGCAGATGCGCCTGTCGGCGACCAAGGCGTTGCTGGAGCGCAAGGACGCGATCATCGTCACCACGGTGTCGTGCATCTACGGCCTGGGCAGCCCGGAAACCTATTTGAAGATGGTGCTGCACGTCGACCGCGGCGACAAACTCGACCAGCGCGAGCTGCTGCGCCGCCTGACCAGCCTGCAATACACCCGCAACGACATGGACTTTGCCCGCGCGACCTTCCGCGTACGTGGCGATGTGATCGACATCTACCCGGCCGAGTCCGATCTGGAAGCCATCCGCATTGAGCTGTTTGACGATGAAGTCGAGAGCCTGTCGGCCTTCGACCCGTTGACCGGTGAGGTGATTCGCAAATTACCGCGCTTTACCTTCTATCCGAAAAGCCACTATGTGACGCCGCGAGAAACATTGATGGGCGCCATCGAGGGGATCAAGACCGAGCTGGTGGAGCGCCTGGAATACCTGCGTAGCAACAACAAGCTGGTGGAAGCCCAGCGCCTGGAGCAGCGCACGCGCTTCGACCTGGAGATGATCCTGGAGCTGGGCTACTGCAACGGCATCGAAAACTATTCGCGCTACCTGTCGGGCCGTGAATCCGGGCAGGCGCCGCCCACGCTGTTCGATTACCTGCCGGATGACGCCCTGCTGGTGATCGACGAATCCCACGTCAGCGTGCCGCAGGTCGGTGCGATGTACAAAGGTGACCGCTCGCGCAAAGAAACCTTGGTGGAGTACGGGTTCCGTTTGCCGTCGGCGCTGGATAACCGGCCGATGCGTTTCGACGAGTTCGAAGGGATCAGCCCGCAGACCATTTTTGTCTCGGCCACGCCGGGTAATTATGAGGCCGAGCATGCGGGGCGCGTGGTTGAACAAGTGGTGCGCCCAACCGGCCTGGTGGACCCGCAAATCGAAATCCGCCCGGCGCTGACCCAGGTGGACGACTTGCTCTCGGAAATCACCAAGCGCGTGGCCCTGGAAGAGCGGGTGCTGGTCACCACGCTGACCAAGCGCATGTCCGAAGACTTGACCGACTACCTGGCCGACCACGGCGTGCGCGTGCGCTACCTGCACTCGGACATCGACACCGTGGAGCGCGTGGAGATCATCCGCGACCTGCGCCTGGGAACCTTTGATGTACTGGTGGGCATCAACCTGCTGCGCGAAGGCCTGGACATGCCGGAAGTGTCGCTGGTGGCGATCCTCGATGCTGACAAGGAGGGCTTCCTGCGCTCCGAGCGCTCGCTGATCCAGACCATCGGCCGTGCGGCGCGTAACCTCAATGGCCGGGCGATTCTCTACGCCGACCGTATCACCGGCTCCATGGAGCGGGCGATCGGCGAGACCGAGCGCCGTCGCGACAAGCAGATTGCCTTTAACCTGGCCAATGGCATCACGCCCAAGGGGGTGTTCAAGGACGTCGCCGACATCATGGAAGGCGCCACCGTGCCCGGCTCGCGCAGCAAGAAGCGCAAGGGCATGGCCAAGGCCGCCGAGGAAAGCGCCAAGTACGAGAACGAATTGCGCTCGCCGAGTGAGATCACCAAGCGCATCCGCCAGTTGGAAGAGAAGATGTACCAGTTGGCGCGGGACCTGGAGTTTGAGGCGGCGGCGCAGACGCGCGATGAGATTGGCAAGCTGCGGGAGCGGTTGTTGGCGGTTTGATGTGTGGTGATTCAACTGGCCTCATCGGGGGCAAGTCGAATCGTCGCACCGCCCCTCCCACATTTGACCGTGCTCACAAATCAAAGTGTGGGAGGGGCGGTGCGACGATTCGACTTGCCCCCGATGGCTTCACCTCGGTCTGCCAGAATCACCCAAGCTGGTGTTACCATTCGCCCCTTGTTTCAATTTTCAGTTTTATCGCCCATTCGAGACCAGCCATGACCACCGTCCGCACGCGCATTGCGCCATCGCCTACTGGGGATCCCCACGTCGGTACTGCCTACATCGCCTTGTTCAACTACTGCTTTGCCAAGCAGCACGGCGGTGAATTCATCCTGCGGATCGAAGACACCGACCAACTGCGCTCCACCCGTGAGTCGGAGCAGCAGATTTTCGATGCCTTGCGCTGGCTGGGCATTACCTGGGCGGAAGGCCCGGACGTTGGCGGCCCGCACGGCCCGTATCGCCAGAGCGAGCGCAGCGACATCTACAAGCAGTACACCCAGCAACTGGTCGACATGGGGCATGCGTTCCCGTGCTTCTGCACCGCTGAAGAGCTGGACCAGATGCGCGCCGAGCAACAGGCCCGGGGCGAAACCCCACGCTACGACGGCCGCGCGCTGCTGCTGTCGAAGGAAGAGGTGGCCCAGCGCCTGGCTGCCGGCGAACCGCACGTTATCCGCATGAAAGTGCCGAGCGAAGGCGTGTGCGTGGTGCCGGACATGCTGCGCGGTGACGTCGAGATTCCGTGGGACCGCATGGACATGCAAGTGCTGATGAAGACCGACGGCCTGCCGACGTACTTCCTGGCCAACGTGGTCGACGACCACCTGATGGGCATCACTCACGTGCTGCGCGGCGAAGAATGGCTGCCGTCGGCGCCCAAGCTGATCCTGCTGTACGAATACTTCGGCTGGGAACAGCCGCAGCTGTGCTACATGCCGCTGCTGCGTAACCCGGACAAGAGCAAGCTGTCCAAACGCAAGAACCCGACCTCGGTGACCTTCTACGAGCGCATGGGCTTCATGCCGGAAGCCATGCTCAACTACCTGGGCCGCATGGGCTGGTCGATGCCGGACGAGCGCGAGAAGTTCTCGCTGCAGGAAATGGTCGACAACTTCGACCTGTCCCGCGTGTCCCTGGGCGGGCCGATTTTCGATATCGAGAAACTCTCGTGGCTCAACGGCCAGTGGCTGCGTGACCTGCCGGTGGACGAGTTCGCCACGCGCTTACAGCAGTGGGCGTTGAACCCCGAGTACATGATGAAAATCGCGCCGCTGGTGCAGGGCAGGGTGGAGACGTTCAGCCAGGTCGCACCGTTGGCCAGCTTCTTCTTCGCCGGTGGCGTGAACCCGGACGCCAAGCTGTTTGAGTCCAAGAAGCTCTCCGGTGACCAGGTTCGCCAGTTGATGCAGTTGATCCTGTGGAAGCTCGAAAGCCTGCGCCAGTGGGAGAAGGATGCGATCACCGCGACGATCCAGGCGGTGGTTGAATCCCTTGAGCTGAAATTGCGCGATGCCATGCCGCTGATGTTTGCTGCGATTACCGGGCAGGCCAGTTCGGTGTCGGTGCTCGATGCGATGGAAATTCTCGGCCCGGACCTGACGCGTTTCCGTCTGCGCCAAGCCCTTGATTTGCTTGGTGGTGTGTCGAAGAAAGAAAACAAAGAGTGGGAAAAGCTGCTGGGCGCTATCGGCTAAGCAGGCTGTTGCAGCGACGAAACCCCGGTTTTCCGGGGTTTCGCCGGTAAGTGATTGTTATCCCGGCAAAAAACTTTGGAAAATGTTGAAAATAAATTTGACACACTTCCAAACCGCCATTAAGATTCGCCCCGTCCTCACCGATGAGGGGCTATAGCTCAGCTGGGAGAGCGCTTGCATGGCATGCAAGAGGTCAACGGTTCGATCCCGTTTAGCTCCACCAATTTACAGGTTCAAGGTCTGGCCACACCGTCCTTGAATTGATCAGGTCTCAGCTCTGATCGGTTGTACAGAAGGTTTTGTCCCCTTCGTCTAGTGGCCTAGGACACCGCCCTTTCACGGCGGTAACAGGGGTTCGAGTCCCCTAGGGGACGCCAGTTTCAACAAGCAGCTCGCAAGGTCTGCTGCGCCGCGAGGCGAAAAATCCGGGGCTATAGCTCAGCTGGGAGAGCGCTTGCATGGCATGCAAGAGGTCAACGGTTCGATCCCGTTTAGCTCCACCAATTTACAGGTTCAAGGTCTGGCCACACCGTCCTTGAATCGATCAGTTCTCAGCGCTGATCAGTGTATAGAAGGTTTGTGTCCCCTTCGTCTAGTGGCCTAGGACACCGCCCTTTCACGGCGGTAACAGGGGTTCGAGTCCCCTAGGGGACGCCACGATTACCCGCTCTGCGGGATTTTTAAGGGTCATTCAATTATTGAATGGCCCTTTTGTTTGTCTGGCGTTTGGCCAATTCCCTCCCCGATCCCGTTCTTCTGTTCTGACCAGTGGTCATGCTTCTCGCTTGCGAAATATTATTATGGTAATAATATTCAACCCATGAAAGACGGAGGCAATGATGAGCGATAAAAAAGCGCAAACCCGCGAACGTATTCTGCAAGCCGCCAGCGCCGCATTGATCCAGCGTGGCCCGGCCGAGCCGAGCGTGGGTGAAGTCATGGGCGCGGCGGGGCTGACCGTCGGTGGGTTCTACGCGCACTTTGAAAGCAAGGACGCGCTGATGCTGGAGGCCTTCACCCAGCTGCTGGCCCGGCGTCGCGCGTCCATCGACGATATGGACACCCAACTCACCGGCGAAGAGCGCAGGGGCCTGGTGGCGGCGTTCTACTTGTCGCGCAAGCACCGCGACTCAACCGCCCAGGCCTGCCCGATCCCGGCCACCGTGGGCGAGATGGCGCGCCTGCCGGACGCCTTCCGCGAAGCGCTCAACGAACACGTAGAGCTGATGGCCGCCCAGCTCGCCGCCAGCCCCGAGGACACCGACAAGGCGCTGGCAGACATGGCGCTGATGATCGGTGGCCTGGCATTGGCACGTGCCTTGGGGCCCGGTGAATTGTCGGATCGTGTATTGCGCGCTTCCAAGTCGGCGGTACGCTGAAAGAGGGCTTGCACAAATGCGCACGTTAACCTGGATTCGTCGTATCAACGGCACGCTGGGCCACCTGGCGCCGCACGCGGTGGCCAACAAAATGCGGCGTGCCTTCATGACACCGCGCGACCTGCCGCCGCGTGACTGGGAATTGCCGCTGCTGGCGCAGTCGCAGCGCATGACCCTGCGCTTTGGTCTCTCGGCCCTGCGCTGGGGCCAGGGGCCGGCGGTACTACTCATGCACGGTTGGGAAGGGCGGCCCACTCAGTTCGCCAGCCTGATCACGGCATTGGTGGAAAACGGTTATTCAGTGATTGCCCTCGACGGTCCCGCCCATGGCCGTTCGCCGGGGCGTGAAGCGCATGTGCTGCTGTTTGCCCGTGCCATGCTGGAGGCGGCCGCCGAGCTGCCGCCGTTGCACGCGGTAATCGGCCATTCGATGGGCGGCGCCAGTGCGATGCTGGCGGTGCAGTTGGGGCTGCGTACCGAGGCGCTGGTGAGCATCGCCGCGCCGTCGCGCTTTCTTGACGTACTGCGCGGTTTTACCCACATGGTCGGTTTGCCGGCGCGGGCGCGCTCGGCGTTTATCCAGGAGGTGGAACACACCTTCGGCATGCCGCTCAAGCATTTGGACGTGGCCCACTACCAAATGAATATCCCAGGGCTGATCGTTCATGCCGAAGACGATACCTTTGTGCCGGTCAAAGCCTCGCAAGCCATTCACGACGCCTGGTTCGACAGCCGCCTGCTGCGCCTGGAGCAGGGTGGGCACCAGAAAGTGCTGGCCGACCCACGGGTGATCGACGCTGTGCTGGCGTTGTTGGCCGGTCGCCGTCTACAGGAGCGGCAAACTGCCTGATACACTGCCCCGCCGACATTAATCGACTGGGAGCAACGCATGGGCTGGGATTTGGCAACGCCGTTTATCATCGATCTGCAGGTCGCCCCTGAAGACATCGACGGGTTGGGGCACGCCAATAACGCGGTGTATGTGTCCTGGCTGGAGCGCTGCGCCTGGCGCCACTCCCAGCGTTTGGGGCTGGATCTCACTGAATATCGCCGCCTGGACCGCGCCATGGCCGTGGTGCGCCATGAGATCGATTACCTGGCGGCAGGCTACGAGGGCGACGAGCTGCAACTGGCCACCTGGATTGTTGACTGGGATCAGCGCCTGAAGATGACTCGCCGCTTCCAGTTAGTGCGCCCGCGTGACGGCGCCACCCTGCTACGGGCGCAAACCACGTTTGTGTGTATCGAAATGTCTTCCGGCAAACCCAAGCGCATGCCCACAGAGTTTCTCGACGGTTACGGCCCCGCCCTGACAGGGGGTTAACGGTTGCCGTAGGAAACCCAGTAAACTGCGCCACGATTTTTGTTGAGTGTTTTCCATGCAAATTGCTTTGGCGCCCATGGAGGGGTTGGTCGACAACATCCTGCGGGACGTGTTGACCCGTGTGGGCGGTATCGACTGGTGCGTGACCGAATTCATTCGCGTCAACGACCGCTTGCTGACGCCTGCCTACTTCCACAAGCTCGCCCCGGAATTGCTGCACGGTGCCAAAACCGCTGCCGGCGTACCGCTGCGCGTGCAATTGCTCGGCTCCGACCCGGTATGCCTGGCGGAAAATGCCGCGCTGGCCTGCGAGCTGGGCTCCCAGGTGATCGACCTGAACTTCGGCTGCCCCGCCAAAACCGTCAACAAGTCCCGCGGTGGTGCGGTGCTGCTCAAGGAGCCCGAGCTGCTCAACCAGATCGTCGAGCATGTTCGCCGTGCGGTGCCGGCGCACATACCGGTAACCGCCAAAATGCGCTTGGGCTTCGACAGCCCGGACGGCGCGCTGGTGTGCGCCACCGCCCTGGCTGAAGGCGGCGCTGCGCATATCGTGGTGCACGCGCGCACCAAGGCCGATGGCTACAAGCCGCCGGCGCACTGGGAGTGGATCCCGCGGGTGCAGGACGTGGTCAAGGTGCCAGTGTTCGCCAACGGTGATATCTGGAGCGTTGAAGACTGGCGGCGCTGCCGCGAGATCAGCGGCGTCGAAGACATCATGCTCGGTCGCGGGCTGGTGGCGCGCCCGGACCTGGCCCGGCAGATTGCCGCCGCCCGTGCAGGAGAGGACGTGGTGGAAATGACCTGGGCGCAGATGCAACCAATGCTTCAGGAGTTCTGGCGCCAGTGCGTGGAGCAGTTGACTGAGCGTCAGGCGCCTGGCCGTTTAAAGCAATGGCTGGCGATGCTGACACGCAACTATCCCGAGGCGGTGGAGTTGTTTACCGCAATGCGCCGCGAAACCGACTTGGTGCAAGTAGGACGTTTGTTGGGCGTTGGGCATCAGCGGCCCGAGGTTTTGGCGGTGTAATATCAGCTTTATATTTATCTAAGTTTCAGTGATTGATTCAAGGGGCGCTCCGGCGCCTTTTTTTTTGCCTGTAATAACCGGTCGTGCCAGTAAGCCCAAGGCGGTTGCGAGCGAGGGTGAATGTCTTGTGGGCAGAATGGTTTATTTGTATGTGTAAAAAACAATGTTTTTTTGGTCTTTTTGCTTCAAAAGTTTTGTGGTTTTTGGCGTTGCGCTGCGAAAGGGAATATAGGCGTGCGCGGTAACTAGCACAGGTAGATCGCCTGATTAAGTCTTGGTGATTTCATCAAGTTTCACTGGGGCTGAGTGTTGCTCTTTGTATCGGCTTTATTTGCACGTCCAGGTAAGGCCGCCCATGGTGTTTTGTGAATGTCCATAAGAAATATTCCTCGCTTTTCTAATGGTGTCTTAATGTGAAGCGGAATGTTCGGAACTCAAAGGTCTGGCGGCCCACGAAAGTAGGGAGTGCGAATGCTCGTACTTGTTAGCCAACTTTTATGACGACGAACGTTTCTCGGGCCACTGCCGGTTTAGAGGGACATTGAGAAAGGATATTGTATGTCTAATTTGCCGATTAATAATTTCGCCCCCATGACTAATACCTATCTTCCGCAGGATCGGGAGAAACCAGTGGTTGATAAGTCGCGCGACCCAATGTTGTCCAAAACGGTTACCAATACTGTGCTCCCTGATAATACAGTGGAGTCAAAGGACGGCAATATCACAATGAACAGGGCCACTTTCGATCAATTGTTTGACATTCTTGAGTCGATTTTCAAGGCGGTAAGACTGTGGGCGGGTCAAGGCGGCATACCCAAGCTTACGCTTGATGCGGGGCCTCTACCGAAGGCAATACCCGAAGCGGATCTTAACGCGCCAGTGCTCAAAGACACTGCGGCAAAAACGCTGCCGAAGGCGGATGCAGGGGCCAAGGTGACGCCAGAGTCCGATCCTAAAGCGCAAATGCTCAAGGACATTGTGGCGCAAACGCTGCCGAAGGCGGATGCAGGGGCCAAGGTGACGCCAGAGGCCGATCCTAAGGCGCAATTGCTCAAGGATATTGTGGCGCAAACGCTGCCGAAGGCGGATGCAGGGGCCAAGGTGACGCCGGAGGCCGATCCTAAGGCGCCATTGCTCAAGGATACTGCGGCGAAAATCCTTCCGGATGCAGCGGTGATGCCCAGGGCCATGCCGGAGGCCAAGCCTCACGCGCAGGTGGTCCCAGGTGACGACCTTAAGGTGAGCCCTGACGTAGTATCGGTGACAAAAAAACTGTCCGGCGAAGTTCCAGAGATAAAGCTCGACGCAGCGCAGCAGAGTAAGCAGACGTCTGATATCAACCTGACGGTTCAGGTGGTGAACTGCGGTTTGCATCACCCTGAGGTGAATATTCTTTCGCATGAGCTAAAGCTTGATGACCAGCACATGGTGCTGCCTAAGACACCGGATAAGCCAAAAGCCGATGACCAGCGCCCGTCGGTGCCGAACACCCTGGATAAACCAAAAGCCGACGAACCGCCTCCGTTGGTGCCGAACGCCCTTGATAAACCCAAAACCGCTGACAAGTCCCCAGTGACGCCAAACACGCCGGACATGCCCATGCTCAATGACCAGCCCTCGGGCCCCATTCCTGACATTCGCGTCAATCCGGAACTGACAGCCCCCGGGCCTGCCGATGACCGTTCGGGCGATATTTTCAGTAGCCGCAGCCGGAACAGGTTCGACAACCTCTGGACCACCAATGCCGGTCGTCAAAACAGGGCATAAATTAAGCGGGACTTTTCACAATCTGTACTGATGAGGTCGCTCCCTTGGCTATTGTCAGCAAGGGGGCGCTTGATAAAGGTGAGCGTATGTCCGGAATGGCGATCAACAATGCATCGGTGATTAAACACGATTATCAAACCATTGAGTCGAGTGGCGCAGTAACTGCTCGAAGTATTAAACAACCCGTTAGTGCATCGGCACACAATGTTTTGCACCCTTGTGATAAAACAATAAAGGGCTCTGGTAATAGGGCAAACCTCCCGAAAGCTCTCAAAAAGTACTTTCGAACGCTCAGCCGGATTCTTACTCGCTTACACGGGATGTGGCGACATGAGTCTGACAGGCACTCACCACGGGTAGTCCCTGCGCCCCAGCCACGGGTACCGCTCAAGCCGCAGGTGTTGCCCCAGCCCAGCCCGCCGATGGTTAATCCCCAGGCAGGCGATCTTCCAGATCTTTCGAGCAAGCGTAATGGTGCCAAGGCAAATGATATCTGGGGCGGTTTCCGCCAGGGGCCGGACGGCAACTGCGTGACGGTCTCGGCCATCAAGGCGGCCATGGTGAAGTTTGGTCAAAGCCCGACGGATATCTTTAAGGACGTTCGAAAAGTCGGGGAGGGTTATCAGGTGGTGATGCGCGACGGCTTCGCGCTCCATCTCAGTCGTCGGGAGTTGGCGGAGGGTGCTTGGGGTTCGAAGTTTGTCAGTCGCGATTCGGAAATGCTCAAGGATGCTCATTTTCTGTTTGCGGCGAGCGCCAAGCGGGCTCAACTGGAAAACAATGATGGCTATGCGAAACATAGCTTCAGGGCCGCAATACGCAGTTTGAATAATGGTGAAGATGAATACGGCCCAGGTGAAGGTTTACTGCGTTTGGGGCTCAAACAGCGCATCAAGAGGGTATCTGTCAGTGAACTTGCCAGTGGCGTAGTCGGCATGGTCAATCGCGACGGACATTCGGTAGCGGTGATAAACGGTATTGAAGAGCAATTTGGGGGAAGGGGCGGCGTGCCCACCCACGGCGACGCAATAGCGCTGAGGTAATACCCGGTGATCGCTTATTAACGCTACCTCTACGAGGTGTAAAATTATGAGTTCAGTTTCGGCCAGCTGTATGCCTTTGATAAAAATAAAAGACACTGAGTTTTCGCAAGCTGCGCTAGTTCCTTTTTCGGAGAACAGTCGACAACCCGCGCGGGGCGAAGTACCCACAATAAACTTCTCATCGCGCAAGAACGGCGAAAAACCCAAGGATGTTACAAATGCATTCATCGCCACGGAGCGCCGCTTTGGTGAGTACTTTGATGTCAGCACTCACGCTGCTGTTATCAAGATGATGATGCTCAGGTTTGGTCAAAGCCCCACCGATGTATTTGATCAGGTGACTCCCGTTGCGGGTGGCTATGACGTGACCATGAAGGACGGCTTCAGCGTTCATCTGACTCAGGATGAGTTGCAGCGCGCAACGCGCGCCTCAAGGTTTGCCGGCAATGACCCGGGTGCAATAACGGATGCCAATTTTATCTTTGCGGCTTTCGTCAAACGCAAGCAACTGGAAGGGCCTTACTCTTCGCTGGGCAATGGTTTCGATGCGGCCCTGGCCAAGACCCTCGAAGGCGAAACATCCAAGCGAGCGCTGAAGGGCATGGGCATGGTTGGCTTTATGCAAGATGTGTCGACGGACCAGATGCAGGCCAAGGGTGCGGTCGGCGTGGTTGACACCCGCAACTTCGGCGCAGGGTTGGTGCTGGAGGGGCGACAGCATGATCATCAGAGGCAGGAGCCGGTTCGGCGCACTTACGGCTACATGCTTACGGGTGATGATATTACCGATGATGACTATTCGATCGAGCAGGGCAGCGTAAGCGTTTCCAACGTGTCGGTAGGCGTCAAACCCGGCAATATCTGGGGCGGCTTCTACCAGGGCGTCGAGGGCAATTGCGTCACCGTATCGGCGATCAAGGCGGCGATGATGAAGTTTGGACAGAACCCAACGAGTATCTATAAAAACATCCGCGAGACCGCCGACGGCTATCACGTAAGCATGCGCGACGGTCATTCACTGCACTTGACCTTTGATGAGTTGAAAAAGGCCGAGCAAGGTTCAAACCTCGCAGGCCCTGACAAAGCGCTGCTCAAGGATGCCAACTTCTTGTATGCGGTGAGTGCAAAGCGAGCCATGAAGGAAAACCATGAGTTCCGCGCCGCAGAGAGTTTTGAGACGGCGATGCAAACGCTCAACAATGGCGAATACCCAGGTGAAGCCTTTCGCCGCTTGGGCCTGTATGCCTACACACGGCCCAGCACTGCCGGAGAATTGGCCAAGGGGGCGTTGGGCACCCTGGCAAGTGGGGGGCACTCAGTGGCCGTGGTGAATGGCAGCCTGGACTGGTATGGCTCCAAGTCGTCGCTGGCGTCGTCGCACTGGAACAACCCCGGCTACACGGCGATAAGGCTGGTAGACACTACACCAGCAACCGCCTGAAACCTTCCACGGGTAACGGCCGGCTGTGCAGGTATCCCTGATACAAATGGCAACCAAGTCCCTGCAAAAATGCCAGTTGTTCCAGGGTTTCCACGCCTTCGGCAATCACCTCCAGGTTCAGGCTGCGCGCCATGGCCACGATGGCGCGGATGATTTCCGCGTCGTTCGGGTCATGGGTCGCATCACGCACAAACGACTGGTCGATTTTCAAGGCATCCACCGGCAGGCGTTTGAGGTAGGTCAGGGACGAGTAGCCGGTGCCGAAATCATCCATGGCAAAACTGATGCCGAGCTTTTTCAGGCGGCGCATTTTGCTGATGGTGTCGTCCAGGTTTTGAATCACGATGCCTTCGGTGATTTCCAGCTTCAGCAGGCTAAAGGGCAGTTGGTGCGCGCGCAGGCTGCGTTCTACCCGCTCCACAAAGTCGTTTTGGCGAAACTGCCGGGGGCTGATGTTCACGCACAGGCTGAAATTCAGCGGGTCTACCAGGCCGTCGGCGATCAACTGGCCGAAGGTGGCGCAGGCTTCGTCGAGGATCCAGGTGCCCACCTCCAGAATCAGCCCGCTGTCTTCCAGTACCTTGATAAATTCAGTCGGCGACTGCGCGCCCAGCTGCGGGTGCTGCCAGCGCACCAGGGCTTCGGCACCGACGATTTTGTTGCCGCGTGCATCAACCTGCGGTTGGTAATGCACGCTGAATTCGCCACGCGACAAGGCCAGGCGCAGGTCGGTTTCCATGCGCAACCGCTCGCTGGCGGTTTTTTGCATGCTGTTGTGAAACATCTGCGTGGTATTGCGCCCCGAATCCTTGGCGCGATACAGCGCGATGTCGGCGCGCTTGAGCAGGTCGGCGGGGGTTGAGCCGTGGTCGGGAATCAATGCCACGCCAATGCTCGGCGTGACCTGCAGGCGGTGCCCATCCAGAAACATCGGTTCTGACAGCAGTTCGCGCAGGGTGTCGGCCAGTTCCTGCACCTGGTTGCTGACTTCGGTGCGTGTGCCGTCCAAGCCGCTGAGCAATACCACGAATTCGTCGCCGCCCAGGCGCGCCACGGTGTCCTCCATGCGCACGCTGGCTTCCAGGCGCGCAGTGACGATTTTCAGCACGGTGTCGCCCACCGGGTGCCCGAGGGAGTCGTTGATGTGCTTGAAGTGGTCGAGATCAAGAAACAACAAGGCCCCGCGCAGGTTGTGGCGCTTGAGCAGGGCGATCTGTTGGCTCAGGCGGTCCATCAGCAGCGCGCGGTTGGGCAGGTTGGTCAGCGGGTCGTGGTAGGCCAGGTGGCGGATCTGCGCCTGGGCGTTTTTCAGCAGGCTCACGTCCCGTGCGGTCAGCAGCAGGCACGGGGTTTCATTGAGGGTGATGGGCTCCACCGACACCTCCACCGCCAGCACTTCGCCACGTTTGTTGTGCCAGAGCATTTCCAGGTGGTGGATACGCCCCTTGATCTGCAGTTCGGCGAGCAGTGCCGAGCGCTGGTTTTCATCTGCCCAGATACCGATCTGGTACAGCGTCAGGCCGATGGCTTCATCGGCACGGTAGCCGGTCAGGCGGCAGAAGCCATCGTTGACCTCCACATAGCGGCCGGTGTCGCGCTCGGTGATAGAAATCGCGTCGGGGCTGGAATGGAAGGCCTTGGCGAATTTTTCCTCGCTGGCCTTCAACGCCGCCTCCGAGCGCTGTTGCTGGGTGATATCGCGCAGGGTGGTGACGATGCACGGTTGGTCACCGACCTTGATCATCCGGCTGGAAATCACACAGGTCAGGGCCTGGCCATCCTTGTGATGCACCACAATCGCCACATTGCTCAGCGCCTGTTCGCGAATCACCCGCTCGATGCGTTGCAGGCGTTTGCTTGACTCGTCCCACAGGCCGATCTGCTCGGCGCTTTTGTCGATCACCTCGGCTGCAGTCCAGCCAAAGGTCTGGGTAAAAGCGGGGTTGATCTCGATAAACTCGCCGCTGTCCAGGCAGGTCACGCAGATAGGATCCGGGCTGGCCTGGAACAGGCTGGCGAATTTCTCTTCGGAGGCGCTCAGGCGTTGTTCGCGCTCGACCTGGTCGGTGATGTCCAGCAGTGTACCGGCCATGCGCAGCGGCACACCCTGGTCGTCGCGATAGAGGCGGGCGCGGCTTTCCAGGTAGCGTGAGCTGCCGTCCTCCATTTGTACGCGGTAGGTCAGTTGGTAATTGCCGGCGGGGCCTTCACGCAAGGTCCGATAGGCATTGCGCATGTTTTCCCGTTCTTCATTCGGCATGCCCTCGAAGAACGCGTCAAAAGATTCATGGAAGGGTTCGGGCGGCAGACCATGCAATTGGGCGGCGCGGGCCGAGCCGTAGAGCATGCCGCTGGGGATGTGCCAGTCCCAGGTGCCGAGTTGCGCGGAGTCCAGGGCCAGGTCGAGGCGCTCCTGGCTGTCCTTGAGGGCTTGCTCGGCATTTTTGCGTTCGGTGGTGTCGAGGAAGGTGCTGAGTAAATACGCCTCGCCTTCCAGTTCGACCTTTTGCGCGCTGAGGGTGCCATCGTGGATCTGGCCGTTGCTGGCGCAAAACTGCACCTCCATGGTAATCGGCTCGCCCTTGCGCTGGGTGGCCTTGACCAGCTGTGCGCGCTGTTCGGGGTAGCGCCATAGGCCCAGGTCCAGGGTGGTGCGGCCCAAGGCGTCGGCCAGTGGCCAGCCGAACAGCATCTGGAAATACTGGTTGGCTTCACTGATCAGGCCGTCGGACTGGCGGGTCAGCAGCACCATGTTGGGGCACAGGTGAAACAGCGTGGCGAAGCGTTTTTCGGAATGGCTGAGGGCGTGCTCGCGCTCGCGCTGGCGAGTGGTCTCGCGGATCACGCCGATCATGCGGCGCCGGCCGGCCTTGTCCGGCGCCAGGCTGCCGTTGATTTCCAGCCAATGATGGCTGCCATCCGGCCACTGGATGTGGTGATGCATGGCCTGCTCGAATGGCTCGCCCGCCAGCACCGCGTGGAAGGCCCGTACCACGCGGGCGCGATCCTGCGGCGCGAGCAGGTCGAGGTAGTCGAGGTCCTTGGGCAACGGCTGGCGGGGGTCGTAGCCGAACAGCGCCTGGGTGCCCCGTGACCAACTGATGCGCCCGCTGTCGATTTCCCAGCACCATGCACCCAGCCGAGCAGCATTCAGCGCCGCCAGCAACTGCGGGGCGCTGTCCCAGCTTTGCTCCGCCTCTTGAGGGTCAAGGGCGTAAATGCGGGGCAAGGGTGGCACGGAATCGGCGGGGTTGCGCATTATCAAAGGGCCTTCGCTCAATGGGCGTTCGGCGCGGTTCTATTCAGACCTTGAGGCCGCACAGCTTCATGCCGGTATCCCTGGCAGATCGACCTGTGCATCCAATAGGCTCATGAAAGCCCGCGCAGCGTTCGACAGCGTCCTTTCGGTGTGCACGATATAGCCTAGCTGGCGACTGAGCTGTATGCCCGGCAAAGCGATGCTTGCCACCTGGTCATCGAGCATGGTGCGCGGCAAAACGCTCCAGGCCAGGCCGATCGAAACCATCATTTTTATAGTTTCCAGGTAGTTAGTGCTCATCGCGATGTTCGGTGTCAGGCCCTGGGCTTCGAACAATTTGCTCACAATATGGTGGGTAAAGGTGTTGCCGCCGGGAAAAACCGCCGGGTGCCCGGCAATATCGGCCAGGCTGATGCGGCCATTGAGGGTCAGGCTGTGTTCGGGCGCCACTACAAAGTCCAGCGGGTCGTCCCACACCGGGGTCGCACGTACGAGGTGGTGCGGGTCGGGCGCCAGGGTGATGACGGCCACTTCCGCGCGGCCATGGAGGATTTCTTCGTAGGCCACTTCCGAATCGAGAAACTGAATATCCAGCGCCACGTTCGGGTATTCCCGGGTAAAGGTGCGTAATACCGGCGGCAGGCGATGCAGGCCGATATGGTGGCTGGTGGCCAAGGTGAGGCGGCCGCTGACTTCGCCGGTGAGGTTGGTGAGCGCGCGGCGGGTGTCGTCCAGCACGTTCAGGATCTGATAGGCACGCGGCAGCAAGGCGCGCCCGGCCTCGGTCAAACCGACTTCGCGGCCCAGACGGTCGAACAGGCGCACCTTCAATTGTTGCTCCAGGCCGGCGATGCGTTTGCTGATGGCTGGCTGGGTCAGATGCAGGCGCTCACCGGCGCCGGAGAAGCTGCCCGTCTCGGCGATGGCGATAAAGGCGTTAAGGTTGGCCAGATCCATGGTGGTATTCCAGTTGGTAATCCAAAGCATAAAAAATATGAATTTGAGTTATTTAATGTAGCGCCATACCATCAGCCTCACAAGCCAAAGGGTTATTGAAAAGCCTGGCATAGAGAAACACCGCTGATGAGGACCGACTGATGGCCGGCAAAACGCTTTACGACAAGCTTTGGGATTCCCATGAAGTGAAACGGCGCGATGATGGGTCGTCGCTGATCTATATCGACCGTCACATCATCCATGAAGTGACCTCGCCCCAAGCGTTCGAAGGCCTGCGACTGGCCGGGCGCAAGCCTTGGCGCGTCGACTCGATCATCGCCACCCCGGACCACAACGTGCCGACGACCCCGGAGCGCAAGGGCGGCATCGACGCGATCGTCGACACCGTGTCGCGTTTGCAGGTGCAGACCCTCGACGACTACTGCGACGAATATGGCATCACCGAATTCAAGATGAATGACGTGCGTCAAGGCATCGTCCACGTCATCGGCCCGGAGCAGGGCGCGACCTTGCCCGGCATGACCGTGGTCTGCGGCGACTCCCACACGTCCACCCATGGTGCGTTCGGCGCCCTGGCCCATGGCATCGGCACCTCCGAGGTGGAACATGTGTTCGCCACCCAGTGCCTGGTCGCCAAGAAAATGAAGAACATGTTGGTCAAGGTCGAAGGCACGTTGCCGTTCGGCGTGACCGCCAAGGACATCGTGCTCGCCGTGATCGGCAAGATCGGCACCGCCGGCGGTAACGGCCATGCCATCGAGTTCGCCGGCAGCGCGATTCGCGACCTGTCCATCGAAGGCCGCATGACCATCTGCAACATGTCCATCGAAGCCGGTGCCCGCGTGGGCATGGTCGCGGCGGATGAGAAAACCGTCGAATACGTAAAAGGTCGCCCATTCGCACCGGCGGGTGCCGATTGGGATGCCGCGGTCGAAGCCTGGAAAGACCTGGTGTCCGATGCCGATGCGGTGTTTGACACCGTGGTTGAGCTGGACGCCGCCCAGATCAAGCCGCAAGTCAGCTGGGGCACCTCGCCGGAAATGGTCTTGGCTGTGGACCAGAACGTGCCGGACCCGGCCAAGGAAACCGACCTGGTCAAGCGCGGTTCCATCGAACGCGCCCTGAAATACATGGGTTTGCAAGCCAACCAGGCGATCACCGACATTCAGTTGGACCGCGTTTTCATCGGTTCCTGCACCAACTCGCGGATCGAAGACCTGCGCGCCGCGGCGGTCATCGCCAAGGGCCGCAAGGTGGCCTCGACCATCAAGCAAGCCATCGTGGTACCGGGCTCGGGCCTGGTCAAGGCGCAAGCCGAAGCCGAAGGCCTGGACAAGATCTTCCTCGAAGCCGGTTTTGAGTGGCGCGAGCCGGGCTGCTCCATGTGCCTGGCGATGAACCCGGACCGTTTGGAGTCGGGCGAGCATTGCGCGTCCACCTCCAACCGTAACTTCGAAGGGCGCCAGGGCGCCGGTGGCCGTACCCACCTGGTCAGCCCGGCCATGGCCGCTGCTGCTGCCGTCAACGGTCGTTTCATCGACGTTCGCGAATTGATCTGAGGAATACCCGATGAGAGCTTTTACCCAACACACAGGTCTTGTCGCGCCGTTGGATCGTGCCAACGTGGACACCGACCAGATCATCCCCAAGCAGTTCTTGAAGTCGATCAAGCGCACCGGTTTCGGCCCGAACCTGTTCGACGAATGGCGCTACCTGGACGTGGGCTACGCCTACCAGGACAACTCCAAGCGCCCGTTGAACAAGGACTTCGTGCTCAACGCCGAGCGTTACCAGGGCGCCAGCGTGTTGCTGGCCCGGGAAAACTTCGGCTGCGGCTCCAGCCGTGAGCACGCGCCGTGGGCCCTGGAAGAATATGGCTTTCGCAGCATCATCGCGCCGAGCTACGCCGACATTTTCTTCAACAACAGCTTCAAGAACGGCCTGCTGCCGATCATCTTGACCGATGAAGAAGTCGACGAACTGTTCAAGCAAGTGGAAGCCGAAGAGGGCTACCAGCTGACCGTCGACCTGGCCGCGCAAACCGTGACCCGTCCGGATGGCAAGGTGTACCACTTTGAAGTGGACGCCTTCCGCAAGCACTGCCTGATCAACGGCCTGGACGATATCGGCCTGACCTTGCAGGACGGCGACGCGATTGCCGCCTTTGAAGCCAAGCACCGCGCTAGCCAGCCTTGGTTGTTTCGCGACGCCTGACTCTATGTAGACCGGATTGACCCCTTCGCGAGCAAGCCCGCTCCCACATTCGACCGAGTTTCTTCAGTTGAAATGCAATCAAATGTGGGAGGAGGCTTGCCCCCGATGAGACCAGTGTTAACAACACAAAACCCAAGGAGCCCACCATGGCCACCACCGCCCACACCCAAGTCGTGCAAAAACAATTCGGCGAGCAAGCCTCGGCCTACCTGAGCAGTGCCGTGCACGCCCAAGGCACCGAATTCGCGCTGCTGCAGGCCGAACTGGCCGGGCAGGGCAGTGCGCGACTGCTGGATTTGGGCTGCGGTGCCGGTCATGTCAGCTTTCACATGGCGCCGTTGGTAAAAGAAGTGGTGGCCTACGACCTGTCCCAACAGATGCTCGATGTGGTCGCCGCCGCAGCGCAAGATCGCGGCTTCAGCAACATCAGCACTGTAAACGGCGCGGCCGAACGCCTGCCGTTCGCCGATGGCGAGTTCGACTTCGTGTTCAGCCGCTATTCGGCCCACCACTGGAGCGACCTGGGCCTTGCCCTGCGTGAAGTGCGCCGGGTGCTCAAGCCGGGCGGCGTGGCGGCATTCGTCGATGTGTTGTCACCGGGCAGCCCGTTGTTGGACACTTACCTGCAAACCGTCGAAGTGCTGCGCGATACCAGCCACGTGCGCGATTATTCCGCCGCCGAATGGATGCGCCAGCTCAGCGAAGCCGGTTTGCATGTGCGCACCAGCAGCCGTCAACGCCTGCGCCTGGAATACACCTCGTGGGTCGAGCGCATGCGTACGCCAGAGGTATTGCGCGCTGCAATCCTTGAGCTGCAAAAAGCGATGGGCCAGGAAGTCCGCGATTACTACGAGATTCAAGCCGACGGCACCTTCAGCACCGACGTGCTGGTGGCCTTTGCCGAACGCTGATTATTTTTCCCGACCTGCCCACGGGCGGGTCGCTTGATGAAATGAGGAACGCATGAGCAAGCAGATTCTGATTCTCCCTGGCGACGGTATTGGTCCGGAAATCATGGCCGAAGCGGTCAAAGTCCTGGAGCTGGCCAACAGCAAATACAGCCTGGGGTTCGAATTGAGCCACGACGTGATCGGCGGCGCGGCCATCGACAAGCACGGCGTGCCCCTGGCCGACGAAACCCTGGACCGCGCCCGTGCGGCCGACGCCGTGCTGCTCGGCGCCGTGGGTGGCCCCAAGTGGGACAAGATCGAACGTGACATCCGCCCTGAGCGCGGCCTGCTGAAAATCCGCGCGCAACTGGGCCTGTTCGGCAACCTGCGCCCAGCCATCCTCTATCCGCAACTGGCGGATGCCTCGAGCCTCAAGCCGGAAGTGGTGGCGGGCCTGGATATCCTGATCGTGCGTGAGCTGACCGGCGGTATCTATTTCGGCTCGCCACGCGGTGTGCGTGAGTTGGAGAATGGCGAACGCCAGGCCTACGACACCCTGCCGTACAGCGAGAGCGAAATCCGCCGTATCGCCCGTGTCGGTTTCGACATGGCCCGCGTGCGCAGCAAGAAGGTCTGCTCGGTCGATAAGGCCAACGTACTGGCGTCCAGCCAGCTGTGGCGCGAGATCGTTGAAGAAGTTGCCAAGGACTACCCGGACGTCGAACTGAGCCACATGTACGTCGACAACGCCGCCATGCAACTGGTGCGCGCGCCCAAGCAGTTTGACGTGATCGTCACCGACAACCTGTTCGGCGACATCCTGTCCGACCAGGCCTCGATGCTCACCGGCTCCATCGGCATGCTGCCGTCGGCGTCCCTGGACACCAACAACAAGGGCATGTACGAGCCTTGCCATGGCTCGGCGCCGGACATCGCGGGCCAGGGCATTGCCAACCCGCTGGCGACGATTTTGTCGGTGTCGATGATGCTGCGTTACAGCTTCAACCTGAGCGAAGCGGCAGACGCCATCGAGAAAGCTGTGAGCCTGGTGCTGGACCAGGGTTTGCGCACCGGCGACATCTGGTCGCAGGGTTGCACCAAGGTCGGTACGCAAGAAATGGGCGACGCAGTAGTCGCCGCGCTGCGGAATCTGTAATCTCTCGGGCCCGCTTGCAGATGTTGCTGCAAGTCGGCCCACTTTTTAACAAGGTGTAGTTGCGATGAAACGTGTAGGTCTGATCGGTTGGCGCGGTATGGTCGGTTCCGTGCTCATGCAGCGGATGCTGGAAGAGCAGGATTTCGATCTTATTGAGCCGGTGTTTTTCACCACTTCGAACGTGGGTGGCCAAGGGCCGTCCGTGGGCAAGGATATTGCCCCGCTCAAGGACGCCTACAACATTGAAGAGCTGAAAACCCTCGACGTGATTCTGACCTGTCAGGGTGGCGACTACACCAGCGAAGTCTTCCCCAAGCTGCGCGAAGCCGGCTGGCAGGGTTACTGGATCGACGCCGCCTCGAGCCTGCGGATGCAGGACGACGCGGTGATCATCCTCGACCCGGTGAACCGCAAGGTCATCGACCAGCAACTGGATGCCGGCACCAAGAACTACGTCGGCGGCAACTGCACCGTCAGCCTGATGCTGATGGGCCTGGGCGGCTTGTTCGAAGCCGGCCTGGTCGAGTGGATGAGCGCCATGACTTATCAGGCGGCCTCCGGTGCCGGCGCGCAGAACATGCGTGAACTGATCAAGCAGATGGGTGCAACCCACGCCGCGGTCGCCGATCAACTGGCCGACCCGGCCAGCGCGATCCTCGACATCGACCGCCGCGTGGCCGAAGCCATGCGCAGCGACGCTTACCCGACCGAGAACTTCGGCGTGCCATTGGCCGGTAGCCTGATCCCTTGGATTGACAAAGAGCTGCCGAACGGCCAGAGCCGCGAAGAGTGGAAGGCCCAGGCCGAAACCAACAAGATCCTCGGTCGCTTCAAGAGCCCAATCCCGGTGGACGGTATCTGCGTGCGCATCGGCGCCATGCGTTGCCACAGCCAGGCGCTGACCATCAAGCTCAACAAAGACGTGCCGATCGCCGATATCGAAGGGCTGATCAGCCAGCACAACCCATGGGTCAAGCTGGTGCCGAACAACCGCGATATCAGTATGCAGGAGCTGAGCCCGACCAAGGTTACTGGCACCCTGAATGTACCGGTTGGCCGTCTGCGCAAGCTGAACATGGGCACCCAGTACCTGGGCGCGTTCACGGTTGGCGACCAGCTGCTGTGGGGCGCGGCTGAGCCGTTGCGTCGTATGCTGCGGATTCTGCTGGAGCGTTGATCGCTGCTGGTAGGATGAAACCCGCGTTCTGGTGACAGGCGCGGGTTTTTTGTTGCTCTTGAGGGCCTCATCGCAGGCAAGCCAGCTCCCACATTTGGCTGTGTTCACAAATCAAAATGTGGGAGCCGGGCTTGCCCGCGATGGGGCCATCAGCCTCACCCCAGGGCCCAGCCCAATTGCCTCACCCCCAACCACCCGGTAAAGTGCCGCTCCCCCCGCAATGCCCGAGGCAGCCCCCATGACCCAGACCTTTGAAATCGCCGTGATCGGCGCCACCGGCACCGTGGGTGAAACCCTGGTGCAGATTCTCGAAGAGCTGAGTTTTCCGGTGGGCACCCTGTACCTGTTGGCCGGTAACAATTCAGCCGGTGCTTCAGTACCCTTTCGCGGCAAGAACGTACGGGTCAAGGAAGTCGACGAATTCGACTTCAGCAAAGTGCAGCTGGCATTCTTCGCGGCCGGCCCGGCGGTGACCTTGAGCTTCGCGCCACGCGCCACGGCGGCAGGGTGTTCAGTGATCGACTTGTCGGGCGCCTTGCCTGCCGAGCAGGCACCTCGCGTGGTGCCGGAAGCCAACGCGCACGTGCTCAAGGGGCTGAAAAAACCTTTCCAGCTCAGCAGCCCAAGCCCGTCCGCTACCAACCTGGCCGTCGTTCTGGCGCCATTGAGCAACCTGCTGGATATCCAGCGCGTCAGCGTCACCGCCAACCTGGCCGTGTCTGCCCAGGGCCGTGAAGCCGTCAGCGAGCTGGCCCGGCAAACCGCCGAGCTGTTGAATGTGCGCCCGCTGGAGCCGCAATTTTTTGATCGGCAGATGGCCTTCAATCTGTTGGCCCAAGTCGGCACGCCGGATACCCAGGGTCATACAGTCCTGGAGAAACGTCTCGTACACGAGCTGCGTGCAGTGCTGGAAACACCTTTACTAAAGATTTCCGCAACTTGCGTTCAAGCCCCGGTGTTTTTTGGCGATAGCCTGACTGTGTCATTGCAATTGGGCGCGGCGGTCGACCTGGCCGCCGTCAACCGCGCACTTGACGCAGCGCCGGGTATCGAGCTGGTGGAAGAGGGCGACTACCCCACTGCGGTGGGTGACGCGGTCGGCCAGGATGTGGTGTATGTCGGCCGAGTGCGTGCGGGGGTGGATGACCCGGCGGAACTAAATCTGTGGCTGACGTCAGATAACGTACGCAAAGGCGCCGCACTAAACGCCGTGCAGCTGGCGCAGTTGTTGATAAAAGGTCTTGCGTAAAAGATACTTGGCGGCAATTTGTAGATTGATTCTAGCCAGGCGCTATGCTTGGCCCGAAGTGCAACAGAAGCGTGTCGGTAACCTATCGGCTCGCCATGCCTTATGGCAGCGGTTACCAACCTTCTCGCAGGCCGGGGAGTGTTCAGACAAAGGATGAGGCTATGGTTCAAGTTCGCAAACTGGTGTTAGCAATAGCGGCCGCCTCGGCGCTGACCTCCGGTATGGCGCAGGCGCTGCAGCTGGGGGAGATGACCCTCAAGTCGAAGTTGAACCAGCCGTTGTCGGTGGAAATCGAATTGCTCGATGTCGGTGGCCTCACGGCTGCCGAGATCACGCCGAGCCTGGCGTCTTCCCAGGCCTTTGTGGATGCGGGTGTAGATCGCCAGGCGTTTCTCGATGACCTGACGTTTACACCGGTGGTCAACCCCAGCGGCCGCAGTGTGGTGCGCGTCACTTCCAGCAAGCCGCTGCCCGATTCCTATGTGCGTTTCCTGTTGCAGGTGCAGTGGCCTAATGGCCGTCTGATGCGCGACTACAGTGTGCTGCTCGACCCGGCCAAGTTCGATCAATCGGCACCGGCCGCCACGCCGCCTGCGCCGCGCTTGAGCGCACCTGCCAGCGCTGCGCCGGCGATCAGTAAGGCGGCCCAGCACACCACGACTGCTCGGGATACCTTGTGGGAAATTGCGGAAAAAAATCGCAATGGTGCTTCGGTCCAGCAAACCATGCTGGCTATCCAGGCGCTCAATCCTGATGCTTTTGTCGATGGCAATATCAACCGCCTGAAAACCGGCCAAGTCCTGCGGCTGCCCGATCGTGTGCAGGCGACCAGCCTGTCGCAACCTGCGGCGATTGCTGAAGTGACTGCGCAAAACGCCGCCTGGCGCCAGGGGCGGCGCGGGGCGACTAATCAAGTTGCGGGCAAGCAACAACTGGACGCCACCAAGCGGACCCAGGCCGGGAATGCGCCGGCGAGTACCAATGCCAAGGACAATTTGAGCCTGGTCTCGGCTGAAGCGGCCAAGAAGGGCGGCAAGGGCAAGGCCGGTGACGGCCAGGCCCTGAGCGACAAGCTGGCGATGACCCAAGAGCAACTGGACACCACTCGCCGCGACAACGAAGAGCTGAAAAGCCGCGCGGCCGACTTGCAGAGCCAGTTGGACAAGCTGCAAAAACTGATTCAATTGAAAAACGATCAATTGGCCCGTCTGCAGGCTGAAAAAGGTGACCCGGCGGCGCAGGCTACGGCAGCGATGCCGGCTCAATTGGCTGCTGCGCCTACGGGCACTCCGGCAGCCACCGAGGCCACGCCGAGCGTGGCAGCGCCTGCGCCAGCGCCCGAGCCGATCAAGCCGGATGCTGCGCCCGCCACTGCCGAAGGCAAGTTCAACGACCTGCTGACCAGTCCGATCGTACTCGGTGTGGTGGGCGGTGCGGCAGGCCTGCTGGTGCTGTTGCTCCTGCTGTTGTGGGCGCGCCATCGCAACGCCCGTCGCGAGGAAGAAAAGCACCTGCGCATGGCGCGAGCCCTGGCGCAAGAGCCGGAGTTCACCTCGAATATCGACCACGACCTGCCGCCGGATAGCTTCGAAGGCCTCGAAGTGCCACCGCCGAACGTCAAGCTGGCAGCCGCTCCTGCATCGGCGCCTGTTGTCGAGCCAGTCGTGGCGGTACCGAGCGTCGCGTCCGTGCTGGCGCCGCTGGCTGTCGCCGTGGCCCCGCAAAACGCCAACGATGCGCTGGCGCAGGCCCAGTCCCTGGTTGATCGTGGCCACCTGAACCAGGCGGCGGACGTGCTGGAGCAGGCAATCAAGCATGAGCCCAAGCGCAGTGACCTGCGTTTGAAGCTGATGGAGGTCTACGGCCTGCAAAACGATAAGGACGGCTTCGTTACCCAGGAGCGTCAACTGGTGGCCAATGGTGAAAACCATGCCCAGGTCGAGCAGCTCAAGAGTCGCTTCCCGGCCATGGCCGTGCTGGCCGCTGGTGTCAGTGCCGCGGTGGCCGCTGCTGCCCTGGACGCCCAGTACGTCAAGGACTTGCTGGAAGACAAGCCGGCCCCGGCAGCGCCGGAAGCCTTCGACACCGATTTCGATTTGAGCCTGGACGATCTGGAAGCGGCCTCGCCTGCCGTGGTCGCGGATGCCGAGCCGACGTTCGAGTCGCTGCTGCAGGAGCAGACCGCAGCCAAGGCCGCCCCGGATGAGCTGTCGGACTTCGACCTGGACCTGCAACTGGATGCACCGACGTCCACGCAATCCGACGATGACTTTCTCTCGGGCCTCGAGGACGAGATGAAGGACGTGCCGGCGGTCGAGCCACCGACCCTGACCCCCGCGGCGCCGGAAGACTTCGACCTGCCGGAGGACTTCGACTTGTCCCTGGCGGATGAGCCGCAAACGCCTGCCGAGCCTGACGTTTTTGCGTCGGAACTGGACGACGTCAACGCAGAACTGGATCGCCTGTCCCAGAGCCTTGAGCATCCGTCCATCGAACCTTCGTTCACCGCTGAAGATGCCGCGCTGGGCGATGATGAGCCGGAGTTCGACTTCCTGTCCGGTTCGGACGAGGTGGCCACTAAGCTCGACCTGGCCCAGGCCTATATCGACATGGGCGACATGGACGGCGCACGGGACATTCTTTCCGAGGTGCTGACCGAAGGTAACGAAGGGCAGCGCGGCGAGGCCAAGGAAATGCTCGGCCGCATTTGACGGGGCATGCAAAACAGGTGTGGGAGGCGGACTTGCTCCCGATGGTGGTTTGTCAGTCGACACATCTGTGACTGAACTACCGCCGTCGGGAGCAAGCCCCCTCCCACATTTGCATTACAGCAATCCCTAACAAAAGCGCCCGCCACGCGGTTGCCGCCTTTATAATGGCCGCCTTTGCGCAACTCATCAGGCTCTCAGTTCTTGGCAAATATAGATAACGCGGCCGCCGAAATGGCGGCCGCAGGCTTTTACCGCATCGCCCTGGGCGTGGAATACAAAGGCTCGCGCTACCGCGGCTGGCAGCGCCAGGCGTCCGGCGTGCTGACCGTGCAGGAAACCCTGGAGAAGGCCCTGTCAAAAGTCGCCGACTCGCCGGTGTCGCTGATGTGCGCCGGGCGTACCGACGCCGGTGTGCATGCCTGCGGCCAGGTGGTGCACTTCGACACCCAGGCCGAACGCACCATGAAGGCGTGGGTAATGGGCGCCAATATCAATTTGCCCCATGACGTCAGTGTCAGCTGGGCCAAGGTCATGCCGGCGCACTTTCATGCGCGTTTCAAGGCCATTGCCCGGCGTTATCGCTATGTGATCTACAACGACCAGATCCGCCCGGCGCACCTGAACGAAGAAATCACCTGGAACCACCGCCCGCTGGATGCCGAGCGCATGGCTGAGGCCGCGCAGCACCTGGTCGGCGTGCATGATTTCAGTGCTTTCCGTGCCGGGCAGTGCCAGGCCAAGTCGCCCATCAAGGAAGTCCATCACCTGCGGGTGACGCGCCACGGCAAGATGATCGTGCTGGATATCCGCGCCGGGGCATTCCTGCACCATATGGTACGAAACATTGCGGGTGTGCTGATGACCATCGGCACCGGCGAGCGCCCGGTGGAATGGGCCAAGGAAGTACTGGAGAGCCGCATACGCCGTACCGGCGGTGTGACCGCGCACCCGTTCGGCCTTTACCTGGTGGATGTGGAGTACCGCGACGAGTTCGAACTGCCCGAGCGTTTCATCGGGCCACACTTCCTCACAGGTTTCAGCGAACTTGGCGGCTGACGCCCGGAAAAGCTTTTGTTACCATCCGGGACTTTCTCGGTTCAACCCCTGAGGTTTCTACGATATGCCAGCCGTTCGCAGCAAGATTTGCGGGATTACCCGCATAGAAGACGCGCTGGCGGCAGTCGAGGCGGGCGCGGACGCCATTGGTTTGGTGTTTTATGCCAAAAGCCCGCGGGCGGTGAACGTGGTGCAGGCGCGGGCGATTATTGCCGCGTTGCCACCGTTCGTGACCACCGTGGGCCTGTTCGTCAACGCCAGCCGTTGCGAACTCAATGAAACCCTGGATGCCGTGCCGCTGGATATGCTGCAGTTTCACGGCGACGAAACCCCGGACGAATGCGAAAGCTACCAGCGCCCGTATATCAAGGCATTGCGGGTCAAGGCCGGTGACGACATCGCGGGTGCCTGCGCTGCCTATGGCGGCGCGCGCGGGATCCTGTTGGATACCTATGTCGAAGGCGTGCCCGGTGGTACCGGTGAGGCCTTCGACTGGTCGCTGATTCCCGAGGGGCTGAGCAAGCCGGTCATCCTGGCCGGAGGCCTCAACCCCGCGAATGTCGCGGCGGCCATCGAGCAGGTGCGCCCTTACGCGGTGGATGTCAGTGGTGGGGTGGAGCAGGGCAAGGGCATCAAGGATCGCAGTAAGATTCGCGCATTCATGCAGGCTGTGCGTAACAGCGGTGGCGGGATGTGACGGCTGGCAGTCTGCCGCCGTCCATAACTACCACTGTGTAAAACAGCCCGGCGCCGCCTGTGGGTAGCCCGGAAATGAAGTGGCAACCCTGCACGGGCAGGTTGTCTGGAAGGCTGAGGAGGCATGCGGGAAATGGCCGGTCGAACGTCTGACCCCGTCCAGCATGCATCATCGCCACATATGAATTTAGCTCAAGGGCATACGCGGGGCTGAGTTCAAGCCACCGGTACTGGAGAAAGAAAGCATGAGCAACTGGTTAGTAGACAAACTGATCCCTTCGATCATGCGTTCCGAGGTGAAAAAAAGCTCGGTTCCTGAAGGTCTGTGGCACAAGTGCCCATCCTGCGATGCGGTGCTGTACCGCCCTGAGCTGGAAAAGACCCTGGATGTTTGCCCCAAGTGCAACCACCACATGCGTATCGGCGCCCGCGCCCGCATCGACATTTTCCTCGACGCAGAGGGCCGTAATGAGCTGGGCGCTGACCTGGAGCCGGTTGACCGTCTCAAGTTCCGCGACAGCAAGAAGTACAAGGACCGCCTGGTCGGCGCCCAGAAGCAGACGGGCGAGAAAGACGCGCTGATTTCCGTCAGCGGCAAGCTGTTGGGCATGCCTGTAGTGGTGTCGGCGTTCGAGTTCTCCTTCATGGGCGGCTCCATGGGTGCCATCGTCGGTGAGCGCTTTGTGCGCGCCGCCAACTACGCTCTGGAAAACCGTTGCCCGATGATCTGCTTCGCCGCCTCCGGTGGTGCGCGCATGCAGGAAGCGCTGATCTCCCTGATGCAAATGGCCAAGACCTCTGCGGTGCTGGCGCGTCTGCGCGAAGAAGGCATTCCGTTCATCTCCGTACTGACCGACCCGGTCTACGGCGGCGTTTCCGCCAGCCTGGCAATGCTGGGTGACGTGATCGTCGGCGAGCCAAAAGCCCTGATCGGCTTTGCCGGCCCGCGTGTAATCGAGCAGACCGTGCGTGAAAAACTGCCGGAAGGCTTCCAGCGCAGCGAGTTCCTGCTGGAGCATGGTGCAATCGACCTGATCGTGCCGCGTGGCGAGCTGCGCCCACGCCTGGGTAACCTGCTGGCGCAAATGATGGGCCTGCCGACACCGGTGTACGTCGCGCCTAAAGTCGAGCCAATCGTTGTGCCGCCGGTGCCTGCAAACCTATGACCCAACGTACCCTTGGCGAATGGCTCGCCTACCTAGAGCAGTTGCATCCGTCAGCCATCGACATGGGCCTGGAGCGCTCGCAACAGGTAGCGGCCCGCCTTGGGTTGGGGCGCCCGGCGCCGCGTGTAATCACGGTGACCGGTACCAACGGCAAAGGCTCGACCTGTGCCTTTGTCGCGGCGCTGCTGCAGGCCCAGGGGCTGAAGGTCGGCGTGTACAACTCGCCGCACCTGCTGCGCTACAACGAGCGGGTGCAGCTCAATGGCGTCGAAGCCACTGACGAGCAGCTCTGCGAAGCCTTTGCCGCACTCGATGCGGGCCGAGGCGAGATTTCCCTGACTTACTTCGAAATGGGCACCCTGGCGGCGTTCTGGCTGTTCGAGCGTGCGCAACTGGATGTGGTCGTGCTGGAAGTGGGCCTGGGCGGGCGCCTCGACACGGTCAACGTAGTAGATGCCGGCCTGGCGCTGGTGACCAGCATCGGCGTGGACCATGCCGACTACCTGGGCAATACCCGCGAATCCGTAGCCTATGAAAAGGCCGGGATCTTCCGCCAGGGCAAGCCTGCCCTCTGTGGTGACATCGACCCGCCGCACACCCTGCTGGACAAAGTGCGCGAGCTCGATTGCCCGTTCTTCCTGCGCGGCCGTGAGTTCAGCCTCGAGATCGGTGATCAGCACTGGCAGTGGCGCGGGCGTGATGCGCGTGGTCAAGCCGTAGAGCTGCATAACCTGCCGTTGTTGAATCTGCCGATGGAAAACGCGGCGCTGGCGCTGCAGGCTTATCTGCTGCTGGACCTGGCGTGGAATGCCGAGCAGATTGCCGCGACATTGCTGGCGACCCGCGTGGTCGGGCGCCTGGACCGCCGTGCATTCGAATGGCAAGGCAAGCGCCTGAACCTGCTGCTGGATGTGGGGCACAACCCCCATGCGGCCGAATACCTGGCCAAGCGCCTGGAGCGTACGCCGCCGGTCGGCCGCCGCCTTGCGGTATTTGGTTTGCTTGCTGACAAGGATTTGCACGGCGTGGTTGCACCGTTGCTGGGCAGTGTCCAGGCTTGGGCCGTCGCGCCGTTGGATTCGCCGCGTAGCCGTGCGGCCGCCGAACTGGAAGTGGCCTTGCAGAACCTTGGTGCGCCGGTGGCGTCGTATGCAAGCGTGACGTCTGCCCTTGAGGCGCAGTGTGCGGTGGCAACGGCCGACGACGAGATTCTGTTGTTCGGATCATTTTATTGTGTTGCCGAGGCGCTCGAATGGTTGGCCCGGCGCTCCACGGAGGAAGCTGCACATGGCATTACTGGATAGCGCATACAAGCAGCGAATGGTCGGAGCCCTGGTTCTGGTGGCATTGGCGGTGATTTTTCTGCCGATGCTGTTCTCCCGCCAGGACGAAGAGCGCCAGGTAGTGGTTGAAGCACCCGCCGCGCCCCAGGCGCCGGCAGTGCCACAGGTGCAGATTGAGCCGGTGGTGGTGCCCGAGCCGCAGGCCTTGCCGGAAGAAGAGCCTGTGCCGAGCGACGATGAGGTGGCTGCGCAGCAGGCGCCGTCGATGCCGGTGCAGCCGAGCGTGCCGGTGGTCAAGCCTGCTCCGGCAGCGCCTGTCGCAGCCGCCAAGCCTGCTGCCCCGGCAGCTGCGCCCAAGCCAGTGGCGCCGCAACCTGCAGCGCCGGGCAAGCCGGATGTCGGCCAAAGCCGGATCGATCCGAATGGCTTGCCGATCAGTTGGTCGATTCAAGTCGCCAGCCTGGGTAATCGCGAAGGTGCCGATGCCCTGCAGAAAAAGCTGCGTAGCCAGGGTTACAACGCCTATATCCGCAGTGCCGACGGCAAGAACCGGGTATTTATCGGGCCGCTGATCGAGCGCGCCGAGGCCGACCGCCTGCGGGATTTGCTGGATCGCCAGCAGAACCTGAAAGGTTTCGTGACCCGCTTCCAGCCTGAGCGCGGCTAATAAGTAGGGCAATGCAGTCAAAATGTGGGAGGGGGCTTGCCCCCGATAGCGGTGGGTCAGCGATAGATGTGCTGGCTGACCCACTGCTATCGGGGCCAAGCCCCCTCCCACATTAGTTTTATGGTTGGGTTGAAATAGAGTAGGTTCGTCACAAACTACTGATTTGCAAAGCGGTCGTAATCACCGCTTACCGATAGCCCGGCGCTCTGCTAAAATGCGCCGCCTTATCCGTCCGTAGGCTCAAACGTGCCATTTACCTGGGTTGATTGGGCGATTGTTGCAATCGTCGCCATCTCCGCTTTGATCAGTCTAAGCCGCGGCTTCGTAAAAGAAGCACTGTCGTTGCTGACTTGGATCATCGCAGGAGTCGTAGCCTGGATGTTCGGTGGTTCACTGTCTGTCTACCTGGCCGGATACATCGAGACACCTTCGGCTCGCGTCATCGCGGGCTGCGCCATCATGTTCATCGCCACGCTGCTGGTGGGGGCGATGGTCAATTATCTTATTGGCGAGTTGATACGTGTCACCGGCCTCTCCGGGACCGATCGATTTCTCGGCATGGCCTTCGGCGCCGCACGGGGTGCGTTGCTGGTGGTTGTGGCGGTCGGGCTGTTGAGCCTGGGGCCGGTACAGCAGGATTCGTGGTGGCAGGAGTCGGTACTCGTGCCAAAATTTCTATTAGTTGCAGATTGGTCCAAGAACCTCATTTTGGGGTGGAGCAGTCAGTGGCTGGCCAGCGGAATCAGCGTACCCGCTGATCTTCCGTTCAAGGAACACCTCTTACCGGCCAAAACGCCTCAGTAAGCTGTGTTCAGTCAAGATTCATTAAGTAGGGGTTGCGTCGCATGTGTGGCATCGTCGGTATCGTCGGTAAGTCGAACGTCAATCAGGCGCTGTATGACGCGCTAACCGTCCTCCAGCACCGCGGCCAGGACGCTGCCGGTATTGTGACCAGCCACGACGGCCGGTTATTCCTGCGCAAGGACAATGGTCTGGTGCGTGACGTGTTTCATCAGCGTCACATGCAGCGCCTGGTCGGCCACATGGGCATTGGCCATGTGCGTTACCCGACTGCCGGTAGCTCGACTTCGGCCGAAGCTCAACCGTTTTACGTCAACTCGCCTTACGGCATCACCCTGGCGCACAACGGTAACCTGACCAACGTTGAACAGCTGGCCAAGGAGATTTACGAATCTGACCTGCGCCACGTCAACACCAGTTCCGACTCGGAAGTGTTGCTCAACGTGTTCGCCCACGAGCTGGCCCAGCGCGGCAAGCTGCAGCCGACCGAAGAAGACGTGTTCGCGGCCGTGATCGACGTGCACAACCGTTGCGTCGGTGGTTACGCTGTCGTGGCGATGATCACCGGCTACGGTATCGTCGGTTTCCGCGACCCGCATGGCATTCGCCCGATCGTGTTCGGCCAGCGTCATACTGACGAAGGCGTCGAGTACATGATCGCTTCCGAAAGCGTGTCCCTGGACGTGCTGGGCTTCACCCTGATCCGCGACCTCGCGCCGGGCGAAGCGGTGTACATCACCGAAGACGGCAAGCTGCACACCCGTCAGTGCGCTGTGGCGCCGAAACTCACCCCGTGCATCTTCGAACACGTCTACCTGGCGCGTCCGGATTCGATCATCGACGGCGTTTCGGTGTACAAGGCGCGTCTGCGCATGGGCGAGAAGCTCGCCGAGAAGATCCTGCGTGAGCGCCCGGAGCACGACATCGACGTGGTCATCCCGATCCCGGACACCAGTCGTACCGCTGCACTGGAACTGGCCAACCACTTGGGCGTCAAGTTCCGCGAAGGCTTCGTGAAGAACCGCTACATCGGCCGTACCTTCATCATGCCGGGCCAGGCTGCGCGCAAGAAGTCGGTGCGCCAGAAGCTCAACGCGATCGAGCTGGAATTTCGCGGCAAGAACGTGATGCTGGTGGATGACTCCATCGTACGTGGCACCACCTGCAAGCAGATCATCCAGATGGCCCGCGAGGCCGGTGCGAAGAACGTGTACTTCTGTTCCGCTGCGCCTGCCGTGCGTTACCCGAACGTGTACGGTATCGACATGCCGAGCGCCCACGAACTGATCGCCCACAACCGGTCGACCCAGGACGTTGCCGACCTGATCGGCGCTGATTGGCTGATCTACCAGGACCTGCCGGACCTGATCGAAGCGGTTGGCGGTGGCAAAATCAAGATCGCCGAGTTCGACTGCGCCGTGTTTGACGGCAAGTACGTGACCGGGGACGTTGATGAGGCCTACCTGAACAAGATCGAGCAGGCGCGTAACGACTCCTCGAAGATCAAGACCCAGGCGGTCAGCGCGATCATCGATCTGTACAACAACTGAGTAAACACCGGCCCTGAGGGGCCGGTTTTGTATCTTAAATAAAGAATTGAGTAAGGAGTGGCAGCATGAGTCAGGAATGGGATGCCGGTCGGTTGGACAGCGACCTCGATGGCGTAGCTTTCGATACCCTGGCTGTGCGTGCCGGCCAGCACCGCACGCCGGAAGGCGAACACGGTGACCCGATGTTCTTCACTTCCAGCTATGTGTTCCGCACCGCCGCCGACGCCGCTGCGCGGTTTGCCGGTGAAGTGCCGGGCAACGTGTATTCGCGCTATACCAACCCGACCGTGCGCGCCTTTGAGGAGCGCATCGCCGCCCTGGAGGGCGCTGAGCAAGCGGTGGCCACGGCCACTGGCATGGCGGCCATCCTGGCGGTGGTGATGAGCCTGTGCAGCGCTGGCGACCACGTGCTGGTGTCGCGCAGCGTGTTCGGCTCCACCATCAGCCTGTTCGAGAAGTACTTCAAGCGCTTCGGTATCGAAGTGGATTACGTGCCCCTGGCGGACCTGTCCGGTTGGGATGCGGCGATCAAGGCCAATACCAAGTTGCTGTTCGTCGAGTCGCCATCCAATCCGTTGGCCGAGCTGGTGGATATCGCCGCGTTGTCCGAAGTGGCTCACGCCAAGGGCGCGATGCTGGTGGTCGACAACTGCTTCTGCACCCCGGCATTGCAGCAGCCATTGAAGCTGGGCGCAGACGTCGTGGTGCACTCGGCGACCAAGTTCATCGACGGCCAGGGTCGTTGCATGGGCGGCGTCGTGGCGGGCCGTAGCGAGCAGATGAAAGAAATCGTCGGCTTCCTGCGTACCGCCGGCCCGACCCTGAGCCCGTTCAATGCCTGGATTTTCCTCAAAGGCCTGGAAACCCTCAGCCTGCGCATGAAGGCCCATTGCGCCAATGCCCAGGCCCTGGCCGAGTGGCTGGAGCAGCAGGACGGTATCGAGAAGGTGCATTACGCCGGCCTCAAGAGCCACCCGCAGCACGAATTGGCCCAGCGCCAGCAGCGTGGTTTCGGTGCGGTGGTGAGTTTCGAAGTGAAGGGCGGCAAAGACGGCGCCTGGCGCTTTATCGATGCCACGCGCCTGATCTCCATCACCGCCAACCTGGGCGACAGCAAGACCACCATTACCCACCCGAGCACCACGTCCCATGGCCGTCTGGCGCCACAGGAGCGGGAAGCCGCGGGTATCCGCGACAGCCTGATCCGCATCGCCGTCGGCCTGGAAGATGTGGCCGATTTGCAGGCTGACCTGGCTCGCGGGTTGGCGGCCTTGTGATCGAGTGGTCCATGGAGGCTGCAGCGGCCACTAACGGTCGCGTTGCGCTGGTGACTGGCGCGGCGCGCGGCATTGGCCTCGGGATTGCGGCGTGGCTGATCAGTGAAGGCTGGCAGGTGGTGTTGACTGACCTGGACCGCGAGCGCGGTTCCAAGGTGTCCAAGGTGCTGGGTGACAACGCCTGGTTTATCAGCATGGATGTGGCTGATGAGAAACAGGTCGCCCAAGGTGTCGCCGAGGTCCTGGGGCAATTTGGCCGCCTGGATGCGCTGGTGTGCAACGCGGCGGTGGCCGACCCGCGCAATACCACCCTGGAAAGCCTCGACCTGGCCTACTGGAATCGTGTGTTGGCGGTGAACCTCAGCGGGCCTATGTTGCTGGCCAAGCACTGTGCGCCGTACCTGCGCGCCCACGGCGGGGCGATCGTCAACCTGGCGTCGACCCGGGCCCGTCAATCGGAGCCGGACACCGAGGCCTACGCGGCGAGCAAGGGTGGGCTGCTGGCCCTGACGCACGCGTTGGCGATCAGTCTTGGGCCGGAGGTGCGAGTGAATGCCGTGAGCCCAGGCTGGATCGATGCGCGTGACCCTGCTGCACGGCGTGCCGAGCCGCTGAGCGATACCGATCATGCCCAGCACCCGGCGGGCAGGGTGGGTACGGTGGAGGACGTGGCGGCGATGGTGGCGTGGTTGTTGTCGCGCCAGGCGGGGTTCGTCACGGGGCAAGAGTTTGTGGTGGACGGCGGCATGAGCAAGAAGATGATTTACAGCGAGTAGGGCCGGCGGCCGTCTTGAAGCAATTTTGTCTTTTTCAGAAAAACTTCAAGCAGGCTATTGACTTAGGTCCGTTACCTGCGTAAATTTCGCGGCCTCAACGAAGCAAAGGGTGATTAGCTCAGCTGGGAGAGCATCTGCCTTACAAGCAGAGGGTCGGCGGTTCGATCCCGTCATCACCCACCACTTCTTGAGAGTTTTGCCCTAGGGCAAGACGCTACGTTAAAGGTTGCACCGACGCGCAGCGGTAGTTCAGTCGGTTAGAATACCGGCCTGTCACGCCGGGGGTCGCGGGTTCGAGTCCCGTCCGCTGCGCCATATTTTCCATGTCCGATTCGTCGGGCTTGAGATTGAACAGCCCAGGCTGATCGATCAGATGTTTAAAGACGGTTGAGGGTTTACGCTCAGCCGGTCAAGCGATACGCAGCGGTAGTTCAGTCGGTTAGAATACCGGCCTGTCACGCCGGGGGTCGCGGGTTCGAGTCCCGTCCGCTGCGCCATATCTGCCTCAAGGCCCACTGAACGCCTTGAAGCACAAAGCAAGCCTTTGGCTACTTTGATCCGATAGCAAAGACCCTGGTCGAAAGACCGGGGTTTTTTGTTTCTGCGATTTGGAAAATCGATGGTAAGAACCGGCGAACCGGTTCTTACCCTGTTGTCAGAACCCCAACTTGTCCCGCAACCCGTAATACCAGGCGCCCAGCGCCGCAAAGGGTGTGCGCAGCAATTGGCCGCCCGGGAACGGATAGTGCGGCAGGTCGGCAAACGCGTCAAAGCGTTCTGCCTGGCCTCGAAGCGCCTCTGCCAATACCTTGCCTGCCAGGTGCGTGTACGTCACGCCGTGGCCGCTGCAGCCCTGAGAATAGTAGATGTTGTCGCCCAGGCGACCCACCTGCGGCAGGCGCGACAAGGTCAGTAGGAAATTGCCGGTCCAGGCGTAGTCGATTTTCACATCCTTGAGCTGCGGGAAGGCCTTGAGCATCTTAGGCCGGATGATCGCCTCGATGTTGGCCGGGTCGCGCGCGCCATACACGACGCCGCCGCCGAAGATCAGGCGCTTGTCGCCAGTGAGTCGGTAGTAGTCGAGCAGGTAGTTGCAGTCTTCGACGCAGTAGTCCTGCGGTAGCAGGGTCTTGGCCAGTTCATCGCCCAACGGCGCCGTGGTGATGACTTGGGTGCCGCACGGCATCGATTTGGCCGCCAGTTCCGGCACCAGGTTACCCAGGTAGGCATTCCCCGCGACGATGATGAACTTGGCCCTGACCTTGCCCTCGGCGGTATGCACCACCGGGTTGGCGCCGCGCTCGATGCGCACCGCCGCCGATTGCTCGTAGATTGTGCCGCCCAGCGACTCCACGGCCGCCGCTTCGCCCAGCGCCAGGTTGAGTGGGTGAATGTGCCCGCCGCTCATGTCCAGCAGGCCGCCGACATAGTTGTCACACGCCACCACCTCGCGGATACGGCGCTCGTCCAGCAGTTCCAGCTGGGTATGGCCGTAGCGCTCCCACAGGCGCTTCTGTGATTCCAGATGGCCCATATGCTTGTTGTTGAGCGCCGCGAACACGCCGCCATCCTTCAAGTCGCACTGGATCTGATATTTGGCGACCCGCTCGCGGATGATCCTGCCACCCTCAAACGCCATCTGCCCGAGCAGTTGCGCCTGTTGGGGGCCGACACTGCGCTCGATTACATCGATATCGCGGCTATAACTGTTGACGATCTGCCCACCATTGCGGCCAGACGCACCAAAGCCCACTTTGGCGGCTTCCAGTACCGTCACGCGAAAACCGTTCTCCAGCAAAAACAGCGCGCTGGACAGGCCGGTATAGCCGGCACCAATCACGCACACATCGGTTTCGACCTCGCCTTGCAGCATGGGGCGCGGTGGAACGGCATTCGCGGAAGCGGCGTAATACGACTGGGGGTAGGGGGTGTTCGCCATCCTGGAACCTCTGTTTTATATTTTTTACGAGTGCCCCGATCCTACCTGAGTTAAAAATTGCCTGCCAGCCACTCGCAAAAAGCCAATGCGCCGGCCGAAAATAAATAATTCGCATATTCATAGGGTTAGCTGCAAAAAAGAGGTTGACACCCCTCCATAATTCCGTAGAATGCCGCCTCACAGCAGGCACGTAGCTCAGTTGGTTAGAGCACCACCTTGACATGGTGGGGGTCGTTGGTTCGAGTCCAATCGCGCCTACCAAACAAAATCCGCTCTGCTGGGCGGTCTAGAAGGGCTCACCGAAAGGTGGGCCCTTTTTTGTTGCCTGCGATTTGCCAGGCTTTGCAAAACCCCGACTAAAGTAACTGGCAGTCAAGCCGATGCAGTCAGTACTCTTTCGGCATCGGACCTATGGCAATGCTCATCAATATTAGCAATCCTCCCGCTGTATCCAGCAGTCAAAGCGTTGCCGCCCCGGTTGATTCCACCACAACCGATAGCACCAGCAGCACCAGCAGCGCAGATGGCTTGAAGGTCAATATGAACGCCGGCGCTGAGGGTGCCGGTGGTGTAGGCGGTGGCGAGGCGCCGCTCAAGCAGGACTCCGAGACTGTCAAGCAGCTGAAAAAGCAGATTGAACAGTTGCAGCAACTGCTTCAGCAGCAGCAACAAGCGTTGCAAAAAGCCCAGTCTGGCACCCAGGACCCAGACGCTAAGGCAGTCGCGGTAGCGGCGGCTCAATCGCAGATCGCGAGCACCTCAGCGGCCTTGCAGACCGTGACGTCGGCCTTGTTGAAAGCCGTGACTGATGAGGGCAACAGCAGCACGGGCTCTATGGTCAGCACCACCGCCTGATTCATCGAGGAGTGTGTTGATGCATCGAGCGCTGCGCTCAGCCGCGCGTCAGCACACTCTCCCCGGCGGCCGCCGGCAACCGATACACATCCACCAGCGCCAACACCCCCAGTAACGCGACCCCGACAAACGCCACGCGGAAATCCGCCGCCTGCGCCTGAATTTCGTGCCCCTGCACGCTCATGGACGCCCGCAGCAACAGCGCCGCAACCGTCACACCCATCCCCATGGCCAGCTGGAACGACATGCTGAACAGCGCCGATGCCTCGCTCATGCGTGGTTTGGGCACGTCCGCGAAGCCGATCGAGTTGTAGCAGGTAAACTGCATCGAACGTGACAACCCGCCCACAAACAACACGGCTGCGATCAGCGCAAAGGGTGTTTGTGCGGTAAACAGTGCACACGCCGCAATCGACACCACGCCAATCACCCCATTCACCAGCAACACCTTACGAAAACCGTAGCGCTGCATGATGGCAGTGGTGAAGGGTTTCATCGCCAGGTTGCCGGCAAATACCGCGAGCACCAGTAAGCCCGCATCCACCGGGGATAAACCAAAGGCGACCTGAAACAGCAACGGCAGTAGAAACGGTAAGGCACTGATGGCCAGGCGAAACAGCGAGCCCCCATAAATACTCACGCGGAAGGTATTGATGGACAGGGTTTCCAGCGGCAACAACGGCTCGGTGTGGTGCCGGCAATGGTGCACGGCCCATACCGCCAGCACGATGCCCGCCGCGACCAGCGCAAGGCCCGGGATGAGCATTTCGTCGGCCCTGCTGCCCAGCCACTCAAGACCGCCCAACAGCGCCACGCACGCACCTGCCAGCAGTACAAAACCCTTTGCGTCGAACCTGCGCACCTGCGCTTCACGGCCTTCAGGCACCAGCCACAAAGCGGCGAGCAACGCCAACAGGCCCAGCGGCAGGTTCACATAGAAGATCCACGGCCACGAGGCATGGGTGACGATCAGCCCACCGGCCAATGGCCCGAGAATCGGCGCTACCAGGCCGGGCCAGGTGATGATCGCGATCATCTTGACCAAGTCTTTCTTATCCGTATTGCGCAGCACCGCCAGGCGTCCCACGGGCACCATCAGCGCCCCACCGATGCCTTGCAGCACCCGGGCGAACACGAACATCTCGAGGCTTTGGCTGAGCCCGCAGAGCAGCGAGGCGAGGGTGAACACGACGATCGCGCCGGCAAATACCCGGCGCGCACCAAAGCGGTCTGCGACCCAGCTGGACAGCGGTATGAAGATCGCCACGGCGAGAATATAGGCGGTGATGCCGATGTTCATGTCCACCGGGGTTACGCCGAAGGCCGTCGCCATGGTCGGCAGCGCGGTGGCGATGACCGTGGCGTCGAGGTTCTCCATGAAGAAGGTCACGGCGACCACCAGGGCGATCAGCCGAGTGTGCAGGTTGAGGCCGGTTTCGGCGGTGGGTGTGGCGGGAGAGGTCACCGGTGCTGCCCCTTGTTCCGATAAGGTCGCTGGCCTTTGACGATACCGGTTCAGGCTGGAACGTACACGTGTCGGGGCAGGCTTTTTGATTAAAATGTCGGCGATGCCGAAATGCCATCATCTCTGTACAATTGCCTTCGGCCGATATCCGGTCGAGCCATGATGGCGATAGGGAGTGTTGGTATGCGTGTTCGTTTAGCGGTGGGGATTGCGGCGTTGATGATGCTGGCGGGGTGTGTCACCAGCCGGTCGGAGGTTGAGGTCAACTTTGTACCGCCGGGAAACGTGCCGGCTACTGCGAGCAATGGCAAGAAGGTGTTGATCAGTACGGTGGATGAGCGGGTCTTCCAGATAAGCCCGCGTAGCCCGGCAACGCCATCGCTGAAAAATGACGAAGTCACCGATAAATCCATTACCGAGCGCGCTATCGCCCGCAAGCGTAATGGCTACGGCATGGCGCTCGGCGATGTGTTGTTACCGTCAGGCCGCACCCTTTCGCAATTGGTCAATCAGTCGGTAGCCTCGGCCTACCAGCAAGCGGGCTATGAAGTCGTCACCGAACCAAGTGCTGCTGATACTAAGGTGAAGGTGCATATCGTCGAATTCTGGTCGTGGTTTACTCCGGGTTTCTTCACTGTTGACGTCAGCAGCAAATCGCTTCTGCGTATCGAAGCACCAGGGGCGAAGACGTTTGACGTGGTTACCCTGCAAAACCAGAGCATGCAGGTGGTGATGGAAAAGGACTGGAAGAAAATCACCGAGGAGAACCTTCAGGAAGTGTCGCGGCAGACCGCCAAACAGCTTTAACGAAGGCAGGTGTGTGGCAGGAGGGTCAACCGCGGGGTTGGCCCTTTTTGCATTTATACAGCCATACTGGGCGATGTTTAACGCAGCGCATGGAGATGGAGTTGGTGATGGAAATGGAAGTGTCGTTCAACGTATCCGAACACGAGCTCGAGGCGATCCGCAAGCCATTGCGGGCGTATAACCTCAGCCACACCGGCGCAATGGGGTTTGAAACCGTCGGGATTTTACTGCGTGATCCCATCACCCAAGAGGTGGTCGGTGGTCTGTATGGAAAGATTTACTATGGGTGGATGTTTATCGAGCTACTGAGCATTCCAGACGCGCTGCGTACTCAAGGCACGGGTACCCGCTTGATGAATGCGGCTGAAGCGTTGGCTCGGCAAAAGGGTTGCACGGGGATCTGGCTGGACACGTTCAGCTTCCAGGCCCCTGGGTTTTATCGAAAGCTGGGCTTCAGTGAGTTTGGGCATATCGCCGATTACCCTCCGGGCCATCAGCGGCATTTTTTCCAGAAGCGCTTGGTATGACGCGCGGGGCGCTCCCGCCCCGCACGCTATAAACCGACATCGCCCAGATACGCGCCTCGTGTCAGGCTCCCCCCTTCAATCCCCCACAAAATTTATTGGTCCGCAGCAACAATTTTTCTTGTTGGACACCTCCCGCCCCCAGGCAGCAAAGTTGCCGCCACTGACGCTCGACCTTCCGGGTCAACAATAAAAAAACCGAGCCGACTGCACGCCACTTCCTGCTGTGAGCCTTTTGTTCACATCCTGCTGTAATGGCGCCGCAGCGCGCACCAAAGGACCTTTCCGCCATGCAAACTGTTGTGAACTTATGGCCGTTGATCGGCGTACTTGTGATCGTGGTTGGCTTTGTTTTGCGCTTCAATCCGTTGTTGGTGGTCACCGCCGCCGCTATCGCCACCGGGTTCGCCGCCCACTTCCCGCTGGAAAAAATCCTCGCCACCATGGGTGATGGTTTCCTTCAAACCCGTGCCCTGCAATTGATTCTGTTGTTGCCTCTGGCGGTCATCGGCTTGCTCGAGCGCCATGGCCTGCGCCTGCATGCGCAGAACTGGATTGCGCGGTTTGAGCGTGCCACGGTGGGGCGCTTGCTGATCATGTATCTGTTTGTGCGCGAATCCACGGCCGCGATGGGCTTGACCAGCCTGGGCGGGCATCCGCAGATGGTGCGCCCGCTGCTGGCACCGATGGCCGAGGGCGCAGCGGAAAAACGCTACGGGAAACTGCCGGACAAGCTGCGCCACAAGGTGCTGGCCATGTGTGCCGCCACCGACAACGTCGGGTTGTTTTTTGGTGAGGACATTTTCGTCGCCTTTGGTGCGATTGCGCTGATGCACACCTTCCTGTTGGGCTCGGGGATTGATGTGGAGCCGCTGCACATTGCGGTGTGGGGCATTCCTACGGCGATCTGCGCGTTTATCATCCACGCCATTCGCCTGCATCGATTCGACCGGCGGCTGACCCGCGAGATGATGCCCGTCGCCACTCCCGCGGAGGCTGCGCAATGATCATCTCCATTCAATACTTGTACTGGCTGGCTGGTGTTTTGTTGCTGATCACTGCTGGCATGATCTTGTTGGACCGAACCCATCCCAAACGCTGGTCGAGCGCCTTGTTCTGGCTGCTGTTCGCTATTCCGTTCCTGGTCGGCGAGCGCCTGCCCTCGGTGGCCATCGGTGCGGGCGTGGTCGTGATGGCGTTGATTGCCGGTTTCGGCGGTGTCGGCCGTGGCAAGCATGCCGAACTGCATGACAAGGCTGCCCGCGCCAGTGCCGGGCGCCTGGGGCATAAACTGTTCATCCCGGCGTTGGCCATCCCGCTGACCACGGTGATCGGCTCGGTATTGCTCAAGCACACCGAGATCGGCGGCGTACCGCTGCTGGACCCGAAAAACACCACCTTCGTCTCCCTCGGCATTGGTTGCCTGATTGCCCTTGGCCTGGCGTGCTGGTTGACCCGTGACACGCCGGTGCAGGCCTTGCGCGAATCTCGACGCCTGACCGAAGCCTTGGGCTGGGCCATGGTGTTGCCGCAGATGCTGGCGATGCTGGGCCTGCTGTTCAACGAAGCTGGAGTTGGCACGGCTGTGGCGCACGTCACCACCACCTATATCAACCTGGATTTCAAGCTGGTTGCGGTGATGGTCTATGTGTTGGGCATGGCACTGTTTACGGTGATCATGGGCAATGGTTTCGCGGCGTTCCCGGTGATGACTGGCGGTGTCGGTGTGCCGGTGTTGGTGGGGATCTACGGGGGTAACCCGGCCGTCATGGCGGCGATCGGCATGTTCTCGGGTTACTGCGGCACGCTGATGACGCCGATGGCCGCCAACTTCAATATCGTACCGGCGGCATTGCTGGAGTTGCCAGACAAGAACGCGGTGATCAAGGCCCAGTTGCCGACCGCGTTGATGATGCTGGTGGTCAATATTGTGCTGCTTTACCTGTTGATGTGAGGCCAAGATGCAAACCGTACTGCTGACAGGGTTCGAGCCCTTTGATCAAGACCTGATAAACCCCTCCTGGGAGGCGGTTCGCCAGTTGGATGGCGTGCAATTGGCCGCTGATCTGCAGGTAGTGGCGCGCCAACTGCCCTGTGCGTTTGCCACGGTGGGCGAGTGCCTGACCCGGCTGATCGATGAGTTGCAACCTGCCATGGTGATTGCCACCGGGTTGGGGCCGGGGCGCAGTGTGATTTCCTTCGAGCGCGTGGCGATAAACGTGAATGACGCGCGCATCCCCGACAACCTGGGCGCGCAGCCGGTCGATACGCCCGTGGTGGCCGACGGCCCGGCGGCTTACTTCACGACGCTGCCGATCAAGGCGATGGTCAAGGCCGTGCGCGAGGCGGGGATCGGAGCTTCGGTTTCGCAGACAGCGGGTACCTTTGTGTGCAACCAGGTGTTTTACCTGTTGCAGCACGCACTGGCCACCACGGGCGTGCGCAGCGGGTTTATCCATGTGCCGTACCTGCCGGAACAGGTGGTTGTTTCGGGGCAGCCTTCGATGGCGCTGGCCACCCTTGTCGATGGGTTACGGGTGGCTGTGCTGACAGCTTGGCAAACCTGCGTGGATGTAGCAGAAACGGGTGGGCAGGTCAGCTGACCTGCCTAAGCCGCCTCAGGTCGCAAACAGTCGGGTGAGCCCGAAGGTGATGGCGCAGGCCAGGCCGGTCATGGCGAATGCCGTCGCCACGTACCATTTGATCAGGTTAACTTCGGTGGTCGTAAGATCCGCCTTTGTTGCAAAGTGCTTTTCCATGGAATCTGCCCTGCTCGAAACGGCGATCAGCTTCTCTTTCATTTCCGCCAGCCCCTTTTCCAGTACACCTAGGTGTATTTCCACGCATGAGTCTCCTTATTTGCGTTTGCCGACTCAGCCTTGAGACGGGATGTTCAGCGCAAAGATAGAGCGAGTTCGGGTCTGTGGGCACAGGTAAACCTTTGCAAAATAACACCAGGAGTTGGCTGCTCAGTCTTCCCTCCGTGGGAAGAACAACTCGAAACACGTCACCCCGGCCTCGCTGCTCACACCATAGCGCCCGTTATGTAACTGCATGATGGTCGCCACGATTGACAGGCCCAACCCGTTGGACTGGGCCGAACGTTCCCGAGACTCATCCACCCGATAAAAGCGCTCGAACAGGCGCGGCAGGTGCTCGGCTGCAATGGTTTCACCTTGGTTGCTCACCTTCAGGTAGATACCCTCGGTATCCGGAACCGCCTGGATCACCAGTTCTGAGCGCGGTGCGCCATATTTGATGGCGTTGGCGCACAGGTTGGCCAGGGCCCGGCGCAGCAACATCGGTTCGGCCCAGATCACGCCTTCGCCCTCGGCCTGAATGCGGATATCCACATCGCTCGCCAAGCCTTCAAAGTAGTCGGCGATGCGTTCTACTTCATCGGCGGCACTGAGTTCCTGGCGTTGGCGCAAGGCGCTGGCCGGGTCGGTGCGGGCCAGGAACAGCATGTTGTCGAGCATCCGCGCCAGGCGCTCCAGCTCTTCGACGTTGGACGCCAGCAGTTGCTGATAGCTCTCGATGCTGCGCTGCTGTTGCAGGGCGACCTGGGTTTCACCCAGCAGGTTATTGATCGGTGTGCGCAATTCGTGGGCCATGTCGGTGGACACTTGGCCCAGTTGCACAAACCCCTTGGCCAGGCGTTCGAGCATCGTGTTGAAAGAGTCGATCATCGGCAGCAGCTCTTTGGGTGCGCCGCGACTGTCGAGACGCTCCGCCAGGTTGCCCACGCCAATGCCTTGGGTGTGCGCGGCCAGGCGCCGCAGCGGCACCAGGCCACGGTGTACCAGCAGGTAACTCACCACCGCGAGGATGACCGCAGCGATGCTGGCGAGGAAAAACACACTCAAGCGATAGCTGGCGAGCATGGCGGTGCGCTCAGTCATCAGGCGCCCGGTGGTGACTTGCAGGCTACCCAGGTCACCGGAGTCGATGGACGCGGCCACGGTGGCGAAGGGCACGCCATTGATGCCGGGCAAATGGTGCACGTCGGCAAAGCCCAGCTCATGGTCTTTGGGAACGGGCGGCACCGAGGGCATTTCAATATTGCCCGGGTTCACCAGTAGCAACGGCTTCTGCCCGGGCGCGGCGATGCTCAGCACTGATTCGCTGTTGCCCAACATGTTTTGAAACAGCTCCGGCTTGGTCTTGATCAAGTCCAGGGTGTTGCTGTCGTTGAGCAGGTTGCGCAATTGGTCGGCGCGATAGATCAGCGCGGCGTCATCACGCTTGATCAGTTCGCGCTCAAGCTCGCGGTAAAGCGCCACGCCCAGGGTGGCCAGCAGGGCGAACGCCAACAAGGCGAAGATCAGCGCCAGGCGCAGGGTCAGCGAATAGTGGCGGCGGTGGCTCATGGCTGGGTATCGAAGCGGTAGCCGATGCCCCGCACGCTGTGGATCAGTTTGAGCTGGAACGGGTCGTCGATTTTCAGGCGCAGGCGCCGCACGGCCACGTCCACCACGTTGGTGTCGCTGTCGAAGTTCATGTCCCACACCCGCGACGCGATCAGCGAACGGGACAGCACCTGGTCCTGGTGCGTGGCGAACAGGTGCAGCAAGGCGAATTCCTTGTTGGTCAGGGTGATGCGTGTACCGGCGCGGGTGACGCGGCGTTTGAGCACGTCGATGTGCAAATCGGCGATCTGCAGTTGTTCCTCTTCCCGGCTTGGGCCGCGGCGGGTCAGGGTGCGCAGGCGCGCGACCAGTTCGGCGAAGGAGAAGGGCTTGATCAGGTAATCATCGGCGCCCAGTTCGAGGCCCTTGATGCGGTCGGCAATGTCATCGCGGGCAGTGAGAAAAAGCACCGGTGTATCAGCTTCCTTGCGCAGGCGGCGCAGCACTTCCCAGCCGTCCATTTTCGGCATCATCACATCCAGCACGATCACGTCGAACGGTGTTTCCAGCGCTTGGTGCAACCCGTCCACGCCATCCCGGGCCAGGCTCACGGAGTAACCCAGTTCCTGCAGGCCGTTAAGCAGGTAATTGCCGGCCTTGGGTTCGTCTTCGACTACGAGGATGTTCATGGCAAGTGCCCTGTCTCAATACGTGGCGCAAGTGTAGCCGGATCAATTGTCACTGGCGCAACCCATGCCTTGCACCTGGTAGTCCAGCACGTGTTCGCGGCCCTGGCTGTCGAGGTAGTTGAGTTGCGCCGGGACAATGCCGCACTGGCCGTAGGTGTCGGTGCTGGACAGTACCTTGGCGACATCCAGGTGTACGAAAAAGCCGGTTTTATCGTGGATCACGGGTTCGCCAGCAAACACGGAACCAGTAGCAAACAACGCGGCAAAGCCGAAGATAAACAGTTTCATGGCGGTATCTCTCTTTAAGGGTTGGCTGCCCGGTCGTGGCAGTGAATTCACAGTAACCAGGCGCCCCGAACAGCCAACCAACAGGTTGATGACAAGTTTGTAATGCAGCGGCTTAAGGCTGGCGGCCGGACGCTTCGAGGATCAGGTCGGTGATTTCCTTGGCGTGGGAAACCAGCGACAAGTGGCTCGATGGCAGTTCGATGGTGCTGGCGTGCATGCGCTTGGCGAGGAAGCGTTCCAGATCCGGGTTGATGGTCTGGTCATTGGTCGATACGGCGTACCAGGACGGCTTGGTGTGCCAGGCGGCATTCACGGTGCGGCCGCTGAACAGGGTCTTGGTGATGGGTTGCTGCACCGCGTACAGCTCAAGCGCCTTGGCGTGGGGGACGTCGGCGGCGAAGTACTTGAGGAACGCGTCCTGGCTCAGCGTGAGGTACCCGTCGTGATCTTCCACGCCAGCGCGCACAGGCATGGTCGGGTACTTGGCCGAGAGTGCGACAAAGTCTTCATTGGCGTCCGGTGCACGAGCGGCCACGTACACCAGTGAACTGACTTTCGGGTTGACCCCGGCGTCGCTTACCACGCTACCCGCGTAGGAATGGCCGACCAGCACCGTAGGGCCGTCCTGTTGGTCCAGCACGCGGTTGGTGGCGGCAACATCGTCGGCGACCGAAGTCAGCGGGTTTTGCACGGCGGTCACGTGCAGGCCAGCGGCCTGGAGGCGGGTGATGACCTCGGACCAGCTCGACCCGTCCGCCCAGGAGCCATGCACCAACACCACGTTATTGGCTTTGATGGGGGCGACGGTAGCGGCCATGGCGGTGCCGGTGCCCAGCATCAGCAGGCTGGCGGCGATCAGGCAGAGTTTGCTTGCAGGTTTCATGGGTGGACCCTTTTCATCAGTGAGAAGTGGCGTCAACCGGTGTGGGTGACTGACGACTCCACTGTATGAAGTGAGGCGGGGCTCCAGACTTACAGCTTGATTACAAAGCTGTAATGCAATCGATTGATTGGCAGCGTTTACAAGCGCCGAGGCGATCCGTAGATTGCATCGTGCCCATTACTTGTTACAGCCCACGAGGAACCCCCGCAGTGTCCATCCGAGGTTCAGCCATCTTTGCCCGCGGTTACCGCGCCTTTCTGTTCGATATGGACGGCACTCTGCTCAACTCCATTGCGGCTGCCGAGCGGGTGTGGGGTATCTGGGCTGAACGCCATGGCCTGGATGTGGCGGCTTTTCTGACCACTATTCACGGCGCCCGCGCGATCGATACCATCACGCGCCAGGCACTGCCCGGCGTCGACCCTGAGGTCGAGGCGCAGTGGATTACCGAGGCTGAGCTGAATGACGTAGAGGGTGTGGTCGCGATTGATGGGGCCGTTGCCTTTCTGAACAGCTTGCCCGGCGCTCAATGGGCGTTGGTCACCTCGGCGCCCCGGGAACTGGCGCTGCGTCGACTGCAAGCGGCCGGTATCACGCCGCCGGCGGTGCTGGTTACCGCTGAGGATGTCGCCGTCGGCAAGCCGGACCCCGCCTGTTATGTACTGGGGGCACAGCGCCTGGGCGTGCCGGTGCAGGACTGCCTGGTCTTTGAAGATGCGCCGGTGGGTATTCGTGCCGCAGAGGCGGCCGGGGCGGATGTGATGGTGGTGACATCCACACACCTCAAGCCCATGCTCACTGAACACCCTTCGATTGACGGGTATGAACAATTACGGGCGCAGCGCACAAATGATGGCTTGCTGTGCGTGCACAGCGCGTTGGGCTGACAGGAAAAAGCCGAGTCTGCTAGCGGTCTCGGCCTTGTTCGCAAGGGTCGGAAGAGGGCGGCGGGTGTATCCGATCATTCCTCATTCCCTGGCGTGACAGCACCATCTCCCTGAGAATTTCATTCGCCAGTCGAGCAATTGCTTCGGCACCGCGATAATGCGCACGCACGATCCCGGTAATTGCGAAATGGTCGGTTTCCGGCCCACTGAGCACCGCCGAGAGGGTGCCGTCGGCATGCAATGTACAGTCGACTTTGTAGCTGGGCAGGCGGGCTGCCAGCTCAGATTCGATTTGGGTTTTAGTCAGGGTGTCCATCTGCTTCAGCACCATTGTGTGACTGGGCAAAGCAAAGCATAGGCGGTGTTGCGACGGTGTAAATACCGGCGATCTGTTAGCCAATAGTTGGCCGTCAACGGGCTGCCTTGTGAGCTATTTTCCGGCACATTTTACGCTGTATGGCCTTCTGGATGGGTTTAAGGCAGAACATAAACAAGTAGCCACCCAGCACGAACGCCAGATCCAGCCAGGAATGGCGGCTGGCGAAACCCGTACCTTCGATTTCAAGCATCAGGCCATATTCCAACCCCACAAAGACCAGCCCGATCAATAGCGTGATCGTCCAGGACATGGAGGTAAACGGCTGCGCAGTGGTAGGCCTCATCGACGTGCTCCTGAGCGCACTCGGATGGCAAGGTATCGGTCAGATGATTTGGCTGCGAAGGGTGCGACAAGTTCCGGGCGTTAAAGCAGTTTCATCTTGGCGCGAAGATGAACACATTAACGACCTCGATCATGCAACAAACTACAGGAGCAGTTCGAAGGGTTTTCGCCAGCCGTTACAGTGAACGAAAGGGCTGGCTACTGAGGTGCTTCAAGGCGTCTGGTTTTTGTCCGGAGCAGTCAGGCCGGCCTGGATGCGCTGGTAGATCTCCTCGCGATGCACGGCAACATCCTTAGGTGCGTTGATGCCGATTCGTACTTGCTGGCCGCTGACGCCCAGGATGGTGATCGTGATGTCATCACCGATGTTTATGCTTTCACCGACTTTGCGGGTGAGTATAAGCATGGACTTCTCCTTGATTACTTTTAAGGACACATGTTTCAGACAGGGCAGATGTCAGATGTGTGTAGCTTACTGCTAAGCGCTTCCCTGTGACTGCCTCTTTTAGGACGCATAGAGGCGGCATTAATTCCCATGGCGGCATCATACAGGTCTGCGATACATCATTCGCATTGTTTAAGCCAACGTTTATGACGGCCAGAATAGACAGTGAATGATAAAGTTGCCTCTTTATCCTTAAAGGAGCAGGGCTGTGCGTAAAGTAGCGATGGCAATTGCGGTGTTGGCATTGGCCGGTTGCGGTGAAGGTAAACCGGTCGACGCCCCCAAGGCCAGGCCTGCCGTGACCGAAAGCCAGCCACAAACCGGCGCGATTGCCGCCCAGGAATGGGATATTCGGGTTGGCCCGCCGGACCACAAGTTGCAGGCAATCACCGACCTTACGGCGTGGCTGCTCGAACATGGTTTCAATTTTTATATCGTGAAAACAGACGGCAAGGACGAAGTGCTGTTGGGGCCTTTTGCAACCAAGGCCGAGGCCGAGGCCAAGCAGACGCTGCTGAACGAAAAGATGGCGCGAGCCAAGAAAACCGACACCGTGTCGGAGATCATCGAGCACAACGTCGCGCAGTAACGAGCTGAATGGGCGGCAGCTCCGCCCATTTTCAACCGCAGGCTTTCAGGTCTACCGGCCCGACAAACTCATTGCCAGCCCCCATCACGCATGCAACGGTCTGGTTGCGCTGACGCTCCCATGTCTGCACCGGGTAGGTCTTGTTCCAGGCTTCGTACAGCTGGCGATCTTGCTTGGACAGGCGCAAGCCATACCGCTTGCTCATGTAGAAATAGGTGCGCGCGATCATTCCACGGATGGACGGGCGTGGCATGACCTTCTTGGCCTTGAAGTCCACCTGGGTCAGGCATGAACCGTACTGACCGCTTTGCACTGGCAGCCAGCCAAAACTGAAATTGCTACGGTCACCATTGACCTCGCCGATGCTCGGCACCAGGTTGTGCAGGTCCGCTTCGGCGCGCTTGAATACGTCATCATGGCGCGTGCAGTTCTTGCGCCCACCGTTCTGCCAGCACTGGCGCTGATGCCCGATCTGCCAGGCCGGAACAATGTGCTCCCACTCGATACGCGCGGCGCGGCTGGCGTTTTTGCGCGGGATGTAACCACAGGCTTTCAGGTCTATGCGGTTGCCGGTGTATTTGCAGCCGCAATAGAACTCGGTGGATTGTGGGGCATAAAGTTTCCAGGCGATCTTCTTGGCTTCGCTGAATGTGCGAGGCGCCTGGGCGTGAGCGGTGACGGCAAATAACAGGCAGCACACCGCGATAAAACGGACATACATCGAGTCAATCTTCCTTCGGCACAACCCAGAAAATCTGCACGCCGCCATCGTCCCGATAGGCGAGGGTGACGTTGTCGTTCTCGGCGATTTCTTCCAGCAAGCGCGCCCATTCATCCTCCGGTTCGTCCGGCAAGCGGAAGATCAAGGCTGCCTTGGCTTTTTGGGCGTTGGTCGAATTGATGATCTTTTGCACACGAATCGCCAGGCGTGCGTAGGCATCAGGCGGGGTTGGCGCTGCGGAAGAGGACTTTGCCACGGAGTATTCCTTAATAAGCTGTACGCACATACAGTATTTAACTGTGGGCGATTTCGCAACTGCTTAAATTTCAACAAGTTCGTCTGACAGCGATTCAGGCAGTTTGGTGTAGGGCGAAGGGGGGGCTATCGGAGGCGTTGCGGGGAGGGCAGGGGCGGGAAAGTCCGCCCCTGCCGAGGTGTCACCAGGAATCAGTATTCCCAGAACATCCGTTGCAGCTCTTTGCTGTCTTGGGTCTTGGTCAGGGCGACCATTGCCAGGATGCGGGCTTTCTGTGGGTTCAGGTCGAGGGCAGCGACCCAGTCGTACTTGTCGTCAGGCTGTTCGGCATTGCGCAGCACCATGCCGCCGGCATTCACGTGGGAAGAGCGAATGATCTGCACGCCTTGCTTGCGCAATTCCACCAGGGCAGGGACTACCTTGGACGACACCGAACCATTGCCGGTGCCGGCATGGATAATGGCTTTGGCGCCAGCCTGGGCCAGGGCCTTGTAGGCGGTGTCACTCACGTTGCCGTAGCCGTAGGCAATTTCAACATCCGGCAGGCTCTTGATGTTCTTGATGTCGAACTCGGAATCCATGGTGTGACGCTTGGCAGGCAGGCGGAACCAATAGGATTTGCCTTCAACCACCATGCCCAATGGGCCCCATGGGCTCTTGAACGCTTCGGTCTTGATGTTGATCATCTTGCTGACGTCGCGACCCGACTGGATCTCGTCGTTCATGGTCACCAGCACGCCTTTGCCGCGTGCGTCTTTGCTGCCGGCCACGGCCACGGCGTTGTACAGGTTGAGCATGCCGTCCGCCGACATGGCGGTGCCTGGGCGCATGGAGCCGACGACCACGATGGGCTTGTCGGTTTTTTCCACCAGGTTCAGGAAGTAGGCGGTTTCTTCCAGGGTGTCGGTGCCGTGGGTGATCACGATGCCGTCCACGTCCTTGCTGTCAGCCAGTTCGGCGACGCGACGACCCAGTTGCAGCAGGTTTTCGTTGTTGATGCTTTCGGACGCAATTTGCATCACTTGCTCGCCGCGCACATTGGCGATCTGGCTAAGCTCAGGAACACCGGCGATCAATTGCTCGATGCCGACTTTGGCCGCCTGGTAAGTGGCACTGTTGGCTGCGCTGGCGCCAGCGCCGGCAATGGTGCCGCCCGTGGCGAGGATCACCACGTTGGAGAGCTTGGTCTTGGTTTCAACGTCCTTTGCCTGGGCGGCAACGGGGAACAGCAGCAGGAGGGCCAACGCGCCCGGAACAAAAGTCTTCAGTGCAGATTTCATTATTTTTCTCTCTGGTTTTTGATGAGTGCTGTAGCAGGTTCATCTAGAACACCCGGGCGGTTCTGAACGCTCGAGGTGCTGAGAAAGAGCAGGATTTGTACCAAGCTCAGGGTGTTAGCGTTTACGAATTAACTCATTGATTTAAAACAATTTTAAATGTGCATATAAACTGTTCGCGAAGGTTTCTGTCCGGCTTTCCGAACAATGGAGTAGTTTTTCGTTCGGTTGTCCGAAAACTCTTACGGGATTCTCGTGAGGCGCCAGTGGCGGAGGCTTCACAGCTGTCGTTTTAGAGAACGACTGCGGGAGTGCGATGTTTAATCACCTCGGCGCATGAGGCTGGGGGCAGGGAGGGCTACAGGGCTTGGATGAAAGGCTGTTTTCTACCGTTGACAAATCTCGACAAGGTTCTCATAGTTTGAATAACGCAAACGTTTGCGAGATGTTTCACGAGCGCAAGCGTTGCTCACAATAATCATAAGATCGGAGTGAACCCATGAAGCTGCCATTCGCTGGACGTCTTCTTGCTGTCGCTGTGCTTGCTGCCGCATCCGCCGCTTTACCTCTCTCTTCTGCATTTGCTGATGAGGCCGCCAAACCCAAGGTCGGCCTGGTCATGAAATCCCTCGCCAACGAATTTTTCGTCACCATGCAAGACGGTGCCAAGGCGTACCAGAAAGACCACGCCGCCGATTTCGACATGATCACCAACGGGATCAAGAACGAAACCGATACCAGTGCGCAGATTGATATCGTCAACCAGATGATCCTCGCCAAGGTCAACGCTATCGTCATCGCCCCGGCTGACTCCAAGGCGCTCGTTACGGTGTTGAAGAAAGCCTCCGATGCCGGCATCAAGGTCGTCAACATCGATAACCGCCTGGACCCAGGCGTGCTGAAAAGCAAAAACCTCGACATCCCCTTCGTAGGCCCCGACAACCGCAAAGGCTCCAAGCTGGTGGGCGACTACCTGGCCAAGCAGCTGGCTGCCGGTGACAAAGTTGGCATCATCGAAGGCGTGCCGACCACCACCAATGCCCAGCAGCGCACCGCAGGCTATAAGGATGCGATGGATGCTGCCGGCATGAAGATCGTCTCCACCCAATCCGGCAACTGGGAAATCGACCAGGGCCAGAAAGTGGCGTCCGCCATGCTGAGCGAATACCCGGATCTCAAGGCATTGTTGGCCGGTAACGACAACATGGCCCTGGGCGCTGTCTCCGCCGTGCGTGCGGCGGGCAAGGCCGGCAAAGTCCTGGTAGTGGGCTACGACAATATCGAAGCCATCAAGCCTATGCTGCAGGATGGCCGCGTGCTGGCGACTGCCGACCAGGCCGCGGCCCAGCAAGCGGTGTTCGGTATCCAGAACGCGCTCAAGCTGGTCAAGGGTGAGAAAGTCGATGCCCAGGATGGCGTGATCGAAACCCCGGTCGAACTCGTCCTCAAGAAGTAATCCTGGCTGCACCCAACAGCGCCCGCTCGTCCTGAGCGGGCGCCTGGAGATTTTCCTATGTCATCTTCCGCCCCGAACGCTGTCCTCTCGGTCAGCGGTATCGGTAAGACCTATGCCCAACCGGTTTTGTCCGACATCACCCTCACGCTCAATCGCGGGGAAGTGCTGGCGCTCACCGGCGAAAACGGTGCAGGCAAAAGTACCTTGTCGAAGATCATCGGCGGGCTGGTCACGCCGACTACCGGGCACATGCAGTTCAACGGCCAGGACTACCGCCCAGGCAGCCGCACCCAGGCTGAGCAGTTGGGCGTGCGTATGGTCATGCAGGAACTTAACCTGCTGCCAACGCTGACCGTGGCCGAAAACCTGTTCCTGGATAACCTGCCGAACCACGGTGGCTGGATCAGCCGCAAGCAATTGCGCAAAGCGGCGATCGAGGCCATGGCCCAGGTCGGCCTGGACGCCATCGACCCGGACACCCTGGTCGGCAGCCTGGGTATCGGGCATCAGCAAATGGTCGAGATTGCCCGTAACCTGATCGGCGACTGCCACGTATTGATCCTCGATGAACCCACGGCGATGCTCACTGCCCGTGAAGTCGAGATGCTGTTTGAACAAATCACCCGCCTGCAGGCCCGAGGCGTGGCGATCATTTATATTTCGCACCGGCTCGAAGAACTGGCCCGTGTTGCCCAACGCATTGCGGTACTGCGTGACGGCAAGCTGGTCTGCGTCGAGCCGATGGCCAATTACAACAGCGAGCAACTGGTGACCTTGATGGTCGGCCGCGAGCTGGGCGAACACATGGACCTCGGCCCGCGCAGCATCGGCGGCCCGGCCCTGACGGTGAAGGGCCTGACCCGTTCGGACAAGGTTCGCGACGTGTCCTTTGAAGTACGTGCCGGTGAGATCTACGGCATCTCTGGCCTGATCGGCGCCGGTCGCACCGAGCTGCTGCGCCTGATCTTTGGCGCCGACCTTGCCGACAGTGGCACCGTTGCCCTGGGCTCGCCGGCCCAAGTGGTAAGCATTCGCTCGCCAGTCGACGCCGTGGGTCACGGCATCGCCTTGATCACTGAAGACCGCAAGGGTGAAGGCCTGCTGCTGACCCAGTCGATCAGCGCCAATATTGCCCTGGGTAACATGCCGGAAATCTCCGGCGGCGGCGTGGTTAACAGTCGTGATGAAACTGCCTTGGCCAAGCGTCAGATCGACGCCATGCGCATTCGCAGTTCCAGCCCGGCGCAATTGGTGTCCGAGCTGTCCGGCGGCAACCAGCAGAAAGTCGTGATCGGCCGTTGGCTGGAGCGTGATTGCTCGGTAATGCTGTTCGACGAGCCCACGCGCGGCATCGACGTGGGGGCCAAGTTCGATATTTATGCCTTGCTCGGCGAGTTGACCCGCCAGGGCAAAGCACTGGTGGTGGTGTCCAGCGACCTGCGTGAGCTCATGCTGATCTGTGACCGCATCGGCGTGTTGTCCGCCGGGCGCCTGATCGAGACCTTCGAGCGTGACAGCTGGACCCAGGATGAATTGCTCGCTGCCGCCTTTGCTGGCTATCAGAAACGTGATGCGCTGCTCAACGACGCAGTGCTTAGGGATACCCCATGAAAACAACAACTTCCCCCGGTAAAACTGGCGGCAACTTCTACGGCCTGGGCACCTACCTGGGGCTGGCGGGTGCGCTGTTGGCGATGATTGCGCTGTTCTCGGTGCTCAGCGACCACTTCCTGTCCTATGACACCTTCAGCACCCTGGCCAACCAGATCCCGGACCTGATGGTGCTGGCGGTGGGCATGACCTTCATCCTGATCATCGGTGGCATCGACCTGTCGGTGGGCTCGGTGCTGGCGCTGGCAGCCTCGGCCGTCAGCGTGGCAATTCTGAGCTGGGGCTGGAGCGTATTGCCGGCGGCTGTGCTGGGCATGGGCTGCGCGGCGCTGGCCGGTACCATTACCGGCTCGATCACCGTGGCGTGGCGGATTCCATCGTTTATCGTGTCCCTGGGCGTGCTGGAAATGGCCCGTGGCGTGGCGTATCAGATGACCGGCTCGCGCACTGCCTATATCGGTGATTCGTTTGCCTGGCTGTCCAACCCGATTGCCTTCGGCATTTCGCCGTCGTTCATCATTGCCCTGCTGGTGATCATCGCCGCGCAGTTGGTACTCACCCGTACGGTGTTCGGCCGTTACCTGATCGGTATCGGCACCAACGAAGAGGCCGTGCGCCTCGCCGGGATCAACCCCAAGCCCTACAAGATCCTGGTGTTCAGCCTGATGGGGCTGCTCGCTGGTGTAGCAGCACTGTTCCAGATCTCGCGCTTGGAAGCCGCCGACCCGAATGCCGGCTCCGGCCTGGAGCTGCAAGTGATTGCGGCGGTGGTGATCGGCGGCACCAGCTTGATGGGCGGGCGCGGTTCGGTGATCAGCACGTTCTTCGGGGTATTGATTATTTCGGTATTGGCCGCTGGCCTGGCACAGATCGGTGCCACGGAGCCCACCAAGCGCATCATCACCGGTGCCGTGATCGTGATTGCCGTGGTCCTTGACACCTATCGCAGCCAGCGCGCCAGTCGGCGGGGCTGAACCATGGCAACGATCAAGGATGTGGCAGCGCTTGCAGGTATTTCCTACACCACGGTGTCGCATGTGGTGAACAAGACGCGCCCGGTCAGCGAGCCGGTACGCATCAAGGTCGAAGCGGCGATCAAGCAGCTCGACTACGTGCCCAGCGCTGTCGCGCGCTCGCTCAAGGCCAAGACCACGGCCACCATCGGCCTGCTGGTGCCCAACAGCCTCAACCCGTATTTTGCGGAGCTGGCCAGGGGCATCGAGGATTACTGCGAGCGTAACGGCTACTGCGTGATCCTCTGCAACTCCGATGACAATGCTGAAAAACAACGCAGTTATTTGCGCGTGTTGCTGGAGAAGCGTATCGATGGCCTGATCGTGACCTCGGTGGGCGGCGATGACAGTGGCCTTGCCGCCGGCTTGAGCGCGGTGCGCACGCCGATGGTGATTGTCGACCGGGCGCTGGACGGCATTGATGTCGACCTGGTGCGCATCGATCACGAGGAGGGCGCCTACCTGGCGACCCGCCACCTGCTTGAGCTGGGCCATCGGGATATCGCCTGCATTGGCGGCCCGAGCCACACCCGGGTGGCGCAGATGCGCCTGGCGGGTTATCACCGTGCGCTGCGTGAGGCGGGTGTGGACGTGGCGGCCCATCGCACCCAGGAAAGCGACTTTACCAGTACCGGCGGTTATGCCGCGGCTGTGCAGCTACTGGCGCAAAACCCGCCCAGCGCGATTTTCGCCAGTAACGACATGATCGGTTTCGGCGTACTGCGTGCGGCCGCCGAGCGTAATATCCGCGTACCAGGCGAGCTGTCGGTGATTGGCTTCGATGACATTCAAATGGGCCGTTACGTGTACCCGGCGCTGACCACGGTCGGGCAGTCGATCGTGCAGTTGGGCGAGACGGCGGCCGAGCTGTTACTGCGACGAATTGCAAGCCCCCAACTGCCGATCGATCAACGCATCGTGACGCCGAGCATTGTGTTGCGCGAGTCGACGGCGCCCGTCGCCGGGACGTTTGCCCAATACCGCTGAACCGAATTGATGAGTACTGATGTATGCCAGCAAAAGTAGTGGTAATAGGCAGCTTGAACATGGACCTGGTGACCCGCGCGAGCCGGTTGCCGCGTGCCGGTGAAACCCTGATCGGTCAGACGTTCTCCACCGTGCCCGGCGGTAAGGGCGCCAACCAGGCCGTGGCGGCAGCACGACTGGGGGCTGACGTGGCGATGATCGGCTGCGTCGGCAGCGATGCGTACGGCACTCAGCTGCGCGACGCGTTGCTGGTGGAAGGTATCGACTGCCAGGCGGTCAGCACGGTGGACGGCTCCAGCGGCGTGGCGTTGATCGTGGTGGATGACAGCAGTCAGAACGCGATTGTGATCGTCGCCGGCAGTAACGGCGAGCTGTCACCCGCCTCGTTGCAGGCCTTTGATGCCGTGTTGCAGGCGGCCGAAGTCATCGTCTGCCAGCTGGAAGTGCCGATGGCCACGGTGGGTTATGCCCTCAAGCGTGGCCGCGAGCTGGGCAAAACCGTGATCCTCAACCCGGCCCCCGCCAGTGCGCCGTTGCCGGCCGAATGGTACGCCTCGATTGATTACCTGGTTCCCAACGAAAGCGAAGCCAGCGCACTGACCGGCGTGACGGTCGACTCCCTCGACAGTGCCAAGGTCGCTGCGACGCAACTGATCCAGGCGGGTGCCGGTAAAGTCATCATCACCTTGGGCGCGCAGGGCGCCTTGTTCAGTGACGGCCAGGTGTTTGAGCACCTGGTGGCGCCCAAAGTCAGGGCGGTGGACACCACGGCAGCCGGTGATACGTTTGTCGGCGGTTTCGCCGCAGCACTGGCCGCTGGCAAGAGCGAAGCCGAGGCCATCCGTTTTGGCCAGGTCGCCGCCGCGCTGTCGGTGACCCGTGCCGGCGCGCAACCCTCCATTCCTACGCTGCACGACGTACAAGGTTTTGTGCCCTCATGAAAAAGACCCCTCTGCTCAATATTGCCCTGTCACGCGTGATCGCGTCCCTGGGCCACGGCGACATCCTGGTGATCGGCGACGCTGGCCTGCCGGTGCCGCCCGGTGTCGAACTGATCGACCTGGCACTGACCCAGGGCATCCCGGATTTCATCAGCACCTTGGGCATTGTGCTCAGTGAAATGCAGGTGGAAAGCCACGTCCTGGCGGAAGAAATCCTACTCAAGCAACCGCCTGCGCTGACCGCGCTGAATACCCTGACTGAGCAGGCGGCCCTCGGCGAGCGGCGCCTGGTCAGCCATGAAGAGTTCAAACAGCTCAGTCGCAAGGCGCGTGCCGTGGTGCGCACCGGTGAATGCCAGCCTTACTGCAATATCGCGCTGGTGTCCGGCGTAACGTTCTAGAGTTCCCAACGACAAGGAGTGTTTTATGCAACGTGGTCTCCCAACCCTGAAAAACCTGTTTCGGAGTGTTTTGCTTTTGTCCGCGCTCACTGCTGCCAGCGCCCATGCGGCGGAAAAAATCGACCTGATCATCGACACCGATCCTGGCGCCGACGATGTGGTGGCCTTGCTGTTTGCCATGGCCTCCCCGGACGAATTGAACATTCGCGCGCTGACCACCGTTGCTGGCAACGTGCGTTTGGACAAAACCTCCCGTAACGCGCGCCTGGCACGCGAGTGGGCAGGGCGCGAGGAAATCCCGGTGTACGCCGGTGCGCCAAAACCGCTGCTGCGCACGCCGATCTATGCCGAGAACATCCACGGCAAGGAAGGTATTTCCGGAGTCACCGTGCATGAGCCGAAAAACGGCCTGGCCGAAGGCAATGCCGTTGACTACCTGATCAAGACCCTGAGCACCGCCAAACCCCATAGCATCACCATCGCCATGCTTGGCCCGCAGACCAACCTGGCGCTGGCACTGACCCAGGCGCCGGAAATCACCCAAGGCATCAAGGAACTGGTGGTGATGGGCGGCGCGCACTTCAACGGCGGCAATATCACGCCGGTCGCGGAGTTCAACCTGTTCGCCGACCCGCTGGCGGCCGAGATTGTGCTCAAGAGCGGCGTCAAGCTGACCTACCTGCCGCTGGACGTGACCCACAAGGTCCTGACCAGTGAAGCGCGGCTGAAAAAAATCGCCGACCTGAAGAACAATGCGAGCAAGGTGGTTGGCGACATTCTCAATGAATACGTCAAGGGCGACATGGAGCACTACGGCATCCCTGGCGGCCCGGTGCACGACGCCACTGTCATCGCCTACCTGCTCAAGCCTTCGCTGTTCAGTGGCCGTGAGGTCAATGTGGTGGTGGACAGCCGCGAAGGCCCGACCTTCGGCCAGACCATCGTCGATTGGTACGACGGCCTGAAACAACCGAAGAATGCGTTCTGGGTTGAGAACGGCGACGCCCAGGGCTTCTTCGATCTGCTGACCGAGCGCCTGGCGCGCTTGAAGTAAAACGCTTGCCGGTCGGCGTTCGCCGGCCGGTTCTTATTCGCGGCCGGGGTCTTGTGCCCCCGGATGATCGGCCGGGTATTTTTCGAATACCTGCCCGATGAACGCTTGTGCCGCTTGGGTGCCCAGTTCCTTCACTAGCAGGTCGATACCGATGATCGCCAACTCTTCAGGGCTTCCGGGGCTGTAGGAGCTTTGCCCTTGGGGCCATTTGGCTTTGATATCGGCTTGGAGCGTTACGGTGGTCATGGATGTCTCACGGGGCTGAAAGTGCTGGGCAGTGCGCTGGAATGCGGTTCTAACGGGCGCAGTTAAGCATTTTGCGCGGCTTTTGGCACTGCTACTTAGGCATGAAGAAGGCGCTGTGCGACACTGTGCGCCTGTTTTAATTGCCGGGGAGTACCGCGTGCAGATCGACTTGAACAACCCCGAGAACCTGACCCTGGCGGCGGTGCGCCAGCTGATTGCCAGTGCCAGTGATGATGAACATACGCAATTGCGCGTGACCAAGAGCGGCATCGCCTACATCTCTTCAGGGGCTGCAGTGGGCGGCGTGGATATCGATGGGTTGCTGTTTCGCCTGGAGACGTGGGCCAAGGGCTCTGGTTATGTAGGTAACGTAGCGGCCAGCGATGAAGTCTGGGTCATGCAGATTTTCAATGCGTTGAAGCAGAACTGGCCGAAGCCACCGTTTGATTACATCGACGTCTACTGATTGCGTTCATATCTGGTCACGATTGACCTGACGATTGCCTGCCCAGAGTCAGGCAGACTTGCCCCGCGGCAGTTTACGTCTTGAAACCAATCCGTTTGCTGGCTGTCGCACGATCTCTGTCCATTTTTAATCATAGGAGGCTTCATGCCTTGGAAGCTCGCATCATTCGGTACTTTGTTGGCAGCACTCGCATTGGCGGGTTGCAGCACCCCGGGTGCCTCTGAGCCAGCCAAAGACGCCGCCGCGGCCGATGCTGGTCATAGCCGCTGTGAGTCGCAGGCCGCCGAATTCACCATCGGCCAGAAAGCCTCGCCCCAGTTGCTGGAACAGGCGCGTACCCGGGCAGGTGCGCAGAACGCGCGTATTCTCAAGCCCAACGACATGATCACCCTGGAATACCGTTCTGACCGCCTGAACCTGAACACTGATGACAACCTGGTGATCACGCGGGTCAACTGCGGCTGATAGCAGGCTTTTGCAGCGCCCATAAAAAACCCCGTCACATGGACGGGGTTTTTTTTAGCTCAGCGGAGAATTACTCGCCGCGAACCTGTGCAGCTTGCATACCCTTTTGGCCTTTCTCAGCCACGAAGGAAACGGTTTGGCCTTCTTTCAGGCTTTTGAAACCGTCGCTTTCGATAGCTTTGAAGTGTACGAACAGGTCGTCACCGCCACCTTGAGGAGTGATGAAGCCGAAGCCTTTTTCATCGTTGAACCATTTAACGGTGCCGGTTTGGCGATTAGACATGGTGTATCTCCAAGAAACATATATTTTCAGTAGTGCTGTGCTGCTCAGGCCAACTGGGCACACCGGGCTATCATAGTCGAAATGTTCGGCTTGGGAGCCCCCCCAAGGCATTGTTTGCTAATCAATAGCGTTGCGTTTAGCCCCTGATTCAGCTGAAAGCCCCGATCTACGGGGCTTTCGCGTGAAATATTCGCTGGTAAAAAAAGCCGTAAAAGCTGCGTAATTTGTGAGAAATGGCAGTTTTCAGGCTGTTTTTCCAGCAAAACGGCCGTCTGATCAGCGCGCGATCTTACTTTTTCTTCACGACTTTGCAGGACGAAATAGCCGCCACCGCTTTGTTTTTAAGCTCGGGGCTGGCGTTCTGGTTAGTCATCAGCTCCTTGATTTCTGCAGTGCTCAATTCGGCGTTGATTTTGTCGGCGCCACATTCGCAATGGTCTTTGGCAGTTTTGACGTCCACGTTCTGGCTGGCAGCAGACGTGCAATCTTTGACGAAGCTGTCACGGGCACCGGCTGGCCAGTTGGAAGGGGCTGCAGCCTGCGCGCCGAGGGAAAGGAGGCTCAGGGTAGCGGCGAGAGCGAGGGTAGAGGTGAAACGCATCATGGGATGCTCCTTTGGGTCGAGGACGAACGGCGATTCTCAGTGGGTTTGAGGCATTGCGTACAGCTCAAGTTCACTTTTGCAGCTATTAAAGGCCGGAATTTGTCTTTACGCACGGCGGCAGCGGCGCGATGACCGTTCATCTGTGCTAGCATCTTGCGCTTGGCTAATTTCGGGCGCGCCAATTGCCGCCTTGCCATGTTTCTTTTTAGCTCACTCCAGTCACTCTGGTTCGATTATCGGTTGGCCGAAAGGCTCCTGCCGCTGTAAGGCAGGCGTTCATCACTGAACGGCCTGGTGTTGGATCTTGTACTGGCTCATCCCAACCCACGTGACCTTTGGTAGGGGTCACCACTAGGAGAGGAGGCGCCATGCCAACTATTACTCTTCCCGACGGCAGTCAACGTTCATTCGATCATTCGGTTTCCGTAGCCGAGGTCGCCGCATCCATTGGTGCCGGCTTGGCCAAGGCCACCGTGGCCGGTAAGGTCGACGGCAAGCTGGTCGACGCCAGCGACCTGATCACCGCCGATGCCAGCCTGCAAATCATCACGCCCAAGGATCAAGAGGGGCTGGAGATCATTCGCCACTCTTGTGCGCACCTGATTGGCCATGCGGTCAAGCAGCTGTACCCAACCGCGAAAATGGTGATCGGCCCGGTCATCGACGAAGGCTTCTATTACGACATCGCCTACGAGCGTCCTTTTACCCCGGACGACCTGGCCGCGATCGAACAGCGCATGCACGCGCTGATCGAGAAAGATTACGACGTGATCAAGAAAGTCACGCCGCGCGCCGAAGTCATCGACGTGTTCACCGCCCGTGGCGAAGACTACAAGCTGCGTCTGGTGGAAGACATGCCGGACGAGCAGGCCATGGGCCTGTACTACCACGAAGAATACGTCGACATGTGCCGTGGCCCGCACGTGCCGAACACGCGTTTCCTCAAGTCGTTCAAGCTGACCAAGCTGTCCGGTGCCTACTGGCGCGGTGACGCGAAGAACGAGCAACTGCAACGGATCTACGGCACCGCCTGGGCTGACAAGAAGCAGCTGGCCGCCTACATCCAGCGCATCGAAGAAGCCGAAAAACGCGACCACCGCAAGATCGGCAAGCGCCTGAACCTGTTCCACCTCCAGGAAGAAGCGCCGGGCATGGTGTTCTGGCACCCGAACGGCTGGACCCTGTACCAGGTGCTCGAGCAGTACATGCGCAAGGTTCAGCGTGACAACGGCTACCTGGAGATCAAGACTCCGCAGGTCGTTGACCGCAGCCTGTGGGAGAAATCCGGGCACTGGGCCAACTACGCCGACAACATGTTCACCACCCAGTCGGAAAACCGCGACTACGCCATCAAGCCCATGAACTGCCCTTGCCACGTGCAGGTGTTCAACCAGGGCCTGAAGAGCTACCGCGAGTTGCCGCTGCGCCTGGCCGAATTCGGTGCCTGCCACCGTAACGAGCCATCGGGTGCGTTGCACGGCATCATGCGTGTGCGTGGCTTTACCCAGGACGATGCCCACATCTTCTGCACCGAAGAGCAGATGCAGGCCGAATCCGCCGCGTTTATCAAGCTGACCATGGACGTTTACCGTGATTTCGGCTTTACCGAAGTCGAGATGAAGCTGTCCACTCGTCCGGAAAAACGCGTCGGTTCCGACGAGCTGTGGGATCGCGCCGAAGCCGCGTTGGCCGCAGCGCTGGACAGTGCGGGCCTTGCGTACGACCTGCAACCGGGTGAGGGCGCCTTCTACGGGCCGAAGATCGAGTTCTCGCTGAAAGATTGCCTTGGCCGCGTCTGGCAGTGTGGTACCCTGCAGCTCGATTTTAACCTGCCGATCCGTTTGGGAGCCGAATACGTCTCCGAAGACAACAGCCGTAAGCACCCGGTTATGCTGCACCGGGCGATCCTCGGCTCGTTCGAACGGTTCGTCGGTATCCTGATCGAGCACTACGAGGGTGCATTCCCCGCGTGGCTGGCGCCGACTCAGGCAGTGATCATGAATATCACTGATAAACAGGCCGATTTTGCTGCTGAAGTTGAAAAAACACTCAACGAAAGCGGATTTCGTGCCAAGTCCGACTTGAGAAATGAAAAGATCGGCTTTAAAATCCGCGAGCATACTTTGCTCAAGGTTCCCTATCTTTTGGTTATCGGAGATCGGGAAGTCGAGATGCAGACTGTCGCTGTGCGTACTCGTGAAGGTGCTGACCTGGGCTCGATGCCCGTCGCCCAGTTCGCTGAGTTCCTCGCGCAAGCGGTTTCCCGGCGTGGTCGCCCAGATTCGGAGTAATTATTATTAAGCGTGAAATGAGACAAGATAAACGAGCTGCACCGAAAGCCCCGATCAACGAGAATATCTCGGCACGCGAGGTTCGGTTAATTGGCGCTGACGGCGAGCAGATTGGCATCGTCTCGATTGATGAAGCGCTTCGTATCGCTGAAGAGTCCAAATTGGACCTGGTGGAAATTTCCGCCGACGCAATCCCGCCTGTTTGCCGGGTGATGGACTACGGCAAATCGATCTTCGAAAAGAAGAAGCAGGTTGCTGCAGCGAAGAAGAACCAGAAGCAGATTCAAGTAAAAGAAATCAAGTTTCGTCCAGGGACGGAGGAAGGGGATTACCAGGTAAAACTGCGCAACCTGGTACGTTTCCTGAGTGATGGGGACAGGGCCAAGGTATCCTTGCGATTCCGCGGCCGTGAGATGGCCCACCAGGAGCTGGGTATGGAACTCCTCAAGCGGGTTGAAGCTGACCTGCTCGAGTACGGTTCCGTCGAACAGCATCCTAAGATGGAAGGACGCCAGCTGATCATGGTCATCGCCCCGAAAAAGAAGAAGTAATCAACAGGGCACGGCAGGCCTTCTGATTATGTTTATCAACTGAATGCGGAGTATCCGAACATGCCAAAGATGAAGACTAAAAGTGGTGCTGCTAAGCGGTTTCTGAAAACTGCTAACGGTATCAAGCACAAGCACGCTTTCAAGAGCCACATCCTGACCAAAATGTCGACCAAGCGTAAGCGTCAACTGCGCGGTAGCAGCTTGCTGCATCCGTCTGACGTGGCAAAAGTCGAGCGCATGCTGCGCCTTCGTTAATTTTTGGATCAAGAATAGAGGAAGTAACTCATGGCTCGTGTAAAGCGTGGCGTCATTGCCCGTAAACGTCACAAAAAAATTCTGAAACTTGCTAAAGGCTACTACGGCGCTCGCTCACGCGTATTCCGTGTTGCCAAGCAAGCGGTAATCAAGGCAGGCCAATACGCCTACCGTGACCGTCGTCAGAAAAAACGTCAGTTCCGCGCTCTGTGGATCGCTCGTATCAACGCTGGTGCACGTGTTAACGGTCTGTCCTACAGCCGTTTCATCGCTGGCCTGAAAAAAGCGTCCATCGAGATCGACCGTAAGGTTCTGGCTGATCTGGCAGTGAACGAAAAAGCGGTGTTTGCCGCGATTGTCGAGAAAGCTAAAGCCACCTTGGCTTAAGTACCCCCGACAGTCACCTTGGGTTACTCCTGTAGCCCAGAGTGGTAAACGTCATAAATAGGGGAAGAGCCTTCAAGCTCTTCCCCTATTTTGTATCTGGAGTCTGTACATGGAAAACCTGGACGCGCTCGTCGCTCAAGCTCTCGAGGCTGTGCAAAGCGCTGAAGATATCAATGCCCTGGAGCAAATCCGGGTTCACTACCTTGGCAAAAAGGGTGAATTGACTCAGGTGATGAAGACCCTGGGGAATTTGCCGGCTGAAGAGCGTCCGCAAGTCGGCGCGCTGATCAACGTCGCCAAGGAGCGTGTCACAGAGGTGCTCAATGCGCGCAAGGCGTCGCTCGAGGAGGCCGATCTTGCGGCCAAGCTCGCCGCCGAGTCCATTGACGTAACCTTGCCTGGCCGTGGCCAGGCCTCGGGCGGTCTGCATCCGATCACCCGGACTCTGGAACGTATCGAGCAGTTCTTCACCCATATCGGCTACGGCATTGCCGAAGGCCCTGAGGTCGAAGACGACTATCACAACTTCGAGGCGCTCAACATCCCAGGCCATCACCCGGCCCGGTCGATGCACGACACCTTCTATTTCAACGCGAACATGCTGTTGCGCACCCATACCTCGCCGGTACAGGTCCGCACCATGGAAGCGAACAAGCCGCCGATCCGCATCGTCTGCCCAGGCCGTGTGTACCGCAGCGACTCGGATATCACCCACTCGCCGATGTTCCACCAGGTCGAAGGCCTGCTGGTTGATCGCGATATCAACTTCGCCGACCTCAAAGGCACCATCGAAGAGTTCCTGCGGGTGTTCTTCGAGAAGGAGCTGGCGGTGCGTTTCCGTCCATCGTTCTTCCCGTTCACCGAGCCATCCGCTGAAGTCGACATGGAATGCGTGATGTGCAGCGGTAAAGGTTGCCGCGTCTGCAAGCAGACCGGCTGGCTGGAAGTGATGGGCTGCGGCATGGTTCACCCTAACGTGCTGCGCATGTCCGGGATCGATCCGGAAGAGTTCTCGGGCTTTGCCTTCGGCATGGGCGTTGAGCGTCTGGCCATGCTGCGTTACGGCGTGAATGACTTGCGTCTGTTCTTCGACAACGACTTGCGGTTCCTCGCGCAATTTCGCTAGTCGTAACGAATCTTTAGGAGAGCAGGATGAAATTCAGTGAACAATGGCTGCGTGGCTGGGTAAGCCCGCAGGTAGGTCGCGACGAGCTGGTTGCTCGTCTGTCGATGGCCGGTCTTGAGGTCGATAGCGTTACGCCGGCCGCCGGTGTTTTCAGTGGCGTGGTGGTGGGCGAGGTGCTGAGCACCGAGCAGCACCCGGATGCCGACAAGTTGCGCGTATGCCAGGTCAGCAACGGCGCGGAAACCTTCCAGGTCGTGTGCGGAGCGCCCAACGTGCGCCCGGGCCTGAAGATCCCGTTCGCCATGATCGGTGCCGAACTGCCGGGCGACTTCAAGATCAAGAAGGCCAAGCTGCGTGGCGTTGAGTCCAACGGCATGCTGTGCTCCCAGGCTGAGCTGCAAGTCGGCGAAGGCAACGATGGCCTGATGGAACTGCCGGCCGACGCGCCCGTGGGCCAGGACATCCGTGTCTACCTGGAACTCGAAGACGCCAGCATCGAAGTCGACCTGACGCCTAACCGCGGCGACTGCCTGTCCCTGGCTGGCCTGGCCCGTGAAGTGGGCGCGTTGTACAACGCCCCTGTCACCCGCCCAGTGGTTGCCGCCGTGGCGGCGGTGCACGATGAAGTGCGCTCGATCGAAGTGCTGGCACCCAATGCCTGCCCACGTTACCTGGGTCGTGTGATCCGTAACGTAGACCTGTCCAAGCCAACCCCGCTGTGGATGGTTGAGCGCCTGCGTCGCGCCGACGTGCGCAGCATCGACGCTGCCGTCGACATCACCAACTACGTGATGCTGGAGCTGGGCCAACCGCTGCACGCGTTCGATCTCGCCGAAATCAACGGTGGCATCCGCGTGCGAATGGCCGAAGAAGGCGAGAAGCTGGTGCTGCTCGATGGCCAGGAAGTCAGCCTGCGCGCCGACACCCTGGTGATCGCCGACCATTCCCGCGCCCTGGCGATTGCCGGTGTGATGGGTGGCGAGCACAGCGGCGTGTCCGCGACCACGCGTGATGTATTCCTTGAAAGTGCGTTCTTTGACCAGATCGCCATTGCTGGCAAGGCCCGTTCCTACGGCCTGCACACCGATGCTTCGCACCGCTACGAGCGCGGCGTGGACTGGCAGCTCGCCCGTGAAGCCATGGAGCGTGCCACTGGCCTGCTGCTGGAAATCACCGGTGGCGATGCCGGCCCGATCACCGAAGTTGTCAGCCAACAGTACCTGCCGTCCGTTGCACCGATCACCCTGCGTGCCAAGAGCGTCGAGCAAATGCTCGGCCTGGTGATCGCGCCGGCTGAAATCGAGCAACTGTTGTCGGCCCTGGGCCTGGGTATTTCTGCGGGTGGGGAAGGGCAGTGGCAGGTTGAAGTGCCAAGCCATCGCTTCGATATCAGCCTGGAAGTCGACCTGATCGAAGAACTGGCTCGCTTGTACGGCTACAACCGCCTGCCGGTTCGTTACCCGCAAGCGCGCCTGGCACCGCAACCCAAGGCTGAGGCGCGTGCGCATCTGCCTGAGCTGCGTCGCCTGCTGGTTGCGCGGGGTTACCAGGAAGCGGTGACCTACAGCTTCATCGATCCCAAGCAGTTCGAACTGTTCAACCCGGGCGTCGAGCCGCTGTTGCTGGCCAACCCGATTTCCAACGACATGGCGGCCATGCGTTCGTCGCTGTGGCCAGGTTTGGTGAAAGCCCTTTCCCACAACCTGAACCGTCAGCAAGACCGCGTGCGCATGTTCGAAAGCGGCCTGCGTTTTGTCGGTCAATTGGACGGCCTGAAGCAAGAGCCGATGCTGGCTGGCGTGGTGTGCGGTAGCCGCCTGCCGGAAGGCTGGGCGCAGGGTCGCGACGGCGTTGACTTCTTCGACGTTAAAGCTGACGTGGAAGCGGTATTGGGCTTTGCCGGTGCACTGGATGCCTTCACCTTTTTGCCAGGCAGCCACCCAGCGTTGCACCCGGGCCAGACTGCACGGATCGAACGTGAAGGCCGCCTGGTGGGTTTCGTTGGCGCCATTCACCCAGAGCTGTCGAAAACCCTCGGTCTCGACCGTCCGGTCTTCGTTTTTGAGCTGGTCCTGGCGGAAGTTGCTTCCGGCAAGATGCCTAAATTCAGCGAGTTGTCGCGCTTCCCTGAAGTGCGTCGTGACTTGGCCCTGATCGCCGATCGTGAAGTCGCTGCCACTGCCGTTCTGGATGTAATCCGTGAAAATGCAGGGGAATGGCTGACAGACCTCAGGCTATTTGACGTCTATCAGGGTAAAGGCATTGATCCGCATAGAAAAAGCCTTGCAGTTGGCTTGACCTGGCAGCATCCATCGCGCACTCTTAATGACGATGAGGTGAATACCACGACACAAAATATCCTCACCTCGCTCGAACAAAGGTTGAACGCCACGTTAAGGAAGTGACGTATGGGGGCTTTGACGAAAGCTGAGATGGCGGAACGTCTGTACGAAGAGTTGGGTCTGAACAAGCGCGAGGCCAAGGAATTGGTCGAGCTGTTTTTTGAAGAAATCAGACACGCTCTGGAAGACAACGAACAGGTCAAATTGTCCGGTTTCGGCAATTTTGACCTGCGGGACAAACGCCAGCGGCCTGGCCGCAATCCAAAAACGGGAGAAGAAATCCCGATCACGGCTCGCCGTGTGGTCACCTTTCGTCCAGGGCAGAAGTTGAAGGCCCGAGTTGAGGCTTATGCTGGAACCAAGTCATAACGACGAACTACCCGTCATCCCAGGCAAACGCTACTTCACCATTGGTGAAGTCAGCGAGCTGTGTGCAGTAAAGCCACACGTGCTGCGCTATTGGGAGCAGGAGTTTCCTCAACTCAACCCCGTCAAACGCACCGGGAACCGTCGGTATTATCAGCGCCAGGATGTGCTGATGATCCGACAGATCCGTGCGTTGCTGTACGATCAGGGGTTCACCATCAGCGGCGCGCGCCAGCGTATGTCCGGTGATGAAGCCAAAGACGACACCACCCAATACAAGCAACTGATCCGCCAGATGATCTCCGAACTCGAAGATGTGCTGGTGGTGTTGAAGAAGTGATACAGGCTTTTAAAATACTTCCACATTTCAAAAGCTTGCGGTATATTCCTGATCGCTTCGTTGCGAAGCAAACCCAGTAACACGCCTAGTCGGGGCGTAGCGCAGTCCGGTAGCGCACTAGCATGGGGTGCTAGGGGTCGAGTGTTCGAATCACTCCGTCCCGACCATATTTTTCAGTGACTTAGCCGAACTCTAGCAAGTTCGGCTTTTTTACGCGCAGGGACTTTTGCGGGGGATCATCCCAATTTCCTCCTCAAGATCGTCAGCGCTGGCCCGCGAGAGTCAGTTGCCGACACTTTGTTCGCAGCCTCAATCAAGTGCTGCAACTCAGGGGTAGAATAGTGGCTCGTAATGCTGCCGTTCTTATGCCCCAACAACGCTTTCCGATCTTCCTCTGTCACGCTCGCTGCACGTAGCCTTCTGCCAAAGGTGTGCTTCAAGTCGTGAATCCTGATCGACCTGAATCCGGGGTGTGCTGGCGCATGGTGGACCTTCTCCCACTTGTCTGCTGCGCGCACCCTGGCTTTCTTCCAGGCTGAATCATTCATTCGATGCATTGCCGTTGGCCCGAACTGATCTGGTTGCCCATACGGGAACACCAGGTCTTTGAGTAGACCGCGCTGGCCATCGATGATGGACATCGCCACGTTGTTCAAGATCACCAGGCGTTCATCGCCGTTCTTCACCCCTGCTTTTTCACTCCGCCCGCCGAATCCGGCAGGTATCAGAAACACGCTGGTGTTCAGGTCCGGCACCCGTATTTCCCAATCCCACCGCAACTTGCACACTTCCTGCTCCGGGCAACCCGTGTTCACCTTATAGAGGGCCATCCTCAACAGGTGGTCGGGCAGCTCAGGGAACAACAGGGCCTGTTCTTCCCAGGACATCGGGTATGGTTTGCGGCTCGACTTCTTTTCCTCAAGCATCGATATCATCGGCACGCTCTCCAGCCACGGCCGCTTTTCAGCATCGCGCCACTTGCGGTGGCACAGGTTCAAGATCCTGACGACTCGCTGTAGGGCGATATTGACCGTCCTGTTCGATACGCCTGGCTTGACCTTTCCTTTGTCGGTCTTGCTCGGCCGCTGCCGGTCACGAATGAACGTAGCCAGGCTCCCATCATCGATGTGCGTTATCGGCAGATCGCCGATGTATGGGTCGAGTTGTTCGATGTGGGAAGCGGAAAGGCCGATTGATGCCTGGTCTTTGAACTCGACCAGGAACCGGGTGGCAGCCTCGCGCCAGGTTCGCACCTGGCGCACGCCGTAAATCTTTTCCTGCCGCAACTTTTCCAGCCGATGAATCAAGTACTGCTCGGCTTCTTCCCTCTCGCTTGCTCCAGTGCTTTCTTGAAGTCGGCTACCTCTGACGACTTTGTCGATGTGCCAAATCCCGTTCCTCTGGTAGAGGCCCGACATTGTTTTTCGCGCCATTGTTTTGCTCCTTGGCGCCCACTGCGGGGCGGATTGTTGTCCTGATCAGCCTTCTTTTCAATTGCCATGCGTTCGACGTAGGCGTCTGCCCACGCATCCAGCTCATGACGGTCGAAGGCAACGCCCTGTTTTCCAATGGGGAATTCGCGGACGTGGGGGCGGACGGTGTTCTTGAATTCTTCCCGGCACATGCCGAGGTAGGCGGGTGCAGCCGACGCCCGGATGAAGCGCGGCGTGATATCTGCGGCCGGTGCCGCGTTTGCTCTGGACATAGGAATGCCTTGCCACTCTATTTATAGGTGGTGTGATCAGCTTGGATAGGGTTTAGAGTTAAGTTCTATTTCAAAGGGAGATTGCAATGGTGAGCAATGTTTCGGTGGTCGGTTCGAGCGAGGATTCTAAATATATCGCCTATGGCGACGACAGCGGGTACAACGACGCTCTTGTATTTGCTTTTTTTATTTTCAAGCGAACAAAACTAAAGTCAATCGTTCGGGATATAGATGATATAAAAAGACGCTTTAAGTTTCCTCTTGGCGTAGGGATACATTGTCGAGAACTTAATAGTGGGCAAATCAGAAAGAAAAAGGGATTAGATCACCTCTCAGAAGAAGATATAAACTCAGTCCTCAATAATGTCATAACTGTCGTGAATCGTTACCAAGGACTTGCGCGGTTCGGTTACGCGTTTACGGATAAGTCGTTGGGTGCTTTCAGTTCGGGCGAGTTGGTGATGCAGTCAACGATAGGTGAGGCTGATATTGCTCTTCCTATTGCTCCGAATCCAAAAGGCATCCTTGGCTTTTTGGCCCAAATGTGTTTTGCCAATGGCCCCCAAGGAGGCCCCAATGGCCCGTGTGCAGCTGATTGCCAAATTTTTATATCTCCTGACCCAACGATGACAAAGTTCATAGGGCCCAGAAGCACGCAGGCACATTATTTGACTTCTGGCTATATTGACGATGGACGCAATATTGGCAAGGTCGATAAAGTTGAACCAATAATAGGTGGCGGCAAATATCCTCAACTTCTAGATGTTGCTGACGTGCTTGCATATGTGTGTTGTCACGCAATTCATAAAGACCCATTGCAGAAGAAGTATAATCAGTTATATGACCGTTTGGAGTGGCGGGTTGGCTCCGAGTTTGTGTTGGATCCGTCTCCTTAGATCACATTTTTTATACTTGCCCGGCCTTGCTACACTTGTCGTGGTCCCCGCTGTTGCGGGGCCTGTTGCACTTGTCGCACTTGGCCAGGAACTCCAGCACCCCGGCGGACGGCTTGCCGGTGCTGGTCATGGCACAACCTTCAATGCCGATTTCCCCAGCATGCGAAGCGCACGGCGGGCGCGTCCCAATTCTTGGCGTACGTCGCGGCGCTCTTGAATCACCCGCCAGGCCGCGTAGCAGTGTTCACACCCGGTATCCTCTTCGGTCAGGTGTATTTCCTGATCCTCGTACCCCATAAGGACTTGATTGCCGTAGTCGCTTTCGACCGTCTCGTTGAAGGCTTCCCACAGATGGGTTTTAACCAGCATCTTTTCGTCGTACAGGTCTTTGGTTTGTTCGGCGCTTAGCGTCCAGTCACCAGCCTTCTTCATCACCGGGCATTCAGCCAGGGGCGCGCCGATCTGCTTTTTCATCTGGCTGACCTGTTGCAGCAGGCGTTCGTGGTTGGCCAGGGCCGTGATGACGCGGGTTTCAAACGGGATGGCTTGTTTCACGACGCCCCCTTCAACAAGTCGATAACGATCTTCACGCCGCTGGACACGCTGGCCGGTTGCTGCACGGCGTATCGGGTCAGATCAGCAATGGCCTTGGTCCGTACCGGCTCGCGCCGAATCGATGCGCCCAGGCCCTGGACGAACGTCACGGCGAATTGCTTGCCCTCCAGCTCCATGACGCGGTTGATAGGGCCGGTGATCACCAGTTCGGGCAGAGGCTCGTTGGCCACGATGGGCGGGAGAAGTTTGGAGGCGCGCGCGGGCGCCTGGCGGGCGCGGTCAAGCGCCTGCTGTGCGAGTGAGTGCATGAGGGGATCCTTAGTACATGACGCGTCGTTGATAGGTTGGTTTGGCAGGGGGAATGGTGCAGAATCAGAACGCCATCATTGTTGGCGGTTGTTCATACGGAGAGACGAACATGTCGTTACAGCAAGCAAAACGGTTAGCTGACATCAGGGGAGAAATTGAAGCGGCATCTGAAAAAGTTAGTGCGCGGTTGCTGACTTTCAAGGAGTGATGCTGTGAATGATCTGGATGTTTCCGACTTCAATAAATCTAGGAGTTTTCTTCTCGGTTGGAGTATTTTAGTTTTTTGTCTTTGGTTTTTTGGTGCTGACCTCACTGCCTTTAAATTGCTAGGTAATGAAATAAAGCTTACTAAAAATGTAAGTGAGGTATGGCTGTTGCTGGGATGTGCTAATGCTTATCTATGGTTTAGATACCTTCAATTGGTTCCGAAGGGCGGGTTTAATTTTGATGGTGATATGAATGAGGTTTACGACGATGTATTACGTTCGTGGGTAGCGATTAGGTTAGTTTTTTTTGATCGTTGGCGAATAAAGTATCAGCAGCATAAGCTTAATGGATTCAAAGTTAAGATATACAAGTCTGCAGCAGTGATGCGTCGCTTCAACGTTGTAAGCAAAGGTGCGGCTGTGCAAGCTCATAGATTAAATCTTTCCGATAGAGCCGCTATGGATGTTAGTTATTTGTATCAGGTGACTCTCGAGAAAGGAGGGACCAATGAGGGCTGGGGTTTTGGGATTAGTGTACAACCTAACGCATTTTTTGCGGCCGCACTTAAAGCCATTGCCTTTATTAAAGGAGTGTTTGTTGTTCCATGGTTTACTACTTACTTACTGCCAGTTATGGTCGGGGCAGGCGCAACAATTTTAGCGATAGACCAATGGTGGCTGATAAATTCCTGAATGCCGTGTTACGACTGCGTATAAACCCCTACCAGCTAAGAATCGTATGCGTGACCTCTTATGGCTGAGTGTCTCTATAGGTCATAGGAGGTGCTTCCGGCTGGCGTGATCCGAGAGGATGTGCCTTACTTCTGGCTCACATAAAAGAGGAAGGACCGACTATGCCAATCAAAATCGACAATTCAGGATTGGATAAGCTGATGCGCAATATGGAAGCGCTGCAGGGCAATCACGAAATTCCACTTGGTGAGTTGTTCACACCGGAATTTATTCAAAGCCACAGCAAGTGCAGTGACTTGAACGGTTTATTTGAGGCTGCCGGCTACAACATCCAAAGCATTGAAGATATCGAAGCGATCGACGATAACCATTGGGATGCGTTCATCAAGGACAACACCGACTTCGATAACTGGCAGGAGATGCGCAGCCAAGCGATGGCGGGCTATATCCGTAAGCGCCTGAGCGACGGTATGTAGTACCAATACATCTGAGCGAGTCGTTTCATGGGTTTACCTGGTGAGAGACGCTCAGTGCCACCGCCACGGGCTGAACCCATATCGGCATGCTGTTGAGCATGAAGGTTTCGCCGGCATCGGCCAGCAATAGGGTGGTGCCCATCACATGGGCGATTGCTTCGGCGGCTGCCGGTGGAACTGCGTTCCCGATTCGCTCGCGCCAGGCTTGGTCGCTCAGGCCGTCCAGCTCAAACCATTCCTCTGGCTCAACCAAACTTTGCAGCGCGGCTAGCTCCAGCGTGGTGAACGGCCGGTGCCAGGTGCCGTCGAGGCTTTCGATAACGCAGGTCAACCGCTCGTTAGCTTCCGGCATGCGGGGATCTGCGACAGACCACCGGCCGTTGTCCTGACGGGCACTGGCTGAAACGGCGCCGCACTGGTCGTTCCAGCTGGTGACGCCGTAGTGCCCACCGGTGAGGTAGGCGTCTCCCTTCGTGCGCTTCATGCCTGGGCGTGGGTCCTGAACAGCGAAAGCTCCCTGGCCTGTGGTGCTGCCTGAGATAACCGTGCGCGATATGCCATCCCACTGGGCCACGTTGTACTTGGCGTGCCCAATGCCTGGGTCGCGGGGATCAGCAACGCTGAACGTACCTTGCCCGGGCGACTTGACGCCGATCACCGCGCCACTGGTTTCCTCCCAGCGCCGAACACCGTACTGCTGGTATTGCAGGGCGCCGGCCCTGGCCCGTGGATCAGCGACCGAGAACTTGCCGTTGGTTGGCCCGCTTCGCGCAGCAACGGTGCCGGCGGTTTCGTTCCAGTCGTGCACGCCCAGGAAACCGTCCCGGAATTGCGGAACAATGACCAGGTCGCGCAGGTAACCGTCCTCGATCACCAGGTCATTCAGGCAGCGCCAGTCTTTCCCGGCTTCGACCAGTGCGAGCCGCACCCAGGTTTTCCATTGCAGCGCCGGAAACCGGTGCATAGGGCCGGCGGCTTCCACGTCGCCGGCCATGGGCATGCGGCCCAGGATCGAGCCGACTGACTTGAGGGTTTTCTTTTCCGGCTCGTAGAGGAAGGGCGGCACCTTCTCGATGTGCCTGGCCACCAGCAAGAAGCGCTTGCGGCTCTGGGCCAGGCCGCCGATCACGCCACAGTCGTGGGTGGTTTCTGCAACTGCATAACCGTAGTGGTTCAGCAGCTTGTTGATCTGGTCCAGCAGGTGCCGGCCACGGGTGGCCAGGCGCGGCACGCTCTCGAAAACGATCAGCGATACCGGGTCATCCTTCCAGGCTTCGCACATCAGCCACACGCAGCGCAGCGTCAGTTCGTTGAGGGCCTGGTACTTCGGGGTCAGGCTCATTGTTTCGGGCAGCAAGCCAGAGGCGCCTTTGCAGGGGCTGCTGATGAACACGGCGTCCGGGCGTTCGTAGCCGGCGGCGCGGCGCACATCGTCAGGGCCAGCCTCAACACAACCAGGTGGTGGCGGCTTACCGTGGAAGGCGGTGTACATGCCCAGGGTGAACAGGTCCATCAGGGTGCCCGGCACTCCGGACAGCTGCTGGAAGTCGCGCAACCCGGCAGGGTCAACATCGATGCCGCCAATGCACTGCCACTCGGCCTGCATGTTGCCCACTACGGGCTTGGCCTTGTTGAACCCTTTGGCACCGCCGCCGAGGCCGCAGCAAAAATGGAAGTGCTTGAAAATTCGCTTGAGCATCATGCGATGGGTTCCTGTTTAGAGTTTGGAAACCGCTCGCAACGCAAACGCCGAGTCATTAATATCTCGACATTATTCGAAGGAGCGATTTGTATGAAGTCAAAGTCTGAATTCTTTGGTTGGGTTGTTACGGGGCTTTACCTTGTCGCTATTGCTGTTCTCGCTTTTTGGAAGCGAGATGCGTGGTCAGGTTTGACGCTTAACGAGATTGGTGATTTTCTCGCGGGAGCCTTTGGCCCCATCGCTTTTCTCTGGCTGGTGCTCGGCTATATACAGCAAGGGCGTGAACTAAAAATAAGTTCAGATGCTCTAGTTCAGCAAGCTGCGGAGTTGAAAAATTCGGTCCAACAACAGGCGGATCTTGTTGCTGTAAGCCGCGAGCAAAATATTGCTCAAGTAGCCGCTTATAACTATGAGCGCATGCGTTACGAAAAAAGCATGAATGCACGTATTTTCTTTTACTCGCAAGGGTGTCTAGGTGTTGGGGAGTTTTATACTCATACATTTGAAATACATAATGCTCGGGCGGAAGTGTTTGATTTGCAGTTTATGTGTAAGCTGCCAGGCAATAATTTTCACGGTACATATGCAGTATTAGCTCGCGATGAAAAAGTGACGGTTCCGTTTACGTTTGAAATGGTGGACCAAGATTACTCGACCATTCTTCACTGTTTTTACAAAACATTTGATGGGCGAAGGGTTGGTTTTCAGATGGACCTCGCCATAAGTGCAGAAGGTCAGAAAATGGCCATCACCCCAATGGTGAAACTCGCAGACCTTTAAACCTATATATCCATGACGTATGGTGTGATTGATAGTCGAATAGTAAGTTTGAGGGAGAGAATTATGGAGTTTGATGGGGCGAATCGCTATCTGGAGCTTATGAGGGGAGCTAAGGATAGAATGTTGGTTGTTCATAGGTTGCTGGTTGGAGAGGTGACGACTGGCTTCATGCAAACAAATGTTGAAATAATTTATCTTCAATATCGTAAAGTGCTAGAGCTTATTGCGTTTGGCTCCTTGATCGCAAATTTAGATGCATATGCAAAAATCAGGGAAAAATATTCAAGTGACTGGCACGCGAAGCGAGTACTCAACGCTGTAGAAGCGGTACACCCCGATTTTTACCCGAAGCCTGTGACGCAGATGCGGGTAGACGGCAAAAAACACAGCGCTGAGTTGCATAAGTTCGAAGGGCATTATCTAGCGAAAGCAAATTTTGAAATATTATATGACTTGTGCGGAGGAATTATGCATAGTCAAAATCCCTACGGATCTCCTATGAATTATGCTGCATGCCTTGAGGACGCACCTGAGTGGGGTATGAAAATTAAAAATCTATTAAACGTTCATGAGGTAAAACTGATCAATGAGAAACAGTTCTACCTTATTCAAATGGGTTCTAGTGTTGAAGGACCAATGTATAACTTGTTTGAGAGATTTGATGAGGATAATCCTCAGCTGTAAAACACGTATATGCACACATTGAATTGACCGGGGAAGGCTAACAATCACTTCGTTTGCCCGTGTCAATCCACCTGAGCAGGCGGGTTCATGGCGAAGTAGATGCGGTCGCATGCCTCGGTGTCGGGCCGCGCGCGGTGGCCACCGACCAGTTCTTCACCGATGAAGTGCAGCAGGGCCTCGGCCACGGTTGGCTGCTTGAACTGGCGGCCGAAGCCAGCGGCGATCATCTTGGCGGTGGGTGGGCACTGCACCAAGTTCTTACTGGACTGGCAGGTGCAGTATCCGGGGGTGGACTTGAAGGCGTCGGCCGCTTCCTTGCCCCGGCAGCGAGACAAGGCGATGCGCATGATCCGGTCATCAAAGTTGATGTTGTGGGCGACCCGCAGGCCGGCGCGGTCATGAATCGCCATGAAGCCGTCCAGCGCTTCCGACTCAGGGATACCCAAGTCCATGGCCATTTCGTTGGTGATGCCGTGGATCGCCGTAACGTCAGCAGGGATCACCCAGCCATCAGGGCGCACCATCGCTTCGAAGGCGTCGACCAGGGCTCCGTTAGCGTCATAGGCCAGGATGCAGATGTCTACCAGGTGCGGCTGGCTAGGGTCGTCGCTCGGGTTACGGAACGCCGGGAGGCCGGTAGTTTCAGTGTCAAATACGCAGATCATGTGTTGGCCCTCTTGATTCACTAAACAAGCTCGGTTAAATTTGGCGCCATGTCAGCCACTTGCGGAAAGCAATAGCTTTCCAGAGGTGGCAGAGCGGCTTAATGCACCGACCTGATAAGTCGGCAACTAGGCAACTGGTTCACGGGTTCGAATCCCGTCCTCTCCACAAAGCCTCCTTCCTTTTTTGGCTCAACGACCCCTAGCGGGTATATGAGCCACCAAAGGAAGGAGGCTTTCGTGGTTCTGGGCCCGGTTAAGCTGTAATGGCTTGTGGCATGACGATGAACCCTTGGTCGATCCATACTGCTGCATGGTGGTGGGCATAACAGCCATTTGCTGCTTGAGCGTGCCAGCAAGGATCACCGACGCCCGGTTGCCTTCAGCCGTCAGAGTGCGAGGTAGGCGCCTAGTTATATTGCGGGGATGGGTTTAAGTAACGTCTGCCAGAGTGGCGATGACCTTGAAGCTGTGGTCGAACGCTGATTCGCCCTCGGTTTCGATCTCAAGCATCTTGTCATCGAGCAGGCGCAGCAGCAGCGTGGCGGTCTTGTCGCTGTCGATAGCCAGGCGGCTCTGGACCCAGTGGCCTTTGAACGGTTTGGCCTACGCCAGAGACCTGTATAGCGAAGCCTTGCTGCAGGAAGAAATGGTGATCCTTGTGCGCCGTGACCACCCCTGGCTGAAGCGGACTTCAGTCTACGAAGACTTGAGTGCCGCGCGCTGGATCTTGCCGCGTGCCGGCTCTCCGGCGCGACAATTGCTGGATGCGTTTTTTGCCCACATCGGCATCGCCGCACCCAGCCCTGTGATTGAAACGGGCGACCTGGCGATTTTGCGCGGTGTGTTGCTGCGCTCAGACATGCTCGCCGCTGTTTCGGCCCATCAACTGGAACATGAAATGGCCAGCGGTGACCTGGTGCGACTGCCGCTTTCCCTCATCCATACCACGCGGCCAATCGGCCTGATCTCCAGAGCGGGGGCGCTTCAATCGCCTGCGGCGCAGGCGTTGATGGACAAGATTCGTGAGGTGGTAAGGGAGTAGGTGATCCCAGTGATGTTTACGCGGCATTTTTCAGACTACCCAACCATCCCCTCAACCTCCGCAAGCGTTACATACGGCACCACATCCTCCGGCAGCCGCGAAGCATCGGACAAGTTGTAAACCCTGAAATCATCCCCCACTACCTTCTCGGACATCAGCTTGAACGAAGGCAATATGCGCGTCTCAAAATGCTGGTCGAGCCCGCAGGGGGAGTGGTTGGATTCAGCGGTTTCATAAAAACGTCCGGCATTCTCGTCCAGATCCACCCCTACCAGGAATACCTGGTTGAAGCCGAGGTGAAACGCCAGTTGTATCGCCAGATAAGCCACCGTTCGTGCATCAAAGAAACCTTCGCTCATATCTTTACTGAAGCCAATCGGCCTTTCCCCAAGGCTGCGCAAGGAGTGATTGGCGACCAGTGCGCTGTGCCGTCTCAGTGCAGAGTCGATCCAGGAGGGTTTCTTCGCCTTGGTCAAGGTGTAAAGCGCCCCGGAGGGGGGGATAGCCGTTGATCGCGCGTGGTCTTCCCACAGGGCGACTCTCTGGCTGAGTGCCATCGCGTGTTTGAATAAATCGGGCTGCTGCTGCGAAAAGCTCTTGTCCGTGCAGGCGTAGAAATACGGCCGTACGTTGCTGTTCAAAAACATCGAGATTGCGCCATTCATCGTAATCATCGGCACGTGGGCAAATTGTGCGAGGGGAAACGACTTGGCTGATGCGCCGGAGGCAATGATGAACACCGCGCCCGTTGCGATATTCCGGCAGGCTTCAAAACGCTGCGTGTGCAGGTCCTGCACGGGTTCAACAGGGTTGCGGGGCATGGGTTTCATCAGATTCAACCGTGCAGTTAAAGTGAGTGACGTACATCAGCCGACCCGATTTTTGTTGCAAAGTTGCTATGTAAAAAAAATGATACATAGCTACGCAATTAAAATGTTTGCCCCATGGAGAACTGAAACACTTGCTTATCCGCGTTCTCAGGCGTGCGAATCGGGTACGCCAAGTTCACGCTCAGCGGCCCCAACGGGCTGTACCACGTCACACCTACGCCCACCGAACTGGCCATTTGGCTCAAGTCCACGCTGCCGCAGCCCTGGGTGGTGCTGAGGTAGCATTTGTCCGAGTAGACCGTGCCCACATCCCAGAACACCGAAGTGCGCACTGACTTGTTGTCCTTGATGAACGGCACGGGGAACAGGTACTCCGCGCCACCGGTGATCAGGATATTGCCGCCCAGGGACTCCGTGTCCCGATCCGAGTAATACGCCTGGCCGGCACTGGCGTAGGTGCCGGTGGCCGGGGTGTTGCGTGGGCCCAGGGTGCCGCTTTCAAAGCCGCGCACCGTGCCTTCGCCGCCCGCCGTGTAGGTTTCGTAGAACGGCAACCCGTCGGTCGAGCCATACCCGCTGCCGTAGCCGAGCTTGGTATGAAAGCGCAGGGTGGTGTTGTTGGTGACGGGGAGGTAGGTTTGCCCGGTGTAATCGATTTTGTAGAAGCTCAGGTCGCTGCCTGGCACCGTTACCATCAGGTTAAGGTTTTGCGAGTGCCCGCGCGTCGCCAATACGCCTTTGTTCAGGGTCGATTCCGACCAGCCGAGGTTGGCCTTGTAGTTGGTGAATTCCTTGCCTTCACGCTCGACAAAGTCGTAGATCTCGTCGGCGCTGTAGGTACCGGGTTCGATGCTGTCGTGTTGCGCCGTAAGGCCGAAACTCAGGCGTGAGGTTTCATTGATCGGGTAGCCGAGGGTGGCGCCGAGGCCAAAGCTGTTGATGGCGTAGTAAGACACCCCGTCATCGTAGTACTTGTTGTAGTCGGTCTTGCTGTAGAAGGCGTTGTAGCCCAGGCTCACGCCGTCCGGGGTGAAATAGGGGTCGGTGAAACCGATGTTGTACTTGCTCTGGTAGGACGATCGGGTCAGCCCCAGGCTGGCGTAGTTGCCGGTGCCGAGAAAGTTGTTCTGGGTAATCGAGCCCCCGAGGATCAGCCCCGAGCTCTGGGCAAACCCGACGCTGGCCGTAATCGAGCCAGAGGCTTGCTCTTCCACGGCGTAGTTCACATCCAGCTGGTCATCCACCCCGGCCACTGCGGGCGTCTCGACGTTGACCTCCTTGAAGAAGCCCAGGCGATCAAGGCGCACCTTGGATTGGTCGATCAGGTAGGTCGACGCCCAGCCACCTTCCATCTGGCGCATCTCGCGGCGCAGCACCTTGTCATCGGTCTTGGTGTTGCCACGGAAATTGATGCGATTGACGTAGGCGCGCTTGCCAGGGTCGACGCTGAAGGTGACGTCCACCGTGTGGTCTTCATCGTGGGCCTGCGGTACGCCGTTGACGTTGGCGAAGGTATAGCCTTCGTTGCCCAGCCGACGGGTGATCAGTTCCGAGGTGGTGGTCATCAGCTTGCGCGAAAACACCTGGCCCTTTTGCACCAGCAGCAATACCTGCACCTGGTCCTGCGGGATTTTGAGTTCACCACTGAGTTTTACCTCGCGCACCGTGTATTTCTGGCCCTCCTGGATATTCACGGTGATGTAGACGTGTTTCTTGTCCGGGGTCATCGACACTTGGGTCGAGGTGATATCCATATTGATATAGCCGCGGTCCAGGTAAAAGGAGCGCAGGCGTTCCAGATCGCCAGACAGTTTTTCCCGCGCGTACTTGTCGTCGTTCTTGAAAAACGACAGCCAATTGCTGGTCTTGAGGGTGAACTGGTCGGTCAGCGCCTCATCGGGGAATAGCGTATTGCCGACCACGTTGATGTGTTGGATCGACGCCACTTCGCCCTCATCGATCTTGATCTTCACGCCCACGCGGTTGCGCGGCTGCGGCACCACCTGTGTCTCCACCGACGCCGAGTAACGGCCTTGGGCGACGTACTGGCGCTGCAATTCGTTGCGTATACCTTCCAGGGTCGCGCGTTGAAAAATCTCGCCCTCGGCAAGCCCGGACTGCTTCAGGCCCTTCATCAGGTCATCGGTGGCGATTGCTTTGTTGCCTTCGAACTCGATACTGGCAACCGAGGGGCGCTCGACTACATTGATAATCAGCACATCGCCTTCGCGGCTCAGCTGGATGTCCTGGAAGAAGCCGGTCTTGAACAGCGTGCGGGTCGATTCGACCAGGCGCCGGTCGTCTGCGTCGTCGCCCACGTTCAACGGCAAGGCGCCGAACACGCTGCCGGCGGAGACCCGTTGCAAGCCGTTGATTCGAATATCCGAGATTTTGAAACCTTGGGCGAGTGCCAGTGAGGCATTGAGCAACAGCGCAACCGAGCAGAGCAGGCGCGAAAAATTCATCAAGATCTTTTCCAGAACACATCGACAAGCAGCGCCGGCGCGGCCGGACTGGTGAACGGCCAGCATAAGAGCGCATGGCGTTTGGTGCGGTTAACCGAATGTCAAGTTAGGTAAAGGTTGGCCTGCGCGGATGCGGCAAGGCGGATAATGCGCACCCCCCCACAGATGAGCCCGAAATGACCCGCGTACTGTTGGTCGACGACGACCAGGAACTGACTGCAATGCTGAGCCAATACCTGGCGAGCGAAGGCTTCGAGGCCACGGCCGTGCACACGGGCGAGGAGGGCGAGTTTCAGGCACTGTCGGGGCGCTACAGCATTGTGGTGCTTGACGTGATGCTGCCCCAGCGCTCGGGCATCGAGGTGCTGCGGCGCATTCGCGCGGTCAGCCAGGTGCCGGTGGTGCTGCTGACCGCCCGTGGCGACAACATCGACCGCATCACCGGCCTGGAACTCGGCGCTGATGACTATGTGCCCAAGCCCAGCTCGCCTGGCGAGTTGGTCGCGCGCTTGCGCGCGATCATGCGGCGGGTGCAGCCGGTGGGCCAGACAACGTCGGAAGTGATCAAGACCGGCCCCCTGGTGTTGTGGCCGGGGAAGCGCCAGGCCCTGTGGAAGGGCGTCGAGCTCGGCGTGACCAGCACTGAATTCAGCCTGCTCGAAGAGTTGGCCCGCAGCGCCGGCCAGGTGGTGAGTAAAAAAGAGCTGTCACTCAACGCCCTGGGCTGTCCGCTGACCCGCTACGACCGGCGTATCGACGTGCACATCAGCAGCATCCGGCAAAAGCTCGGGCCGCGCCCGGATGCCAAGGCCTGGATCCAGAGTGTGCGCGGCCTCGGCTACCTGTTGATTGCCGAATGACCAAGCCCAGCCTGCTGTTCTGGAAGTTGTTCCTGGCCTTCTGGCTGGCCACCACCCTGACGTTTCTGGTGGGGGTGGGCGTGCTTGAACTGGGCCGCTTCCGCCCGAACGATCCGCATGTGCAAACCATCCTGGCGGCCGAAGAGCAACTGCTGCAGCAATTCGGTATCGAGGCGGCCGGCCAGCTCCTTACGGTCTGGGAGCGTCCGAAGGATGAGGCCATCGGCATCTACGACAGCGCGGGTCAATTACGCGCAGGGTTGCCAGTTGCGCAGCCGGCCTATGAGCGCTCGGTCGTCAGCAAAGAGGGCCTGACGCTGTCGATTCGCTCCACTCACATGCCGGATGAACATGGCCGGCCCTGGCCGCAGATGCCGTTGATCATCGGCACGCTGATGAGCGCACTGTTCAGCGGCTACATGGCGTACTACCTGGCGTGGCCCCTGGCGTACCTGCGCCGGGCAATGAGCGACGCGGCGCAGGGGCGCTTCGAAACCCGGGTCAAACCCGCGATGGGCAAGCGCCGCGATGAAATCGTCGATTTGGCCGAAGACTGCGACCGCATGGCCAACCAGCTGAAGGTGCTGGTGGAAGCCCAGCAACAGTTGCTGCACGACATCTCCCACGAACTGCGCTCACCGCTGACCCGTCTGCAGGCGGCCATCGGCCTGCTGCGCCAGGATGCCACGCGCCTGGAAATGCTCGGACGCATCGAGCGTGAATCCGTGCGCATGGACACCCTGATCGAGGCGCTGCTGACCCTGGCGCGTCTGCAAGGCCGGCCCGATAGCATTGAGCGCGAGCCGGTGGATATCGTCGAACTGCTGGCGATGATCGTCGAAGATGCACAGTTCGAAGCGGGGATCAAAGGCTGCCGCGTACACCTGCAAGCGTGCCCGCCGTTTATTGCCTGTGTCAGTGGCGAGCTGTTGTACCGCTGCTTCGAGAACGTGATCCGCAATGCCGTGCGTTACACCCGGCCGGACACCACGGTGCAGGTTACCGCGCAGGTCAACCCCGAAGCGAACCGCCTGCGCGTGCAGGTCAGCGACCAGGGGCCAGGCGTTGAAAACCACCGGCTACGCAGCATCTTCCAGCCGTTCGAACGGGGCGTGGGCGATGCCAGCGTAGGCTTTGGCCTGGGCTTGGCCATCGCGGCGCGGGCCGTGCAAATGCACGGCGGCACGATCACGGCGCACAACGAAGCGAACGGCGGGCTGACCGTGGAGGTGAACCTGCACAGCGCGCTATCTTTACACGACATTACATTGGCTTGACCGCCCTGTACGTCGCGCCTGATTAGACTTATCGCCATTGATTGAGTGGAGGTGGCGATGTTTCAGGTACATAAAAAGGGCTTCGTGCCCGGCAGGAAAATGGTTGACGGCTTGGTCCCGTATGACTTCTTTTGCGAAGACAGCCCGGCGATCAACCTGTTCGTGTTTACCGGCGCTGCCACGCCCGACGCGACCGTCGCGGAGCAAACGCTGTGGGGCTTCACACGCCTGGAGCGGTTCGAGGCGATGACCAGCGCCCTGGTCAACAACAAGCACCACGCGGGCTGGTTTCAAAATGTCAGTGTGCTCACCGGGCCCAACCAGAACGGCACGCAAAGCGTGAAATTCCAGCGCGTGCTGAAAATCATCAAACACGCCAGCGCTACCCGTAAAGTCGACTACGAGATTCTGACCGACGAAGGCGATACGTACTTCACGCGCCGGGCCGTCGCTGAAGATTGCGCGCAAACCATCATCTATTCGGCCGAATGCGCGGCCATGTAACTCAGAGTCATGCGGCTCAATGCGCGAATCCCCACCGCCAGGCTCGGGTCATCCACCTGGAACCCCGGCGAGTGCGTGGGCCAAACCGTCTTGCCCTCCAGCGCCGGTGGGGTGACGCCCATGCGCATGAAAATCCCGGGGATCTGGCGGGCGTACTCGGCAAAGTCATCGGCGCCATAGGTGCCGTTGTCGATTCGCACCGGGGTGGTCGACACCTGTTGCAGCACTGGCAGCAACTGGTCCACCAACGCCGTGTCGTTGTAGCCTGCGCGGTAATTGCCGGGCAGGTACTCCACGGTGGCGGAGGCCCCCGAGGCTTCGGCGATGTTCTCGGCGGTGCGGGTCATGCGCTGCAAAACGTCCTCGCGCTGTTCATCGCTGACGGTACGGATCGAGCCCTCCAGCCGCACTTCGGCAGGGATGATGTTATGCCGGTCACCGGCGGTGATACGGCCCACCGAGATCACCGGCGCCGGTAGCAGGCTGAGGTTTGACTGGCGGCTGGGAATGGTCTGCCAGGCCAGGATCACCTGGGCTGCGACCGGCACCGGGTCAATACCGGTCCAGGGGAAGGCGGCGTGGGTCTGGCGCCCGACAATCCGTGCGACGAAGGTATCGGCAGCCGCGGTGGTGCGTTGCCGGCTGAGGGTGAAGGTACCTGCCGTGCCGGCGGTGACGTGGATACCGAAGATCACTGCGGGTGCTGGGTTTTGCAGCGCGCCCTCCTTGATCATCAGTTGCGCGCCGCCTTGTTCGCCCAGCGGCGGCCCTTCCTCGGCCGGCTGGAAAATCAGTTTGAGCGTGCCCGGCAACTGTTCACGATGCGCCGCCAACACTTCGGCCACGCCCAGCGCCATGGCCATATGCGCATCGTGACCACAAGCATGCATGACCCCGACCTCCTGGCCGCGGCTGCGCAAGTCAGCACCTTCATCTTTGCTGCGCACCGTCGAGGCGTAGGGCAGGCCGGTCTGTTCGGTCAGCGGCAGCGCGTCGAGTTCGGCACGGATGGCGACCACCGGGCCGGGTTTGCCGCCGCGCAAAATGCCGATCACGCCGGTATGCGCGATGCCGGTCTGCACTTCCAACCCCAGCTCCCGCAGGCGTTGGGCGATACGTTCGCCGGTATGGAACTCGCGGTTGCCCAGCTCCGGCTGCTGGTGAATGGCATGGCGCAGCGTGATCACGCCGGGTAGTGCCTGGTTTATCTGGTTATCCAGAGCGTCCCAGGGTTCGGCTGCCGACAGCGAGCCTGACAGCATCAACAGGAAAAAACCGGCGGTCTTGACAGGTAACATGCGCGCCTCCTGGCTCAGTAGGTGAAAGCGATCGGCGGCGCTTTGGCGTTCAGCAGGTAGTCGCCGATGGCTTTGTACTTGTAGGCCAGGGCGTCATGGGTGGTGTGGGTGCGCGCGTTGCGCCAGTGACGGTCGAAGTTGTAGCGCGACTGGGTGGTGGCGGCACCGCCGACTTCATACAGGCGCTCGCACACATGCAGCGCGGCGCGGGTCGAGGCGATCTTGGCTTCGGCCACGGCAATCGAGGATTTGACCAAAATGGCTTCCAGCTCCTCACCCTGCGCCAACCCCTGCAACTGTGTGCGTGCAGCCAGGTCGACTGCCCCGGCAGCTTTCTCCACCAGCGCTTCGGCGCCGTGGATACGCGCAGCCAGATCGCCGAGGGTGTGCAGGATGTACGGGTCGTGGCGGGCCTGATCCACGCCACTTTCGCGCACCGGCCGCGAGCCGCTGCGCGCCCACTCCACCGCGTCATCCAGCGCCGCCAGGCCAATGCCGACATCGATGGCGCAATGGATCAGTTGCGCGCTGGCGCCGACATAGTTGCGGCGCTGGTACCACTGCGCCAACGGGATCACCTGCTCGGGACGCACCACAACATTCTCCAGCAAAGTGCTACCACTGGCGGTCACGCGCTGGCCCATGCCATCCCAGTCGTCGAGCAGCGTGATACCAGGGGTGTTGGCAGGCAGCATCACATATACCGCGTCGCCGGCCGCGTCCACCGCCTGGATTTTCAGCAGGTCGGCAAACAGGCAGCCGGTGCTGTAGAACTTGCTGCCATTGAGCACCCATTGCTCGCCGCGCCGCTCCAGGCGGGTATGGATTTCACCGCGAAAGGTGCCGCTGCGTTCGGCAATCGCCCCCGATGACAGCTGGCGCTCGGCAAAGGCGCCGAGGTATTCGCGCTGTTGCTCGGGGTTGGCGATCAGGCGCAGGTGCTCGACCGTGGCGAAATGCGGAAAAAGCGCCTGCGCCACACTCGGGTCGGCCTTGGCCAGGCTGATGAAGATCTGTGCCACCTGCAGCTGGCTGACGTCGCCGCCGCCCAATTCCACAGGCACCCGGGCAGCGCCCAGGCCCGATTCGCGGATCAGGTCGAGTTGGGCGTAGGGCAAGGTTCTATTGGCGTCGCGGTCGGCGGCGCCGGGTTGGATCTGGGCGGCCAGTTGGTGGGCGAGGGCAAGGTAATCGGTCATGGGGAGGTCCATCAAAAAGGTCAGAAAGCGTCGCGCAGGGCGTTGCGGGGTACGCCGAACAACAAGATCAACGTGCCACTGGCCACCAGGGCCGCCACGATGTAGAGCGCCAGGCTGATATCGCCGGTGGACGTCTTGATCGCGCCGATCATGATCGGCGTCAGCAGGCTGCTGATCTGCCCGCAGCAATTGACCAGTGCCAGGCCGGCGGCCTTGGCGTGGTCGGACAGGTAGTAAGTCGGGATGGTCCAGAAAATCGCGGTGGCCACCAGGTAACCGCTGGTCATCAGGCTCAGTACGGCAATCGCCGAGTAGGGGCTGAAGAGGAAATTGGGCAGGATCAGCATGGCCAGCGCCGCTGTCAGGCCGCCCAGGGCGAAGTGCCAACGGCGTTCCTGGCGCACATCCGAGTGGCGGCAGGCCCACAACATCAGGCACACGCCGACTACATAGGGCAGGGCCGACAACAACCCCAGTTGCCCAAGGTTGCTGATGCCCGAATCGCGGATGATCGACGGTGCCCAGATATTGGTGACGTTGCCGGTGCACATGATGGTCAGGCAGTAGGCCAGGGTGATAAACCACACCTTGCGGTCCTTCAGTGCCTCGACGAAGCGCGTATGCCCGCCGGGTTTGCGCTGCAGCCGTTCACGCGCCAGGGCCTGCTCGATGGCGTGCTTTTCATCCGTGCTCAGCCACTTGGCCGAGGCCGGTTTGTCGTCCAGCCAGTACCAGGCGAACAACCCGGCGAGCACCGGCGGAATGCCGGTGATCACAAACAGCCATTGCCAGCCGGTAAACCCGCCGACCCCGGCGAAGTGCCCCATGATCGCAGTCGACAGCGGCCCGCCGATAATCCCGCACACCGCAATCGCCATGATGAAGCGCGAGGTGATACGCGCCCGGTGGCTGGCCGGAAACCAGTAGGTGAGGTACAGGATCACCCCCGGAAAGAACCCGGCCTCGGCCGCCCCCAGCAATACCCGCAGCACATAGAACTGCGCCGGGGTCTGGGCAAACGCGGTGGCGATGGTCACCAGCCCCCATAGCACCATGATGCGCATCATGGTTTTTTTCGCGCCAATCTTTTCCAGCAGCAGGTTGCTGGGAATCTCGAACAGCAGGTAGCCGATGGAGAACACCCCGACGATGATGCCGAACGTGGCGTCGCTGATGTTCAGGTCGGTCTTGAACTGCAAGTGCGCGAAGCTGATGTTGACGCGGTCCAGCCAATTGAGCACGAAGCACAGAAACAGGAACGGCATGATCCGCCAGGCCAGTTTGCGGTACAGGCGCTGGTCGAAGGTCGCCTCAGGGCGTTCGAAGTGCGTCATCACCAGCTCACATCGACTTTAGCGAAGTAATAGGCGCCTTCCAGGCCGTAGGGCGAGTACCAGCTGTAGGTCGGGTTGTCGGTTGGGAAGAAGTAGAAGCGCTTGGCCTCATCATTGAGCTGTTGCGGGCGGCGGTCGAAGATGTTTTCGCCGCCCACGGTGACTTTCACTGCATCGCTCAGCCAATAGCCGACGCTCAAGTCGGTGATGAACGCGGGGCGAATCACCTCGTCACGGCTGGCGGAAATCTGGTTGCGCCCGGTGACCTTGGAGTAGCGGGTTTCCTTGAGGTTTACCTCGAAATCCCCGAGTTGCCAGGCGGCGTTCAAGGAGGTGGTGTTTTTCGGGTAGGCCGAGGTCAGGTTGCCCTGGCGGTCACGGCCGACTGCACTCACGCCGGTGCCGGCGAGTGCGGCGGGCTCCTTGATTTTCTCGATGGTCTGCAGGCTCTGGTTGCTGAGCAAGGTCCATTTGGTCTTGCCATAGCGACCCAGGTCATAGCGGTAGTCGGCCACCAGGTCGATGCCACGGGTGCGGGTGTCGGCCAGGTTGCCGAAGTACGAGACGATCTGGTTGGGGTTCAGGCCTTGGGCGGCGAGCAGGTTGGACACGGCGGTGCCCTGCAGGTTACTGGTTTGCAGGATGCGGTCCTTGATATCGATCTGGTACAGGTCGACGGTAACGTCCAGGTTCTCGGTGGGTGTAGCGACGAACCCGAGGCTGTAGTTCATCGAGCGTTCAGGCTTGAGTTCCTTGGCGCCCAACGCTTGGCCGGCGGCATCGTTGACCGTCACGTAGCGGGTGGTGGCCTGTTCCAGTTGCCCGGTTAGCGGGCTGGTGCGCCAGGCGGTCAGCGACGATGAATAGAACTGCTGCTGCAGCGACGGCGCACGGAAGCCGTTACTCACGGTGCCGCGTACGGCGAATTGCGGCGTGAACGCATAACGGGTGGAGAATTTGCCGCTGCCAGTGTCACCGAAATCGCTGTAATGCTCAAAACGCCCGGCCAGGCTCACGTCCCATTGGTCGGTGAGGCTCTGGCTGAAGTCGACATAGCCGGCGGTGTTGGTGCGCGAGTAGTTGTGCGCATCCGCCGGGGTGAAGCCCACCAGCCCTGGCGCGCCGGGGTTGGGACGTTGCCCGGCGAGTGGGCTGCCGGCGGGGAAGACGTAGCCGCCATCGGCGTAGGAGGCGTATTCGCCGGCCTGGATCTCGAAACCGTCACGGCGGAACTCAAGGCCGGTGGACACGTTCAGCGGCTTGGCAAACAGCCCGGTGTCGAAGGCGCGCGTCAGGTCGAGGTTGTTGGTCCACTGGCTGGCGATCAGGTTGCCGCCGTCCATGTCGTGGGGGCTGGTTGGCCCCAGGGACGGGTTCAGCGAACGCTCGTTGCGGGTGTTGGCGTTGTTGTAGCCGTAGCTGGTGCTCAAGTCCCACGCCCAACCGAGCAGGTCATCGTTACGTACCCCGAAGACGCTTTGGAAGTCGTCCTCTTCCACCACGAAGCGCGGCGAGAAGCCGTCCGGGTACACCGAGACAATATTCTGCGGCGAGTTGGCGGTGCGGTACGTGCCCCAACTGGTGGAGTTGCGGTGGCTGAGGGTGGAGAACGAGTACAGCGTGTAGTCCTGGTTCAGCGGCAACTCGGCGTTATAGCCGAAGTTATAGGTTTGCGAGCGTGGCTGGCCCAGTTGCTGGCGGTAACGGCTTTCGCTGGTTTCGCGCGGATCGGGCTGGCCGTTCTGGCGGAAATAGATGCTCGTGCGATCCGGCACGGCGCCGGCCACGTTGGAGCTTTCCTGAATGCCGATATCCGCGCTGAGGCTGAAGAAACCCTCATTGGGCAGCTCGAAACCCTGGTTGACCTGGCCCTGGCCACGGGCGCCGAAGTTGCCCTTGCCGCCTACACGGTTCGCATACTGGCCGTATAACGCGCTACCGCTGCCACCGGAGTGGTTGCGCTTAAGGATGATATTGATCACCCCGGCAATCGCATCCGAGCCGTACTGCGCCGCCGCGCCGTCGCGCAGCACTTCCACGTGGTCGACCGCCGCGATGGGGATCAGGTCGAGGTCGGCGGGCGACTGGCCGCTGGACGTGGCGGCGGTCTGTACGAAGATCAGCGAGGTGTTGTGCCGACGCTTGCCGTTGACCAGGACCAGCACATGGTTGCCGCCCAAGCCGCGCAGGGTCGCCGACTTGACCGACAACCCGGTGCCACCGGTAAAGCCCGCCGCATTGGTATAGGACGGTACGCTGGCGGCCAGGGCGTCGCGCAGGTTCTGTTTACCTGAGCGGGCGAGGTCGTCGGCACTGATCACATCAATCGGCGCCAGGCTCTTGGCCACCGTGCGGCCGCTGTCCCGGGCGCCGGTGACCACCACGGTTTGCAACGCAGTGTCGCTGGCCGCCGCAGGCCGTGACGGGGTTTCTTCGGCCTGGGCCGCCTGCTGGGCGCACAGCCCGAGGATGCCGACAGTCAGCAGGCTGAGCCTGGGACGAAAGCGAGTGTAAGGGCGAGACATGGTGAGGCTCCAATGTTTAGGTGCCGCTTTCCATTCCTGATGGTGGGAGTTCCTGACAGTACTGGGGAGGCTTATAGGTTGGCTGTTTCTAGTTATGGGGGGGGCGGTTACACCTGGGCATCACGCCCCAGCATCACGTCCTGGCGGGCCTGGTCGACCAGTGCCATCTGCCGCGTCAGTCGGGCCTTGCGTTCAGCCAGCAGCAGGGTCTTGGTCCACTCCACCGCCTTGCTGGAGTGGCTGGCCAGGCGCGCGGCCAGTTCCAGCGAGCTGGCGTAGGCGTCGTCCACCACTTGGTTGACCAGGCCGAGCGCCAGCGCCGCTTGAGCGTCGAATTTGCGCGCGCTGAGCATGATGTCCAGGGCCGCCGCCTCGCCGATCAGGCTGGGCAGGGTGATTGCACTGAAGCCGGACAACATGCCGTGCTGCACTTCCGGAAAGTGGAAGCGCGTGTCATGCCGCGCAATGCGGAAATCGCAGTGAATCGCCAGGCTGATGCCCAGGCCCAGGGTGTGCCCGTGCAGCGCGGCAATCACCGGCTTGCTCAGGTCGTTGCCGACGCCGGGCAGGGCGCGGGCGAGCACGTCGCTGCTGACGGTTTCGCCGGTGGCCTGGATTTCCTTGAGGTCGGAACCGGCGCAGAACGCCCGCTCACCGGCCCCGCGCAGCACGATGGCGCGCACGTCGGTGTCCTGTTGAGCGCGTTGCCAAACCTCGGCCAACTCGTGCTTGGCCTGGCTATCCAGGGCATTCAGGCGCTCCTGGCGATTGAGGGTCACCACCAGGATTCCCTCGCCAATTGTTTGGTACTCGACTGTCATGGTGTGGTTTTCATCAGGGCTGAAAGAAAGACGCGATTGCCCCTTGAGGTCCGCGTCAAAGTGAGGAAAACTTAATGGATGTGCACAATGCAAACAAGATGTTTGTTATATGAACATATTCTTATCGGGTCAGAAACGGTTATAAAAAATGAAAGCCATAGTTCTAAAAGCCTTCGGCGGGCCGGAGCAATTGCAGCTCGAGGAGGTGCCTACGCCTCAGGTGGGTGCGGCTGAAGTGCTGGTCAAAGTAGCGGCTGCAGGGGTTTGCCATCACGACGTGCTGCATCGCGCCGGGCACTTGCCAGGGGCGCACACGGGCGTGGTGCTCGGCCATGAAGTGGCGGGTGAAGTGGTTGAGGTCGGCGCTAACGTGCATCAACTGGCGGTCGGTGCCCGTGTCGTGGTCTATCAGCGCCGTTTTTGCGGCCAGTGCCGCGACTGCCTGCGCGGGCGCCAGGACCTGTGCCGCGCCTTGGGCCTGCCATCGGTGGATACCGAGGGTGCCTACGCCGAATACCTGCGGGTGCCGGCGATTTCCGCCATCGAACTGCCCGACGGGTTGGACTACGTGCAGGCCGCCTTGGCGTCCTGCCCGATTGGCACCAGCGTGCGCGCCCTGCTCGGCGAGGCGGCGCTTAAACCTGGCGAAAGCGTGTTGATCAACGGCGCCAGCGGTGGCTTGGGGGCTCATCAGATTCAATTGGCCAAAGCCTTTGGCGCACGGGTGATCGCCGTGACGGGCAGCGCCGACAAGCGCGACTTTCTCCACCGCCTGGGGGCCGACGAGGTGATCGTCAGTGCCGGCAGCTACAGCGCCGAGGTGTGGAAACTCACCGGCAAACGCGGCGTGGACGTGGCCATGGAAAACCTCGGCAGCACGTTGGAAGACACCCTGCGCAGCATGGCCCTCGGCGGGCGCGTGGTGGTGTTGGGTAACGTCGCACCGGCCAGCGTGCCGATCAACCCCGGCTTGTTGATTGGCCGTCGCCTGCGGGTGCAGGGTTCGGGCAGCGCGACGCTGGAAGAAGTGCGCCTGGCACTCGCTTTGATCAAGGGTGGGCAGGTCAAGCCGCTGATCGACCGCGTGCTGCCGTTTCACCAGGTGGCCGAGGCCCATGCGCTGTTGGAATCGCGCCAGGTCAGCGGGCGCATTGTGTTGAGTGGGTGGTAAACATGGATATCAGTACGCTGCTCAGCCAGGCCGCCTGTAAATGGCCGGACCAGATCGCACTGCACGAACCGGCCAGTGCGCGCACCTTGACCTTCGCCGAGCTGGATCGCGCCCTCAGCGGCGTCGGCCAGGCCCTGGACCACTTGCAGATCGCGCCTGGTGCGCGTGTCGCGCTGCTCGCCGACGCGAGCCTCGACTACTTGCTGGCCGACTACGGCTGCATGGCCACCGGGCGTGTGCGCGTGCCGCTGGACCCGGCGCTGGCGCCTGACGAGTTGCTCGCGCAGTTGCAGGATGCCGGTGCTGCCTTGCTGCTGTTTTCCGAGGCGTACGCTGCCGTCGCGCAAGGCTTGGGTATCCGCAGCCTGGCGCTGCACACCCTCACTGCAATCAAACCCGTCGACAGCCCCCCACGCCCGGCGCAATCGCCACAGTCACTCGCTTCGCTGAACTACACCGGCGGCACTACCGGCACCCCCAAGGCGGTGATGCATCAGCATGCCAGCCTGTGCGCGGTGTTGCAGAACATCGTGATGGGCCGCGGCGCGGCGGTGGGCGATGTGCTGCTTAACGTGCGGCCGCTGTGGCCGATTGCGGCGGTGGCGGTGCTCGGCCATCTGCTCAGTGGCGGCCAGGTGGTATTGGCGGGGCGTTTCGAAGCCAAGGCATTTTTGCCCCAGTTGGTTGAGTACCGGGTGGCGTTCAGCTCCCTGGTGCCCACGCAATTGCTACGCCTGCTGCGCGAAACCGGCAGCGCACCGGCCGATCTGCCGGCGTTCAAAAGCCTGGATGTGGGGGCCGCCGCGTTGACTGGCGAGGTGCTTGAAGGCTCCTGCAGTCTGTTTAGCGAGCGCATTGGCGTACTTTACGGCATGACCGAAGCCCCCTGGAGTTGCTACCTCGCGCCGGCGCAAATGGCGGCAGTGCGCGAAGCGGGCGGCAGTGCCGAGGGCCTGGTGGGGCGCCCGCTGTTCAGCGCCGCGATCCGTATCGACCAGCCGGATGCCGCAGGCGTGGGCGAGATTCTGCTCGGCGGCCCGCAATTGATGCGCGGCTATTGGCAGCTTGAAGCGCTCAGCGCCAAAACGTTGGACAACGGCTGGCTGCGCAGCGGCGACCTCGGCCGCATCGGCCCGGATGGGCTGCTATGGGTACTGGGGCGTTGCAAGGACATCATTCGCAGCGGCGGCAAATCGGTGCAGCCCGCTGAGGTCGAGCAGAACCTGTTGCGCCATCCCGGCGTGCAGGACGTGCACGTGTTCGGCCTGGCGGACCTGGAGTGGGGTGAACAGGTGTGCGCCGCCGTGGTGCTGGACGGTTCGCAGCCGCTCTCGGCGCAGCAGTTGATGGATCACTGCCGCGCCGGGTTATCGCGCTACAAGGTGCCGCGCCGCGTCTACTTTATCGACGAACTGCCGCGCTCACATTACGGCAAGGTGCAGAAAAACCGCCTGTTCGCCGCGCTGAACCTGCAACCCTAGAGGTTGCCGAGTTGCGCCGCGATGCCCTCACAAGCCCGGCGCACGTGGCTGGCCAGCGACGAGGCGGGGTGGGTTTCGTCTTCCATTTCCAGGCCGGCGACCACCACCGCGCCAATCGCTTGCCCGGCTTCCAGGCGAATCGGAAACGCCACCGACGACAAGCCCGGCTTGAATTCGCCATGGCCGAAGGCGAAGTCCTGCTGGCTGCGGATCAACTCCAGCGCGGGGCGCGCCTTGGCGTAACGCGCTGCGCCGAGGATCGCCTGCGCGGCCGCCTCGCTGTAGGTCGCGAGTACCGCCCGCCCGCTGGGGCTGCCGTCGATGGGGAATTGGTCGGCAAGGTCGACAATCACGTTGAGCGGCGTGGTCGGCGTCCACATCCGTTCGATCAACACCACCTGGTCGCCCACCGGCACCGACAGCGACACAATCGCCTGGCGCTCGCCGATCACCCGTTGCAATTCGATGGCGTAGGGCAGGGCGATCTTGCGCAGGTTCAGCCGGTTCAGGTACGCCGCCGAATAGATCAGGCACTCCGGGCCGATGCGGTAGGTGCCGCCCTGGGACTCGATCAGGCTCCAGTGGGTCAGGGTTTTGAGCAGGCGGTGGATGGTGGTGCGGTCGATGCCGGTCAGGCGTGCAAGGTCCAGCGCACTGGCGCCGTGCTTGAGCCCCGACAGCGTGCGCAACAGCACGATCGAGCGGTCGATGACCTGAACGCGCCCGCCGGCATTTTCCTTGGTGCTGGCAGGCAGGGGAGGCGTTGAAGAAATATCCATGGTGGCAGCGGCTTCCGAAATCATTTTGTTCGGCAAGCGCGGATCGCAGGCTTGGCCGGTGGCCAAGGTTAGCCGCGATCCGGTGTCGGGTGAAGAACTGATTGTTACCGGGCTACGACTCTGCTCACTAATGGGGCGGTTTCTGGGCCGTTTGGTAGCAGGTTCGCAAGCTCGTCTTCCGATCTCCTACTGCTGGCTGTGGCCAATTCCCATTGAATCAATCAGTTGGCTCACCGCTCCTGCAGTTGGCACGCATTCTGCTTTTTTGCATTCGTGGATAATTGGATACAAAAATTCAAAAGGTGCTGCCGATGCAATTTGCCCCCGCTTACGTTGACCGTCAGCCCCTGACCGCCGAGGAGGAGGCCTACAACTTCCTGCTCGACGCCATTTGCGGCGGGCGCTACCGCAAGGGCGACCGGTTGATCGCCGAAGACATCGCCAGCGAGATCGGCATGAGCCGCATGCCGGTGCGCGAAGCGTTTCGCCGCCTGGATGCCCAAGGCCTGGTGACCCTGCGCCCCAACCGCGGCGCCATCGTCAGCGGCCTGGATATCGACGAGCTGCACGAAGTGTTTGAAATGCGCAGTGCCCTGGAGGGCCTTGCGGTGCGCGTCGCGGTCAGCCGTATCGGCGAGCGCCAGTTGGCCGCGCTGGAGCGCCTGCTGGACGAGATGGACGACTACCGCGACGAAAGCGCCGAGTGGGTCAGCCGCCACCGCGCCTTCCACGAATACCTTTGCAGCCTCAGCGGCCGGCCGCGCCTGATGAAGCAGATTTCGGCGCTGTACTCGCTGGTGGAAGCGCCCATGCGCTTGTGGCTGCAGCATGGCGAAAAACCCCTCAGCGCCCGCCAGGAACACGCGGTGATTCTCGAGGCCATTCGCGCCGGTGATGCCGCCCGCGCCGAAGCCGTGGTGCGCGAACACATCGAAGGCACCGTGCCGGCGCTGATCCAATTCCTGCAATCCGAACAATAAAAAAGCTCTCGTGTTTTGACTTTGAGTCCTGCCCCGTTATTCAACGAACTGGAGTGTCTGGTCATGCATAAACGCCGCGCCTTGCTGGTGGCTGTCGCCCTCGGTCTCTGCACACAAGGAGCCTTCGCTGCGCTCCAAGTGCCGGAGCGCCTGCAGAAAGTCGACAAACTCACCTACTGCTCAGGGATGGATTCACCGCCCCTGGTGTCTTTCGACGAAGCCCAGAAACCGCGCGGGCTCACCGTCGACCTGGGCCTGGAAATCGCCAAGCGCCTGGGCGACAAGCCGGTGCAATGGCGGGTGATTCCGTTCTCCGGGCTGGTGCCGGCGTTGCTCGCCCAGCAGTGCGACATGATCGTCGACCAGTTGTTCGACAAGCCTGAGCGGCGCCAGGTGATCGACATCGTCAACTACATGTATTCCAGCCAGTCGGTGGTGGTGCCCAAGGGCAACCCCAAGGGCATCAAGACGCTGGATGCGCTGTCCGGGCACAAGGTCGCGGTGCTCAACGGCTCCACCATCAAGACCTTGCTCGACGCCCACAACGAAACCCTGGCCAAGGCCGGCAAGCCACCGATGAAACTGGTGGTCTACAACACCGATACCGATGCCTTCCAGGCGCTGCGCATCAGCCAGGTCGACGCCTACGGCACCACCGTGGAAACCGCCGGTTACTACGCGGCGATGGCCCCGGACCTGTTCCAGGAAGGCGTCCCGGCGTTCAGCCGCATCCTCACCGGCCTGGGTATGCGCAAGGATGACCCGCAACTCAGCGCCGCCGTGCAGCAGGTGATCAGCGATATGCGCAGCGATGGCAGCTACCAGCGCTTGCTGGACAAATGGCATGTGAGCAGCGACACACTCGACTGAGGCAAACCGGCGATGAATTTCAATTGGGATGTGTTCTGGCAGTACTTGCTGCAGCCCAGCGGGGTGTACCTCACCGGGCTCTGGCTGACCTGTCTGATCAGCGTATTGGCAATGCTGCTCGGCTGCATGCTGGGGCTGGCGGCGGCGCTGCTGCGCTTGTCGAAGAACCCGCTGTTGCACCTGCCGGTGCGTTTTTATGTGTGGCTGATGCGCGGTACGCCGCTGCTGGTGCAGATCGTGTTCCTGTACACGGCGCTGGCGGCAGGCGGGATTTTCCGCTTCGAAGACATTGAGCTGTTCGGCTTGATCGTGCCCGGCAATATCCAGGCAGCGATCATCGCCCTGGGCCTGAATGAAGGCGCGTACATGGCCGAGATTATCCGCGCCGGCATCGGCGCGGTGGACAAGGGCCAATACGAAGCCGGGCGCTCCCTTGGCATGGGCTTCGCCAAACTGATGCGGCGCATCGTGCTGCCCCAGGCGTTCCGGGTGATCGTGCCGCCGCTGGGCAACGAGTTCAACGTGATGCTCAAGAACACCACCCTGGTCAGCGTGATCGGTGTGCAAGAGCTACTGCTCAGCACCCAGATGATCACCTCGGCGACGTTCCGCGTGTTCGAGTTGTACCTGGTGGTTGCCCTTTACTTCCTGACGCTGACCACCCTGTGGGGGTTTTTCCAGCGCTGGCTCGAAGCGCGTTTCAGCCAGTCTGACCGGCCTTCCGCGCCGCCACCGGCAGCCAGCCGCATGTTTGGGCGCAGCACCTTGAAACTGCTCAGAGGGCGATAACCATGGCGCACCAAAGTGAAGAACTGATCATCGAGGCGCTGGACCTGCACAAGTCGTTCGGCGACCTGCAGATTCTCAAGGGTATCTCCCTGCAAGTGCGCCGCGGTGAAGTGGTGGTGCTGATCGGGGCTTCGGGCTCGGGCAAGACCACCTTTATCCGCTGCATCAACCTGCTGGAAGACATCCAGGGCGGGCGCATCCGCGTCAACGGCCGCGCCATGGGCTACCGCGAGCGCAGTGACGGCAGCCTGGTGCGCGACTCCGAGCGCAATATCGCCCGGCAGCGCCGTGACATCGGCATGGTGTTCCAACGCTTCAACCTGTTCCCCCATATGACTGCGCTGGAAAACATCATCGAGGCGCCGATCCACGTGCTTGGCACGCCACGCGCCGAAGCACTGGAGCAAGCCCGCGGCCTGTTGGCACGGGTCGGCCTGGCGGACAAGGCCAGCCACTACCCGTCGATGCTCTCCGGCGGCCAACAGCAACGGGTCGCGATCGCCCGCGCCCTGGCGATGAAACCCCAGGCGATGCTGTTCGATGAACCCACCAGTGCCCTCGACCCGGAAACCGTCGGCGAAGTGCTGCAAGTGATGAAGGAACTGGCCGAGGAGGGCATGACCATGGTGGTGGTGACCCACGAAATGGGCTTTGCCCGCGAAGTGGCTGACCGCGTGGTGGTGCTCGACAGCGGCGAACTCATCGAGCAAGGGCCGCCGGAACAGATTTTCAGCCACCCCAGCCACCCCCGTACCCGGGCCTTTCTCAGCCGCGTGTTATGACCCTTCCAAGGAAATTCGCCATGCGTTTATCGAGCTTGTTTGCCGCGTTATGTTGCGCCGCCGTGGCGCCCATGAGCCTGGCTGCCACGCCTGTGGTCAAGGTGTACAACTGGTCCGACTACATCGGCCCCGACAGCGTGAAAAACTTCGAGAAAGACAGCGGTATCAAGGTGCAATACGACATCTTCGACACCAACGAAATGCTCGAAGCCAAGTTGCTTTCCGGGCACTCCGGGTATGACCTGGTGGTGCCGTCGAGCCAGTTCCTGTCCAAGCAGATTCGCGCCGGGGCCTACCAGCCGCTGCAACGCGAGCTGCTGGATAACTGGAAGCACCTCGACCCGCGCCTGATGCAGCGCCTGGAAGCCGCCGATCCCGGCAACCGCTACGCCGTGCCGTATATGTGGGGCACCGTCGGCATCGGTTACAACGAGGCCAAAGTACGCGCGGTGCTGGGCAAGGATGTGGTGCTGGACTCCTGGGCCATGGTCCTTGAGCCCGGCAACCTGGCCAAGCTCAAAAGCTGCGGCGTGGCCTTTCTTGATGCACCGGTAAAAATCATCCCGCAGGTCCTGCTCTACCTCGGCCTGGACCCCAACAGCACGCGGCCCGACGACTACAAGCAGGCCTCCAAGCGCTTGATGGAATTGCGCCCCTCGGTGACCTATTTCAATTCGTCAAAATATACCGCCGACCTGGCCAACGGCGATATCTGCGTGGCCGTCGGTTATTCCGGCGACGTGATGCAGGCCCAGACCCGCGCCAAGGAGGCCGGCAAGCCTATCGACATCCGCTACCTCCTCCCTAAGGAAGGCGTGAACCTGTGGTTTGACATGCTGGCGATCCCCAAAGACGCCGGCAACGCCACCAACGCGCATGCGTTGATCAACTACCTGCTGCGCCCCGAGGTGATCGCGCCGATCAGCGACTATGTCGGCTATGCCAACCCGAACAAAGACGCGACGCCGCTGATGGACCCGAAAGTCAGCAGCAACCCGGGCATCTACCCGAGTGACGACGTGATCAATCACGCCTTTGTCTCCGCCGACCTGCCGGAAAACATCCAGCGCCTGATCACTCGGGAATGGAACCGCATCAAGTCCGGCCAATGAATCGAAGAGCCTTTGCCATGTTGAAATTTTCTGCTCACGAGTACCCCTATCCGTCGCAACGCCAGAGCGTGTTCGCCCGCCGCGGCATGGTCGCGGCGTCGCAGCCCCTGGCCGCCCAGGCCGGTATCGAAATCATGCAAAAAGGCGGCAATGCCATCGACGCCGCCATCGCCACGGCGGCCGCGCTCACGGTGGTGGAGCCCACCGGCTGCGGCCTGGGCGGCGATGCGTTTGCCCTGGTGTGGTGCAAGGGCCAGTTGCACGGCCTGAACGGCAACGGCCACGCGCCGGCGGCCTTGAGCATCGACGCGGTCAAGGCCGCCGGGCATGAACAGATGCCCCTGTACGGCTGGACGCCGGTCACCGTACCTGGTTGCCCGTCGGCCTGGGCCGAGCTGTCGCAACGCTTCGGCAAGCTACCGTTTGCCGAATTGCTGCAGCCGGCGATCAGCCTGGCGCGGGAGGGTTTCCCGCTGTCGCCGGTGGTTGCCTATCAATGGCAGCTCGCCCTCGACGAATTCACCCCCCATCGCGACCCGGTGCTCGATGCCTGGTTCGACACCTTCCTGATCGACGGGCGTGCACCCCGTGCTGGGGAGATTTTCCGCAACCCGGCCCAGGCGCGCACCTTGGAAGAACTCGCTGCCACGCGCTGCGAAAGCCTGTATCGCGGCGCCCTGGCAGAACGCCTGGACGCGCATTCCAGGGCCAGCGGCGGCTACCTGCGCGCCAGTGACCTGCAGGGTTACCGCGCGCAGTGGGTGGACCCGATCCACATCAATTATCGTGGCGTGGATGTGTGGGAAATCCCGCCCAGCGGCCAGGGCCTGGTGGCGCTGATGGCGCTGAAAATCCTCGAGGGCTTCAGCTTCGATCACCGCGACAGCCAGCAGACCTGGCACCGCCAACTGGAGGCGATGAAGCTCGCCTACAGCGACGGCCTGCACTACATCACCGACCCCCAGCACATGCGCGTAGCGGTGGCCGACTTGCTCAGCGAGGCGTACAGCACCCGCCGTCGTGGCCAGATCGGCGCGCAGGCCCAGGCCCCCAAGCCCGGCGACCCCCACGCCAGTGGCACGGTGTACCTGGCTACGGCAGATGCCGAAGGCAATATGGTCTCGTTTATCCAGAGCAACTACCACGGCTTCGGCTCGGGCGTGGTGCTGCCCGACAGCGGTATCGCCCTGCAAAATCGCGGGCAGGAATTCAGCCTCGACCCGGCCCATGCCAACTGCCTGGCAGCGGGCAAGAAAACCTTTCACACCATCATCCCCGGTTTCCTCAGTAAGAACGGCGAAGCCCTCGGGCCGTTCGGGGTGATGGGCGGCTACATGCAGCCCCAGGGCCATGTGCAGATGGTGATGAACCTGGTGGACTTCGGCCTCAACCCCCAAGCTGCCCTGGACGCGCCGCGTTGGCAATGGTTGGGCGACATGAAGGTCGGCATCGAGCAGGGCGCCTCCCGCGACCTGGCCAACGCCCTGGCGCGGCGCGGTCACAAGGTGCAGATCGACAGCGACCTGACCGACTACGGACGCGGCCAGATCATCCTGCGCGACCCGGTCAGCGGGGTGCTGTGCGGGGGGACTGAGCCGCGCGCGGATTCACATATCGCGGTGTGGTAGGCGTGTTATTGCACCGCGAGCAACGCCCAGCCGGCCAGCGCCACCAGCACGGTATTCAGGCAGGCCAGGCCAAAGCCGAAGCGCACCAGTTGGCCTTCTTCCTCGGGGCTGGTCCTGGCCAGCCCGAGGACCAGCATCACAATCGACAGCGACCCCAGCGCGGCATGCCCGGCCGCGCTGTTTTGCAGCGCCGCCAGCAGCCCGCGCGAGGCCTCTGGCAACAGCGCCACGGCTGGCATGAAGATCGCGTTGCCGCCCACATTCGAACCGGTCATATAGCCGGACAGCCCGCCCAATAGCGCCACCAACGGCACCACCGTCATCTCGGGCAAACCGCTCAGCACCTGCACCAGCCCGTCGAGGAAGCCGGCCTTGAGCATCATCTGTGACATGGCCAGGAAGCACAAAATCGTCAGCAACGGCCGCCGTGCCCGGCTAGCCAATGCGCCGAGCAGGCGGTCGCCACCGCCGCGAGCAACCCACAACAGCACCAGCAACAAGGCGATGCCCGGTGACGCCAGGGGCTTCCAGGCGACGTGCGCGCCGCGCACTACCCAGGCGTCTTCAAGGTGGGTCAGCGCGTTGAGGCCCTTGAGCAGCACGATGCACATGATCAACGCCAGATACGGCCAGGCGCTGCGCGGCCAGGCCAGGGCGGTTGCACCCTGGCGTCGATACAGCGCCAGCAGCAAGGTCGCGGCGGCAACGCTCAGCCCCGCACCCACCCCGGCCACCTCCGGGCCCAGCCAACGGCTCAACCCGTAGAGCACCGCCAGAAACAGCAACCCCAGGCCCACCAGTGCGCGGGTGATGCCCACGCCGCACAGGTACGATGCCAATGCCGCCAGCGCGATAAACACCGGGGCACTGGTCAGCGCCGAGGTGGCAGCCAGCGTCGACGCCTCGACATGGGCCAGGGACGCGCCGATCACCGTCGCCAACCCCAGCGTGCCCCACGGCATGATCGCCATCCCGGTCAACGCCACGCGCAGCGCAATGCGCCGCTCGAACAGGCTCAGCAACAACGGCACGGTGGCGATCAGTGATACGCCGAAGCCGGTCATGGCCTCCAGCAACGGCGCCAGCCCCAGCACGATAAACATCACCAGTTCGGCGCGCTTCAACCCCAGCGCCTGTACCCACTCGCTCAGCGCCTGGTTCACGCCCATCCGCTCGATCAGAATCACAAACGCCAGGCCCGGCACGATCACCAGCGCGGTGCTGGCAAACAACACCGCCGTGTCCTTGAACGCCGCCAGCGCCGCACTCGCCATAAAGCCATCGAGCAACCACAACACCGCCACCAGGCCCGCACCGGCCATCGCCGCCTGCACCGGCGGGCGGCGCAATACCATCAGCATCGACATCACCAGCAACACCGGTGACAGGTGGATCAAAAACGCCATGGGACACTCCATTGCTGCATGCCGAAGGAGTTGGGATAGTATTGAGGTCCCGGTCGTCATTGGTCTCTGAATCGAGGCTGTTTTCGATAAAATTTCTCACCCTGTCGAGCGCGTGCCAATGGCCAAACCTGCTTCCTCCCTGTTGGACCTGGATGGCTTCGACTGGTCGATCCTGGCGCTGGTGCAGCGTGATAACGCCTTGCCCCTGCGCACCCTGGCCGAGAAGGTCAACCTGTCCACCGCCGCCGTGCAGCGGCGCCTCAAGCGCCTGGAGGAGGGTGGGGTGATCACCGCGAATGTTGCGGTGGTCGACCCGGTCAAGGCCGGCAAGCCGATCACCATCATTGCCGAGGTGTCCGTGGAGCGCACCAGCATCGAAGCACTCACCACCACCAAGGCGAGTTTCTGTGCGCCCCAGGTGCAACAGTGTTACTACGTCACCGGCGAGGTGGATTTCGTGCTGGTGCTGAATGTCGCCAGCATGCAGGAGTACCAGGAACTCGCCGGGCGGCTGTTTGCCGAGAACCCGAATGTGAAGTGGTTCAAGACCTTGGTGGCGCTGGATCGGGTCAAAGTCGGGCTCGAAGTACCGGTCGGTTGAAGTTTTTTAAAAATATTTGTCGAAGCCTGTCCCTTTTTTTCACCTCGCCTGTCATTCCAGGCAAGTGAACAAAATCGAGAGCTTCCTCCCATGCCCGCAGTTCTACCTTTGCGCTTGCGCCCGTTGCTGAAACTGAGCTTGATGTTGAGCCTCAGTGCCAGCCCGTTATTCGCCGCTGTCAGCTATGCCGAAGACGCCTCCGCCCGCCGCAGCTATCAGGTGCCGGCCGGTAGCCTGAGCGCGGCACTGACCCGTTTTGCCGGCTTGTCGGGGGTGAATCTGTCGGTTGATCCGGCGCTGGTCAGCGGGCGCAGCAGCAGCGGGTTGTCCGGTGAGTACGGTGTGGAGGAGGGCTTTGCCCGCTTGCTGCAAGGCTCCGGCCTGCAACTGCAACCCATGGGTGAACGCGCCTACATGCTGGTGCCGGCGCCGGATGGCAGCAGCCTGGAGCTGGCGCCGACCTCGATCCTCGGCACCACCGGCCTGTACGACGGCGACACCTACGCCGGTGGCCAAGTGGCGCGGCGCGGGTCGCAAGGCTTGCTGGGCACGCGGGACTTCATGGAAACGCCGTTCAGCATGACCACCTACACCCAGGACGCGGTGAAAAACCAGCAGGCGCGCACCCTCGGCGACCTGATCGCCAGCGACCCGTCGGTACGCGCCACCAACCCGGCCGGTGGACGCTATGAGCAGTTCACCATTCGTGGGTTCAGCCTGTTCAACAGTGATGTGGCCTACAACGGCCTGTACGGCGTGCTGCCGACCTACACCATCGACATGGAAATGGCCGACCGCGTCGACATTTTCAAAGGCCCCACCCAGTTGATCAACGGCATCTCGCCGCGCGGCAGCGTGGGCGGCGGGATCAACGTGGTGCCCAAGCGCGCCACCGACAAGGACATCAACTCGTTCACCGGCAACTGGGCCTCCGACAGCCAGGCGGGCGGCGCGGTGGATATCGGGCGGCGTTTTGGCGAGGACAACAAGTTCGGCATTCGCTTCAACGGCGTGAAACAGTCCGGCGATACCGAGTGGGACCACCAGAGCGTCGATCGCGAAATGGCCGTGCTGGGCCTGGATTTTCGTGGCGAGCGCCTGCGCCTTTCTACCGACATTGGCCACACCGAACGCGACACCGATGCGCCTCAGGAACGTGTGCAGGTAGCGGCCGCCGCACCGGTGCCCAGCGCCAACGATGTACGCCGCAACTACGCGCAGTCCTGGAGCAAGGCCAGCACCAACGACACCTTCGGCACGTTCAACGGCGAGTACGACCTCAGCGATAACGTGATGCTCTACGGCGGCGTGGGCGCACGTAAAAGTAACCACGACTTCCTGCGCCATGCAGTGTCCGTGACCAACGCGGCGGGGGATTTCGTGGTGTCGCCACGGGATTTCACCCGCGATGAAAACGTGCGCACCTACAACGCCGGGGTGCGTAACTGGTTCCATACCGGGTCGGTTAGCCATGAGGTCAACCTTGCCGCCAGCTACTTCTATATGGACTTTGAAAACGGCGGTGCACGTTATGCGAACGGGCGCAGCAATCTCTATAACCCGGTGCAAACGCTGACACCCTCCACGGCAACGCGCCAGGATGCGAAGGTCTACACCGAAAACAAATTCAGCGGCGTAGCATTGTCCGACACCCTCGGTTTTTTCGACGACCGCCTGTTGCTGACCCTCGGCGCGCGCTGGCAGCGGGTCAAGGTGGATGACTGGAACAATGGGGTCAAAGGCAAGACCGGGTACGACGAAGAAAAGATTTCGCCGTCCGGCGGCCTGCTGTTCAAGGCCACCGACAAGCTATCGCTGTATGCCAACTACATGGAAGGCCTGAGCCAGGGCAAGGTCGCGCCGTCGACGTCAAACAACGACGATGAAATCTTCCCGCCATTTATCAGCCGTCAGGTGGAAGTCGGCGCCAAATACGACGCCGGCGCCTTGGCCGTCACCGCTGCGGTGTTCCGCATCAAGCAGCCCGCCTATGAAACTAATAGCACCACGAACGTGTTCGGCCCCAACGGCAAGCGCCAGAACACCGGGGCGGAACTGAGTGTGTTCGGGGAGCCGCTCAAGGGCGTGCGCCTGCTCGGCGGGGTGATGTACATCGACAGCGAACTGCAGAAAACCACCAACGGTACCTACGACGGCAACCGTGCACCGGCTACGCCCAAGTACAACGTCAACCTCGGCGCCGAGTGGGACGTGCCGACCTTGGAAGGCCTGACCCTGACCAGCCGGGGCATCTACTCCAGCTCGCAGTACCTGGACACCTCCAACGTCAAGGAAATCGATGCCTGGAACCGCATCGATGTCGGCGCGCGCTATGCGTTCAAGGTGGATGACAAGCACATCACCCTGCGCGCCAACGTGGAAAACGTCGCCGATAAGCGCTACTGGAGTTCGGCCGGTGCGTCGGATGACAGCGAGCCGGGGCTGACCTTGTCGACGCCGCGTACCTACTTGCTGTCGGCCACCGTCGATTTCTAGTAGGCGCAGATCCAAAATGTGGGAGGGGGCAAGCCCCGCCCACATTTGATTTGTAGTGTCTGGGCCTGCTTCATCATCGTAATGAGAATGTTTTTTGATCACATCGCCTCGATATGGAATAGTACCCGCCGTTTTCCCCAGCCTGTCTAGTTGGGGTGTGTTAACGCCGAGGTCCTTGTCATGCGAATGCTGCGCTCCATCCCCATCCTTGCCGCCTGCCTCCTGGCATTGTCTTCAAGCGTATTAAGCGCTGCACCTATCGACCTCAACGACGGCCAGCACGCGGTACATCTGCCGGATGCACCCAAGCGTGTGGTGGTGCTGGAGTTCTCTTTCCTCGACAGCCTGGCCGCCGTCGACGTGACCCCGGTGGGCGCCGCCGACGATGGCGATGCCAACCGCGTGTTGCCGCGTGTACGCCAGGCCATCGGCCAATGGAAATCGGTGGGCCTGCGCTCGCAGCCGAGCATCGAGGAAATCGCCCGGCTCAAGCCGGACCTGATCGTCGCCGACCTCAACCGCCATCAGGCGCTGTACAGCGACCTGGCGAGCATTGCGCCGACCCTGTTGCTGCCGTCGCGTGGCGAGGACTATGAGGGCAGCCTCAAGTCCGCCGAGCTGATCGGCAAGGCCCTGGGCAAAAGCCCGCAGATGGCCGCGCGCATCGCGCAGAACCGCGAAAACCTGAAAAAGATTGCCGCGCAGATCCCCGCCGGCGCCAGCGTGTTGTTCGGCGTTGCCCGTGAAGACAGCTTCTCCGTGCACGGCCCGGACTCTTATGCCGGCAGCGTGTTGCAAGCCATCGGCTTGAAAGTCCCGGCCGTACGCGCCAATGCCGCCCCGACTGAGTTTGTGAGCCTGGAGCAACTGCTGGCCCTCGACCCGGGTTGGTTGCTGGTCGGCCATTACCGCCGCCCAAGCATTGTCGACACCTGGAGCAAGCAGCCGCTGTGGCAAGTGCTCGGCGCGGTACGCAACAAACATGTGGCTGAAGTGGACGGCGACAGTTGGGCGCGCAACCGTGGTGTGCTGGCCTCGGAGCAGATCGCCGAGGACGCCCTGGCGATTCTCAAGGGCGGCAACGCCGTACTGAGCCAATAGGCATGGGGCGTAGTCTCGCGGCGGTGGGCATTGTGCTGCTGGGCGCCGTGTTGTTCTGGCTGTCGTTGTTCAGTTGGTCGCCGTTCACCCTCACCGCGACGGATGCGTGGAATGGCCTGGTGCATCAGGGCAGCGTGGGCGGCAATATGGCTTATATCGTCGCCCAGTTGCGCGTGCCTCGTGCCGTGTGTGCCGCCCTGGTGGGCGCGTGCCTCGGCCTCGCCGGTGCGTTGATGCAGGGCATTACGCGCAACCGCCTGGCCTCGCCGTCGCTGTTTGGCGTGACGGCGGGGGCGGCGCTGGGGCTCGCATTGTTTTCCACCGGGTTGGTCGCGCCACCCTTTGCCGGCGGCGCGTTGTTGATGACCTGCCTGGGGGGCGCGTTGGCCTGGATCACGGTGTTCAGCCTCGGCGGTGCCTGGTCGCCGACCACTGCCCAAGGTCGCCTGGTATTGGCCGGTGTCGCCGTGGCGGCGCTGTGTGCCGCGCTTACCCGGCTCACGGTGATTCTGGTCGAGGCCCAGGCGCAAAGCGTGTTGAACTGGCTGGCCGGTTCCCTGGCCAACGTCGGCGCGGCGCAGGTGCAATTGCTCTGGCCGTGCACCCTGGTTGGCGGCCTATGGGCACTGTGGTGTGCGCCGCGCTTGAACCTGATCAACCTCGGCGAAGACGCCGCGCGCTCCTTGGGTGTGGGCATCGCCAGCCTGCGCCTGCAGGTGTTTTTCGCCAGCCTGTTGCTGGTGGGGGCAAGCGTCTGCGCGGTGGGGCCGATTGGGTTTGTCGGGCTGATCGCGCCGAATATCCTGCGTCAGTTTCTCGGTAACGACTACCGCTGGCTGATCCCACTGAGTGCGGCGCTGGGCGCGGTGATCGTACTCGGCGCCGACCTGCTCAGCCGCGCCGTGGCGTTTCCGGTGGAAACCCCGGCCGGGGTGGTGACCGCCTTGATCGGCGCACCGTTCTTTCTCTTTCTCGCCAGGCGCGCCCTATGATCCGCCCACGTTTTCGCCTGGGGTTGCTGCTCGGCCTGTTGCTGCTGGCGACGTTTATCAGCCTCAGCGCCGGCACTTTGTGGCTCAAGCCTGCCACCGTACTCGAGCGCCTGCTGGCCCATGACGTCCTCGACTTCGAAGTGTGGAACCACCGCCTGCCACGCAGCCTGATCGCGATCCTCGCAGGGGCAGCCTTCGGCCTGGCCGGGGCGATTGTGCAGGGCGTGATCCGCAACCCGCTGGCCTCGCCGGAGATCCTCGGCGTGACCCAAGGCGCCGGTTTGGCGCTGACCGTGGCGATCATCAGCTGGCCGCAGCTGCCGATTGCCTGGCTGCCGCTGGTGGCGTGCCTGGGCGGCGCTGGCGGTGCGTTGCTGCAGGCGTTGTACAACACCGGGGTGAGTTTTTCCGGCGTGCGCTTTGCGCTGTCCGGGGTGGCGATTGCGGTGACCTTGGCCAGCGTCACCGAGTTTCTGATCCTGTCCCACCCGCTGGATATCAACACCGCCTTGCTCGCGCTCACCGGCAGCCTGTGGAGCCGCAACTGGCACCACGTGGCGTTGGTGCTGCCGTTTCTGCTGCTGATCCCGCTGGGGTTGTGCCTGGCCAAGCCGTTGAACCTGATCGCCTTGGGCGATGAGGCGGCGCACAGCCTCGGCACTGCGCTGAACCGTACGCGTTGGCTGGCGATGTTCTGCGCGGTGTTGCTCACCAGCCTGGGCGTGGGCGTGATCGGGCCGATTGGTTTTATCGGCCTGGTCGCGCCGCACATGGCACGGCGCCTGGTGGGCGGGCATCACCAGTACCTGCTGCCGGCCGCGATGCTGATCGGCGCGCTGCTGCTGGTATTGGCCGACACCCTCGGGCGCACGCTGATCGCGCCCAGCGAAATCCCCGCCGGGGTGCTCACGGCGGTGATTGGTGCGCCGTATTTTCTTTGGTTGCTGGCACGCTTCAAGGGTTGATGACATGACTATTCTCCAGGCCAGCCAGGTCGATATCGGCTACGGCGGCACCCGCATCGTGCAAGGCCTTTCGTTTGCGCCGCCGGCCGGCAAGGTCACTGCGCTGATCGGGCCCAACGGCTGTGGCAAGTCCACCTTGCTCAAGGCGTTTGCGCGGATTCTAAAACCCTTGGGCGGCGAGTTGACGCTCGATGGCCAGGCGTACAGCACCTTGTCCGCGCGCGAACTGGCACGCCAGATCGCGTTTCTGCCCCAAGTGCTGCCGGTGCCCGAAGGCGTCAGCGTGCGCCAACTGGTCGCCTACGGCCGCAGCCCGCATAACTCACTGTGGGGACGCCTGAGCGGCAGCGACCAGGCCCACGTCACCCAGGCCATGCAGCGCCTGGAACTGGACAGCCTGGCCGACCGCGCCCTGGCGGATTTATCCGGCGGCCAACGCCAACGCGCCTGGTTGGCAATGGTGCTGGCCCAGAACGCACCCGTGGTTTTGCTGGACGAACCCACCACTTACCTCGACATCAGCCATCAGGTCGAACTGCTCGACCTGATGCGCGAACTGGCCGCCGAAGGCAAGACCGTGATCACCGTGCTCCACGATATCAACCAGGCCTGCCGCTACGCCGACCATTTGGCGGTGATGCAGGGCGGCAGGCTAGTGGCGCATGGCGCGCCGGGGGAGGTGATTGGTGTGGAGTTGATGCGGCAGGTGTTTGAGGTGCAGGTGCAGATCCTGCAGGAACCGGTGTCGGCTACGCCGATGTGCGTGGTGGAGAAGAGCACCCGGCTTCAGGCCTGACATAGTTCAAAATGTGGGAGGGGGCTTGCCCCCGATAGCGGTGTATCAATCAGCTAATGTATTGACTGACACTCCGCCATCGGGGGCAAGCCCCCTCCCACATTTTTGACTTCATCTGGCTTGAGAGCGCCACACGGCCGTTTTCACATCAATGGCCTTGGGTAGCAGGCGATTCTGGTAGAACAGATCCGCTGTCGCCTGCTGCGCCTGGATGATCTTATCGTCAATCGGCAGGTGTTTGAGGTGCAGGTGCAGATCCTACTGGAACCGGTGCCGGCTACGCCGATGTGCGCGGTCGAAAAGAGCACCCGGCGTCAGGCCTGACATAGTTCAAAATGTGGGAGGGGGCTTGCCCCCGATAGCGGTGTGCCAATCAGCTAATGTATTGACTGACACTCCGCCATCGGGGGCAAGCCCCCTCCCACATTTTTGACTTCATCTGGCTTGAGAGCGCCACACGGCCGTTTTCACATCAATCGCCTTGGGCAGCAGGCGATTCTGGTAGAACAGATCCGCCGTAGCCTGCTGCGCCTGGATGATCTTATCGTCAATCGGCAGGTGTTTGAGGTGCAGGTGCAGATCCTACTGGAACCGGTGCCGGGTACACCGATGTGCGCGGTCGAAAAGAGCACCCGGCTTCAGGCCTGACATAGTTCAAAATGTGGGAGGGGGCTTGCCCCCGATAGCGGTGTGCCAATCATCTAATGTATTGACTGACACTCCGCCATCGGGGGCAAGCCCCCTCCCACATTTTTGACTTCATCTGGCTTGAGAGCGCCACGCGGCCGTTTTCACATCAATGGCCTTGGGTAGCAGGCGATTCTGGTAGAACAGATCCGCCGTCGCCTGCTGCGCCTGGATGATCTTGTCGTCAATCGGCAAAATCGGCGAAGGCGGGCGGTTATCCATGTAGCGTGCGATCACCTCGCTGGGCAGGCCCATGAACCGGGTCAGCACGCGCAGGCTGTCTTCGCGCTGGCTGCGGGTCAGTGCTTCGGCCTCTGTCAGTTCGCCGAGCAAATCATCGATAAACCCGTCGTTGGCCTTGGCATACTCACGCCGCGCGGTGTACACCGGCCCTGACAAGCCAAGGCCTTCACCGTTGGCCAGCACATGGCTGGGGCTCTGGCTCAGGGCGAGGGAGGAGTAGGGTTCCCAGATGGCCCAGGCATCCACGCTGCCTTGCTCGAACGCGGCGCGGGCATCGGCGGGTGGCAGGTACACCGGCTGGATGTCCTTATAGTTCAGGCCGGCTTTGTTCAGCGCGCGCAGGATCAGGTTGTGGGAGCTGGAGCCTTTCTGGAAGGCGACTTTCTTGCCTTTCAAATCGGCCACCGAATGCAGCGGGCTGTCGTTGCGCACCAGGATGGTTTCCGCCGTAGGCTTGGGCGGTTCGGCGCCGATGTAGACCAGGTCTGCTCCGGCCGCTTGGGCGAACAGCGGTGGGATATCGCCGGTCGAACCCACGTCCAGGGCGCCGACGTTGAGGGCTTCGAGCATCTGCGGGCCGGCGGGGAATTCGATCCACTTTACCTCGGTGTGGGGGAAGCGTTGCTCCAGCAGGCCGTGCTCCTTGGCCAGCACCAGGGCGATGGAGCCTTTCTGGTAGCCGATGCGCAGGGTGGCGGGGTCGGCTGCCAGGGCGGTATGCGTCACGGCCAGCAGTGCCAGCATCAGGGCTCGAATGTTCATGCATCATCCTTTTTGAAGCGATTGGCGGGGCGCGCCAAACCGAGGTTTTCACGCAAGGTACTGCCGGTGTATTCGGTACGGAACAGGCCGCGTCGTTGCAACTCGGGCACCACCCACTCGGCGAAATCTTCCAGCCCGCCCGGCAAGTGCGGCACCAGGATATTGAAGCCATCCGCGGCCCCCTGCTCGAACCAGCGCTGCAGCTCATCGGCAATCTGCGTCGGCGTGCCGATCAGGCTGTAATGCCCGCGGCCGCCGGCAATCCGACGGCCCAATTGCGCCAGCGTCAGTTGCTCACGGTCGGCCAATTCACTGAGCAACTGCTGACGGCTGCGTTGGCCGCTGTCGGTCAATGGCAACTGCGGCAACGGCCCGTCCAGCGGGTAGCCGGACAGGTCGAAATTACCCAGCATGCGCCCCAGCAGCGCCACCCCCACTTCGGGTTCGACCAGGGCCTGGAACCCTTCGAATTTCGCCTGGGCCTCGGCCTCGGTGGCGCCGACCACCACAAACACGCCGGGCATGATTTTCAGCGAATCCGGCTCACGTCCATAGCGGCCCAAGCGCGCCTTGAGGTCGGCATAAAACGCCTGGGCATTGGCCAGCGAGGTCTGCGCGGTGAACACCACCTCGGCGGTTTGCGCGGCCAGTTCACGCCCTGTCTCTGAAGAGCCCGCCTGCACGATCACCGGTTGGCCTTGGGGCGAGCGGGCGACGTTCAGCGGGCCCTTGACCCGGAAGTGTTCGCCCACATGGTCCAGCACATGCAGTTTGGCCGAGTCGTAGTAGGTGCCGCTGGCCTTGTCGCGGATGAAGGCGTCATCCTCCCAGCTGTCCCAAAGCCCCGTCACCACCTGATGAAATTCACGCGCGCGGCTGTAGCGCTCGCCATGCCCCAAGTGCTCGTCGCGGCCGAAGTTCTGCGCTTCGGCGGCGGCGTCCGAGGTCACCAGGTTCCAGCCTGCGCGCCCACCGGACAGGTGATCCAGCGAGGCGAATTTACGCGCTACATGGTAGGGCTCGTTGTAGCTGGTGGTGGCCGTAGCGATCAGGCCGATATGCTCGGTCACTGCACTCAATGCCGAAAGCAGGGTGAGCGGCTCGAAATAATCCGAGCGCGCCATCTGGCTGGCAATTTCGCCTGTGGCGGCAGCGATGCTGTCGGCCACGAACAACGCGTCGAACTTGGCCGCTTCGGCCACGCGCGCCAGGTGTTTGTACTGGGCGAAATCCAGCCCGGCATTCGCCGGCACGTCCGGGTGGCGCCAGGCGGCGACGTGGTGCCCGGTGGCCATGAGGAAGGCGCCGAGTTTCAGTTGACGGCTCATGCTAGAAATCCTTGCGCAGTTGCACGCCGAAGTAACGCTCATCGTCACGGGGCACGGCGCGGTAGATGTAGTTGCCGCCGCTGGCCAGCAGTGGCGAGTAGGACTTGTCGGCGAGGTTCTTGGCCAGGAAGGCCACGCGCCAGCCGTTGCTGTAGTCGGCCAGGGCCACGCTGGCGTTCCAGATGCCGTAGGCGCCTTGCTTGGTGTCGACGTTCTGGCTGATGTCGTATTGCACTTCGCTCTGCCAGCTGTAGTCGGTGCCCAGTTCGATGTCCAGGCCGTTATCCAGCGGGATACTGTAATCGGCGCGCACGTAGCTTTTCCAGTCCGGGCTGTAGGGCAGGGGCTTGCCATTCACGTTGCAGGTGGCCGCCGCGCCCGCCGGGCAGGCGAACTCGTCGATGCGCGCACGGGTGTAGGCCAGGGCGCCGGAGAGCTTGAGTTGCTGGGTGGCTTGCAGGGCGTAATCCAGCTCGACGCCTTCGGTGCTGACACTGCCCGCGTTGATCAGGCGCGTCACGACCTGGCCGGCCACCGTGTCGAAAAAGTTGGCCTGGTAGTTGTCGTAGTCGCTGTGGAATACCGCCAGGTTAGTGGTCAGGCGGTTATTCCAGGCGGTGGCCTTGATCCCGGCTTCCCAGGTATTGGAGGTTTCCGGCTTGAGCGCGTCGGTGTCGCGCGGCTGCATATTGAAGAACACGTTGTAGGCCGGGCCCTTGTAGCCACGCGAGTAGGTGAGGTAGCTGGTGACGGTATCGGTCAGGTCGTATTGCACGCCGAGCCGGCCGGACCAGCCATCCTCATCCACCGAGCCCGAGCTGAAGGTGGCCGGCTGAATGCCGCTGACGGTGGTAGCCGAGGTGGAGACGCGGCGGTGATCGTATTTCAAGTCGTCATGGGTGTAGCGCAGGCCGGCAATGCCGCGAAAGCGCGAGGTGAAATTCAGCGTGGTCTCGCCGAACACTGCGTAGCTGTCGCTGGTGGTGCTGTAGTCGGCGATGCCACGGTCGGTGCGCGTGGTGGTGGTAAGCGTGCGCTGGTAGGTCTCTTGGTCCTTGCCGTGCATATAGAACAGGCCGCCGACGTACTCCAGGAGCTCACCCTTGGGCGAGGCCAGGCGCAGTTCCTGGGAGTACTGGTCGAAGGCCAGCTCGCCTTTATCGGCGGTGCCGGGGAAAGCGGCGGTTACCGTGCCGAGGCGGTCGCCGTCCTGGTACTGGGTGTTGTCCCAGCCGCGCCAGGCGGTGATCGAGGTCAGGGTGTAGTCGCCGAGGTTCCAGTCCAGCTGGGCGGACAGGCCCTTGTTGGTGTCTTCCACGTGGCTGCGGGTGTCGGTGTTGATGTCGCGGTTGTCGCTGGAGGCGCGCACCGGGCTCAGCGCGTTGGTGAAAGCTGGGGTCAGGGATTTGCTCACCACACCGTTCGGCGCGTCGTCATGGGACTGCATATAGTCGGCGATCAGCGTCAGTTTCACGTCGTCGTTGGGGGTGAACTCCAACTTGCCGCGAATGCCCTTGTGGTTGTAGCCGTTGACCTCCTGGCCGTTGTGTCTGTTATCGACATTGCCGTCGTAGCTGCCGAACAGCGTGCTCACCGAGCCCTTGAGCACATCCGGCACCAGGCTGCCGCCGATGCCGAACCGGGTGCGGCTTTCATTGCCGCTGTAGTAGGCCTGGTCGATATAGCCGTGGGTCTCGGCGGTGGGCGCCTTGCTGGTGATATTCAGCACGCCGGCCGAGGCGTTCTTGCCGAACAACGTGCCTTGGGGGCCGCGTAGCACTTCGATGCGTTCCAGGTCCAGCAGGTCGAGAGTGGCCTGGCCGGGGCGGGCGTAGACCACGCCGTCGATCACCGTAGCCACCGTGGGCTCCACGCCGGGGGAGGTGGAGATAGTGCCCACGCCGCGCACGAACAGCGAGGTGTCCTTGTTCGAGGCGCCGGTGCGGAAGTTCAGCGACGGCACTTGTTGCGCGATGCTCGCCACGCCGTTGCGATTGTCGCGCTCCAGTTGTTCGCCATCGAGTACGGAGACGGCCACCGGGACTTTTTGCAGCGACTCTTCACGGCGGGTCGCGGTGACGGTGACCGGTTTGAGGGTGGCTTCCGGCTCGTCGGCGGCAACGGCGCCGGCTATCGGGAGCGCGGTCAAACCGGCGAGAAATAATAGGTGCGTGTGTTTGTGCATGCTGTGTCCGCTCGAAAAGAATGCCCTGAACCGCTGCGGTTCTTGCGACCGTCAGCGCCTGTGAAACTGTCTTTGGCATTCGCTCGAGCGAGTAGCAGACAACGCGCCTTGTTAGCGCTAACATCGGCATTATTGGTAGGTCTGGTTTAGAGCGTCAAATACTAAAAAATTAGCCCTATATTCTTTTTGGTTTTTAACAGGAACCTCCCGTGAGCGAAGACAAACCGCGCAAACGCCGTGGCGCCGGGCGCGTCACCTTGAATACCGTGGCCCGCCAGGCCGGGGTCTCGGCGATCACCGTGTCGCGCTATTTCAACCAACCGGAGCAGGTCTCGCACGAGCGGCGCGAGCGGATCGCCGAGGTGGTGGCCGAGTTGGGTTACGTGCCTAACCTGGTGGCTGGCGGGCTGGCGTCGGCGCGGGGCAGGATCGTGGCGATGGTGATCCCGAACATCTCCGGGCCGATTTTCGCCAACACCATCCAGGGTTTCAGCGACACCCTCAGCCGCCATGGTTATCAGCTGTTGCTGGCGTCGAGTTACTTCAGCGCGGAACAGGAAGAAAGTGCCGTGCGCGCGTTTCTCGGCTGGTCGCCGGCAGCGCTGGTGCTGACCAGCCGCTTCCACAGCGCAGGCACCGAAAAGATGATCGCCGACGCCGATATCCCGGTGGTGGAGACGTGGGACTACGTGCCCCAACGCGAGCCGTTGCAGATCGGCTTTTCCCACTACGCAGTCGGCGTCACCGCCGCCCGCTACCTGCACGGCAAGGGTTATCGGCGCATCGCCTTCGTGCACAACAGCGTGCCTGGGGACTTCAGTGCCCAGGAGCGCGGCGATGGTTTCGCCGCGACCCTCAAGGAACTGGGCGTGCAACCCTGGGTGTTCGCCCCCGACGCCGACCGCGCGCCCTTCGAGGCGGGCAAACAGGCGATGGACGTGCTGATGCGCCATGCCACGCCGCCCGACGCGATCTTCTTCGCCAATGACAACCTGGCCGCCGGTGGCCTGCTGGCTGGGCAGCGTGCCGGGTTGAAGATCCCCCAGGACTGCGCGGTGCTCGGTTTTGGGGATTACCCGTTTGCTGAAATGTTGTTGCCGAGCCTGAGCACCATCAAGCCGCCAGCCTTGGAAATCGGCGTGCTGGCGGCCACCCGGGTCCTGGAAAGCCTTGGGGTGCTGGCGGTGGATGATGAGGTACAGCGCTTGAACCTGTTGGACTGCCGCCTGATCGAACGCGAAAGCGCCTGAGCTTTATTTGCGGCCCGGGGGCAATTTGGATACGGTGCAAGCCTGCCCACAAGGATGTTCCCATGACCGAACCAGCCCCCAAAACCCGCCGCGCACCCAAGGGTGAAAAACGCCGCGAAGAGCTGCTGGACGCGGCCTTGCAGGTGTTCTCTCTGGAAGGCTACAGCGGCGCCTCCGTGGCCCAGGTGGCGGCGATTGTCGGCATCTCCGTGGCCGGCCTGCTGCATCACTTCCCCAGCAAGATTTCGTTGTTGATGGGCGTGCTGCAACGTCGTGACGAAGCCAACCAACGCATTGCCGATGAAGTCCGCGCCGAGAAGTCGTTGTCCGGGTTGCTCGGCAGCCTGCGCGCGATCAACCGCTCGAATGCCACCGCGCCCGGCGTGGTGCGCGCGTTCACTATTTTGAATGCGGAAAGCCTGCTCGATACGCAACCGGCGTGGGCCTGGTTCCAGGAGCGCTATGCGGGGATACAACGTCGTTTACAGGGGCAGTTTGCCGACCTGGTGGCGGCGGGGGAGGTGCGCAGCGACGTCGACATTGCCGGGCTGGTGGAAGAAATCCTGGCCATGATGGATGGCCTGCAGATCCAGTGGCTGCGTTTTCCGGAGCAGGTGGACCTGGTGGCGCGGTTCGATACCTACATCGCGCGGGTTGATGCGGCGATCAGGGTCTAAGGCCTGACACGGTCAAATGTGGGAGCGGGCTTGCTCGCGAAAGCGGTGGTTCAGCCAGCACCTGCAGTGACTGAAACAGCGCCTTCGCGAGCAAGCCCGCTCCCACACTAGACCGCGTGCGCCTTAGTTACCGGCAGCACTGCCCTGGGTGCTGTCATCGCTCATGTCGTAGCCATCACCGTCGCTGGTGCCGCTGTCACCTTCATTCTGATGCAGCACCCCGCCGGTTTTAACCGTCGATTCACGCAGTGTCGAGTTCAGCGCAGAGCGCGGCAGCGGGTTGCTGGTGGTGGTCGACAGTTCCTGGCGGAACGGGTTGACCAGCTTGGCGTTCAGGCGGATGTCCTGGGACGAAGCGCCCACCGACAGGTTGAAGCTGTCGGCATCCACCACCCACTGCTTGCTGGCCACATCGTAGTAGGCCAGCGAGCGATCATTGAGCTCAATGGTCACGCGCTTGCTCTCGCCAGGCTTGAGGAACACTTTCTTGTAGCCCTTGAGCTCCTTGATCGCGCGTTCGACTTTCGGGTTGTTCTGGCCCACGTACAGCTCGGCGACTTCGGCACCTGCGACCTTGCCGGTGTTGGCCAGATCGAACGACACCTTGATCGGCGCACCGGCCACTGCCACGCCAGGGCTGACGCTGATGTTGCTGTAGCCGAAGGTGGTGTACGACAAGCCATAGCCGAACGGATACAGCGGCTTGATGCCCTTCTTCTCGTAGCCGCGATAGCCCAGGAACAGGTCGTCCTTGTAGCTCATCTCGCTCAGGGTTTCCTGATTGTCGAACTTGGGGAAAGTCGCGTAGATCGGGTTGTCTTCGATGTTGCGCTCGATGCTGATCGGCAGCTTGGCCGACGGGTTGACCTTGCCCAGCAGGATCTCCGCCAGCGCCTGGCCGCCGTTCTGCCCAGGGTAGAACGCGTGCAGTGCGGCCGGCACCTGGTCGATCCAGTCGCTCATCTTCAAGCCCGTGCCGCCGTGCAGCGTGACCACGGTGTTCGGGTTGACCTTCGCGATGCTCTGGATCAGCAGATTCTGGTATTCCGGCAGGTCGAAGCTGTGGTCGAAGCCTTCGCCTTCGTATTCATTGCTGTTGCCGGCTGCCACCAGTACGGCGTCGTACTCGGCCAGGTCCTGTGGCGCAACCAACGACGCCCAGCTCATCTGCACGCCAACCAGGCCGCCCATGGTGGAGAGGTAGCCGTTGCGGCGCGAATATTCCAGCTTGATGTCGACCGGTTTGCCGGCTTCAAGATTGACCTTGGCGAACACCGGGATGGTCGGCGGAATGCTGTTGTTCGGCAGCGGCTTGCCGTCGCCGTTGTCGAGGACTTTCTTGCCGTTGACGTAGAGGCGCACCGCACCGTCGGCGCGGATCTTGAACACCTGTTCGCCGCTGACGGTCGGGGTGATCTGGCCGCTGTAGCGAATCGACGTGGCGGCGGTATCGCCGTTCACCGGCAGGCTGTCGGTGGACCAGTCGAGGTCGACATGCGTATCGGTACGGCTGGCAGCCGGGTCACCGGACCAGTTGGTGTTGCTGAAGAACTCGGTCTTCAGGCCTTTGACGCTGTTGCCATTGCTGTCGGCATGGGTCCAGCTGGAGGTGGCCGGGTCCAGCGACAGCCCGTCGATGAACTCGACCTTGGCGCCCGGCGCCAGTTGCTGCAGGCCGCTCAGCTCGCTGATGTAGTTGGCAGCCATGACGTTGGCGCTGCCGAAACCGGTCGGCGGCGCGTACTTGGCCAGGGTGCCGACCACGGCGATGCGCTTGACCTTCTTCGCGTCCAGCGGCAGCAGGCTGTTGTGGTTTTTCAGCAGCACGATGCCTTCGCGAGCGGCATTCAGCGCCGTGCGGTTGCTGGTGGCGCTGTTCATGTTGTGGCTGGTCAGCGGGGCTTTGCTGTCGAACTTGTACAGGTAGATCTGCTTGAGGATGCGGCGCACCTTGTCATCGATGGTCGCGCTGCTCAGCTCGCCACTGTCCAGGTACGGCTTGAGGACGGTGCTGTTCATCTGGTAGCCCATCATGTCCAGGTCCGTGCCCGCCTGTGCCGCCGGCAAGCCGTCGACCACCGCGTTGTAGTCGCTCTGGACGAAGCCTGGATAGCCCCATTCGGTCTTCAGGATGTCGCGCATCAGGTGCTTGTTCTGGCACGCGAACTCGCCGTTCACCTTCTGGAACGCGCACATCATCATTGCGACTTTGCTGTTCTTCGAGGCGGACTCGAAAGGCGGCAAGGTCATCTCGCGCAGCACGCGCTCGCTGATGGTTTCGTTGAGGTGGAAGCGGTTGCTTTCCTGGTCGTTGGCGGCGAAATGCTTGGCGTTGGCCCACACCCCGCGCGACTGAATGCCGTTGATGACCGCAGGCCCCAGGCTGGCGCCGAGGAAGGGGTCTTCACCGGACAAATACTCGAACGCACGGCCGCTGTACGGCATGCGATACAGGTTCACGCCGGGGCCGGTGACGAACTGATAACCGCCACTGGCGGTGTCATAGCCCAGGGCACGGCCCAGGTCGATGGCGCGACGCGGGTTCCAGCTGGCTGCCAGGTTCGGCCCTGACGGGTACACCACGCCCTGCGCGTTGCCTTCACTGGTGTAGCGCACGCCGACGCCGCCATCGGCACCGTGGATCTGCGGGATGCCGTACTGGGTCAGTGGCTTGACGTCCCAACCGCCGGTGCCGCCGATGTAGGCGAGTTTTTCTTCCATGGTCATCTTCGCCAGGGTTTTGTCCGCAGCCTTTTCTGCGCGGCTCACCCGGCCTTCATCCAGGGCCGGGCTGGTGGCCGCGTGCACCTGGGACACGGCCAGTGCCAGCAGGGCAAATGCCGACTGCGCACCGATTATCTTGCGTTTGTTCATGGGGTTTCTCCGACAACTGTTAATCAAAATAGGGCGCCAAAACGCGCGCATCACACAACACGCTCGTCACTTTTTTACGGGCAATAGTTCGCCTTGATCGCAATTTTTAACCGATGGCTAATTGCAACTACTTGGCGGATTTCGCAGTATTAAAAGTTTAATAATTGTATTTTTTGTTGTTATGAATAGTGTCTAAGTGGCATCACGCGATGGCGTTTTGAACCGCAAAAACCGCATAATTAAGGCAATTCTTGCGGTTATAAGTCAAACAAAAGCTAATTTTTGCGTGAAATTAGAAATATTTCATTACGTTTTGGAACTAAGGCTAAACCTACCAGTCGATTGGTTTAAGAAAATATATGGCGGCATGGCGAACTAGTGGCTTTGCTCGGTAGTTCTAAAAGGCCATGTTTTATACAAGCTGTCATACACAACGCTTTGGTGTAGGGTCTTGATCGAATTCAAGGCGCCATCTGAGCAGTACGCTGTTTTTGAACTGGAGAATCTTTATGAAAATGTCCCTGTTGGGTGCCGGCCTCGTGCTGGGCGTTGCATTGAGTGGCGCAGCCATGGCGGCTGAATCCACCGACGCCGATGCGACGTCGGGTGCTACCGATTCCACCGTGTTGACCCAGACCCACGACGCCAAGGCCGCGAAAAAGCAGAAAGCCGAAACCACCAAGGGTGGCCGACCGTTGAATGGCAGCCAGGCCGCGCCGAAGACCTCGAACTAACTTGGAAACGTGGTCCCCTTGTGGGAGTGGGCAAGCCCCCTCCCACAAGGGGTTCCCACAGTCCTGTAGAACATTGCCCCTCAGATAGCTACCCATGCACAGTCCCGCAACGCCCATCGATGCCTGCCAGATGCACGTCCCGGATACCGAACAGGTCTGCGCGTGGCTGATGCAACAGGCCGGGTTGAAAACCGTGGACCTGGAGCGCGCCCGGCGCCTGTCCCAGGAGGGCGGCGAGACTGAATTACTCGGCCTGCTGACCCGTCTGGGGCTGGTCTCCGAAGTCGAACTGGCCCGCGCCTGGGCTGACCTGCTCGGCGCTCCGCTGCTGTTGGCCGACGCCGCGCCACCGTTGCTCGACCCTTTGCCCGTGTTGACCGAGCGCTTTATGCGCCACTACCAGGTGGTGCCCGTGGGCTGGAGCCAGGGTGGCCTGCGGGTGCTGGCAGCGAACCCGGCGCTGGTCTATCCGTTCCAGGCCATGGCCTATGCCTGCGGCGTACCGGTGTGGCTGGCCGTTGGCCCGCGCAACGAGGTCGAAACCCTGATCGAGCGTTACTACGGCCAGGGTCGCTCGGCCATGGGCACGCTGATCGAAAACCTCGACGAGCAGAGCGGTGCGCTGGAAGACATTGAACACCTCAAGGACATGGCCTCCGAAGCGCCGGTGATTCGCCTGGTCAACCTGATCCTGCAGCGCGCGGTGGAACATCGCGCCTCGGACATTCATATCGAACCCTTCGAAAACCAGCTCAAGGTGCGCTACCGCATCGATGGCGTGCTGCACGAGGCCGAGGCGCCGCCGTCGAGCTCGTCGGCCGCGGTGATTTCGCGGGTGAAGATCATGGCGCGGCTGGACATTGCCGAACGGCGCCTGCCCCAGGACGGGCGGATCATGCTGCGCATCCAGGGCAAGGAACTCGACCTGCGGGTGTCCACGGTGCCCACCAGTTTTGGCGAGTCGGTGGTGATGCGTCTGCTCGATCGGCAGACCGTGCAGTTTGATTTCCAGAGCCTGGGGTTCGACGGCCAACGCCTGCAAACCTTCCTTGAAGTGCTGGAGCGGCCGCACGGGATTCTGCTGGTCACCGGCCCGACCGGCTCAGGCAAGACCACCACGCTGTACACCGCGCTGTCACGGCTCAATACCGCCGAGCGCAAGATCATCACGGTTGAAGACCCGGTGGAATATCAGCTTGAGGGGATTAATCAGATCCAGGTCAAACCGGCCATCGGCCTGGACTTTGCCGGTGCGCTGCGCTCGATCGTGCGCCAGGATCCGGACGTGATCATGATCGGTGAGATCCGTGACCTGGAAACCTGCCGCATCGCCATCCAGTCCTCCCTGACCGGCCACTTGGTGCTGTCGACCCTGCACACCAACAGTGCGGCGGCGAGTATCACGCGGCTGCTCGACATGGGCGTGGAGAGCTACCTGATTGCGTCCACCGTGAATGGCATCCTGGCCCAGCGCCTGGTGCGCCGCCTTGACCCAGCCACCCGCGAAGCCTTCGCAGCACCGCCCGAATTGATCGCCGAGCATGGCCTGGATCGCTTTACCGATCAACGCCCGATCATGCTCTATCGCCCGCGTGCCGATGCGCCGGGCGGTGGTTACCACGGCCGCAGTGCAATCACCGAATTGCTGGTGATGAATGAAGAACTGCGCAGCCTGCTGATGCGCCAGGCCGACGCCGCCACCCTGGAAGCCGCCGCCCGCCGTGGCGGCCTGCGCACCTTGCATGAGGAAGGCCTGCGCCAGGCTGTCGCCGGCGTGACCTCGCTGGAAGAAGTACTGCGCGTGACCCGCGGGGAGGGCGCGTGAGCCTGTTCAAATACCGCGCCCTCGACAGCCAGGGCGCCGCGCAAAACGGCACACTCGAAGCCAAGGACCAGGACGCCGCCGTCGCCCTGCTGCACAAGCGCGGGTTGCTGGTGTTGCAGGTTGACGCCGCCGGCGCGCAAGGGCTGCGCAATGCTTTTGGGCGTGGCCAGTTGAACGGCGCGGCGCTGGTCAGTTTCACCCAGCAACTGGCCACGCTGTTGGGCGCCGGCCAGCCGCTGGAGCGCTCGCTGGGCATCCTGCTCAAGCAACCTGGCCAGCCGCAGACCCGCGCGTTGATCGAGCGGATCCGCGAACAGGTAAAAGCCGGCCAGCCGTTATCCAAAGCGCTGGAAGAAGAGGGCAGCCAGTTCTCGCCGCTGTACCTGAGCATGGTGCGTGCAGGCGAGGCGGGCGGCGCCCTGGAAAACACCCTGCGCCAGCTCAGTGACTACCTGGAGCGCAGCCAATTACTGCGCGGCGAAGTGATCAACGCGCTGATCTATCCAGCCTTTCTGGTGGTCGGCGTGCTCGGCTCGCTGGCGCTGCTGCTGGCCTATGTGGTGCCGCAGTTCGTACCGATCTTCAAGGATCTGGGCGTGCCCATCCCGCTGATCACCGAAGTGATCCTCGGGCTCGGCCAGTTTCTTGGTGCCTACGGCCTGGCCGTGTTTGCCGGGTTGATCGTGATGGTCTGGACGCTGGCCGCACGCCTGCGTGATCCGCAGCGCCGTGAACGTTACGACCGCCGCGTGTTGGGCATTCGAGTGATCGGCCCGCTGCTGCAGCGGGTCGAAGCGGCGCGGTTGACGCGTACCCTCGGCACCTTGCTGAGCAACGGCGTGGCGCTGCTGCAAGCGCTGGTGATCGCGCGGCAGGTCTGCACCAACCGCGCGCTGCAAGCGCAAGTCGCCCAGGCCGCCGAATCCGTCAAGGGCGGCGGCACCCTGGCCAGCGCCTTTGGGGCGCAACCGTTGCTGCCTGACCTGGCGCTGCAAATGATTGAAGTCGGCGAACAGGCCGGCGAACTCGACAGCATGCTGCTCAAGGTCGCCGATGTGTTCGACGTCGAGGCCAAGCGCGGCATTGACCGCCTGCTTGCCGCGCTGGTGCCGTCGCTGACCGTGGTCATGGCAGTGCTGGTGGCGGTGATCATGCTCGCGATCATGCTGCCGCTGATGAGCCTCACCAGCAATATATGAACCCTTAAGGAAGCAAGCTGATGCGCCATACCCGATTCAAGTCCGCCCGCCGCCAGGGCGGTTTTACCCTGCTGGAAATGCTCGCCGTGATCGTGCTGCTGGGCATCGTCGCGACCATCGTGGTGCGCCAGGTCGGCGGCAATGTCGACAAGGGCAAGTACGGCGCGGGCAAGGCGCAACTGGCCAGCCTGAGCATGAAAATCGAAAGCTACGGCCTGGACGTCGGCTCGCCGCCAAAGTCCCTGCAGCAACTGGTCGACAAACCGGGTAATACCGCCGGCTGGGCCGGGCCGTACGCCAAGCCGTCGGATCTCAAGGACCCGTTCGGCCATGCCTTTGGCTATCGCTTCCCCGGCGAGCACGGCGCGTTCGACCTGATCTTCTACGGTCAGGACGGCCAACCCGGCGGCGAAGGCTACAGCGCCGACCTGGGCAACTGGGAATAACCCCTGACCATGGCCAACGCCCAACGTGGTTTTACCTTGCTGGAAATGCTGGTGGTGATCGTCTTGATCAGCATCGCCGCCGGCTTGGTGGGTTTTGGCCTGCAACAAGGCCTGCGCGCCGCCAAAGAGCGCCAGGCGGTCGGGCAGATGGTCGAGGCGTTGCGCAGCACGCGGGCGCGGGCGATTGTCAGCGGCACCACGCAAAGCACACTGTTCGATCTGGGCAGCCTCAGCTTCCAGGCCCCGGGCCGCCCGAAAAAACACTGGCCGGCCGACCTGCAAGTCACCCTGCACACGGCCGAAAACGTCGGCTCGGCGGTGGAGTTCTACGCCGATGGCAGTTCCACCGGTGGCAATCTGCTGTTGGCCAACGGCAGCCGGCGCTGGCGCATCGATATTGGCTGGCTGACCGGCAGCGTGCAGTCCAAGGCGCTGCCATGAAGCAGCAAGCCGGGTTCACCCTGCTGGAAATGCTTGCCGCCCTCACGCTCATGGCGATCTGCAGCACGGTGCTGCTGGTCGCTTTTGGCCAGAGCGCGCGCTCGCTGTTGCAAGTCGCCCACAGCGACCGCCTCAGCCATGCCGCCGTCAGTGTGATGGACCAGGAAGCGGCAGGCCCCCTGGCCAACGGCGTGCGCCAGGGCGATTTAGACGGCATCGCCTGGCAACTGCGCATCGCCCAGCAGCCGACCCGTATCGGCCAGCCGCACTTGTTTCGCCTCGACCTCACGGTCAGCGAAGGCCCGCGCCACGCCAGCTTCAGCACCTTGAAGCTGCGTGCGGCAGGGGCCGGTTTGTGAAGCGCCGCCAACAGGGCTTCACCTTGCTCGAAATCATGATCGTGCTGAGCCTGCTCGGCGTGTTGCTGACCCTGGTCGGTGGCGCGTTGCTGGGGGCCAATCGCGCGGTGCTGAAGGCGCAGCGCTACACGGTCAGCCTGGACGAAATGCGTGCCGCGCAGCAGTTTTTGCGCACCGCCATCAGTGAGGCGCTGCCCTTGGACGTGACCGAGGATGACAGCCAGACCGATGGTTTTTTCGCCGGCAGCCCACAGCGCATGCAGTTTGTCGCGACCTTGCCCGGCGTGCTCGGCGGCGGGATTCAGCGTTTCACCTTGCAGTTGACCGGCGCCGCGGCGCAGCGCGATTTGCAGGTCGCGTTTGCGCGGTTTGAGTCCGAAGCGCAGGTCAGCGTGCCGGCGTCGCGCAGTGAACCGCAGGTGTTGTTGAAAAATATCGAAGAGCTGCAATTCAGCTATCGCGGTGTGTCGCCCAAGGGCCAGGCCACCGGCTGGATCAGCGAGTGGCCGTGGACCAAGCGCTTGCCCTCGGCGGTACGGATTGCGGCGCGCGTCAACGGGCCGGTGCCATGGGTCACCCAGGTGATCGCGTTGCGTTTGAACCTCTCGGGCGGAGGCCCCGAATGATTCGGCGTCAGCGCGGCGTCGCGCTACTGCTGGTGCTATGGGTGCTGGCGTTGCTCAGCCTGCTGCTCGGCGGCCTGGCCGGCTGGGTGCAGTTGGAAACGCGACAGGCGTCGTGGCATCGCCAGCATACCCAGGCGGTGCTGGCCGCCGAGGCGGGCGTGGCGTTGGCCATGCAAGGCCTGGCCGATCCGTTGCAGCGCAAGCAGTGGCTGGCGGATGGGCGTGAAATCCCGTTGGCATTCGACGATGCGCAGTTGCACGTCAGCCTGCGCAGTGAGCGCGGCAAGTTGTATTTGAACAGCGCCGAGGTTGGCGATTTTGCCCGCCTGGCCCTGGCGTGCGGTGCGACCCAGGCGCAGGCCAGCCAACTCGCCAAGGACCTGGAAGTGCGTCGCAACAGGGGCCTGGCGCCGTTTCGGGTGATTGAAGAAGTGCGGCAACTGCCGGGCATGACCCAGGCGCTGTACAGCGCACTGGTGCCCGAGATCAGCCTGTGGAGTGGCCTGGACCGGCCCGATCCGGCCTTCGCCAGCGCGCTGATGCGCCGCGCCTTGAACCTGCCGCACCTGAGTGCAGTGGGCGCCGACCCCGGTGATGTGCTGGTGATCGACAGTCGCGCGCAACGCCCCGGCGGTTACCACGCCAGCCTGCAAGCCACCGTGTTATTGAGCCCCGCGCAAGGCAGCGCACAACCTTATCGAGTCTTACGTTGGCAAGAATGAACGAACACTTATCCGCACGGCTGCAGCTGCTCACGGAGCCGATCACCCAGCGCTGGCGCGGTAGCCTGCTGCAATCGGGCTGGCGGCTGTGGCTCAAGGAGCTGCGGGGCTGCCTGCCGGCTTGGTTGTCGCTGCAGGACATCCCCGAGCATGTCTACCCCTGGCCGTTGACCGCGCCCGTGCCACCCGTGGCTGGCGAGGCGCGCCAGGTGCTGCTGCTGGCCCCTTCGGCGGTGCTGGTGCAAGCCTTGCAACTACCCCCGGCGGCGGCGCGCAACCTGGCGACGGTGGTGGGTTATGAACTGGACCGCTTTACCCCGTTCGATGCGGCCCAGTTGTACTTTGTCGCGCGTCAGGAACGGCGCACGCCGACCCATGTGCACGTGACGCTGGTGGCGATCCTGCGCGAGCGCCTCGACCAGATCCTCACTGAGTGCGCCGCGCTCGGCTTGCAGCCACACGCCGTGGATGTGGCGGACGCGGCGGGCGTACCGCTGGGCATTGACCTGTTGCCGGTGCCGTTGCGCCCACGCCAGCGCCCGGCGGGTAAAGGCTTGCAACGCAGCCTGCCGTGGTTGTGCGGCGCCTTGCTGATCGCCGCCATGCTGCTGTGGCTCAACGACCGCCAGCGCGTGCTCGACAGCATGCAGCAAAGCGTGCGCGCGCAAAAAGCCCAGGTCGCCGAGATCCAGGCGCTGCGCCAGCAACTGCTGAATACCCGTGGTGCCGCGCAGTACCTGATCCGCCGCAAGACCGCCCAACCGCCGCTGGCCGGGCTGCTCAACGAGCTGACCGCTTGCCTGCCGTCCGACACCTGGATCGACCAGTTGGAAGTCAACGACGGCGCCGACGTTTCATTCTCCGGGCAAAGCGCCAAGGCCAGTGCCCTGATCACGCGGATCAAGGGCTGCCACAGCCTGGAAAACGCCCAGTTCGAAGGGGTGATCCAACCCGATGCGCAAACCGGCAAGGATCAATTTTCCTTGCGCGCCCACCTGCACCAGGAGGCCGCCGATGCGCCGACCACTGACACCCCGTGAGCGCCGCGGCGCAGCCCTGATCGGCCTGGCCCTGGTGCTCGGTGCCGCTTACTGGCTGTTAGTCGACAGCTGGTTTGCCGGCCCCTTGCGCGAGATGGGTGAGCAGGCCGAGCAGCTGCGCGAACAACAGCAACGTTACGCCGGCGTATTGCGCCAGGGCAATTCCTTGCGCCAACAACTCGAAGAGGCCCGCCAGGACCCGGCCAGCAACACCAGCCTGTTGCCCGGCGATGACCCCAGCGCCGTGGCGGCGGACCTGATGCAGCGCATCGCCGACCTGATCAACAGCCGCGCCGGCCTCGGTGGCGGCTGCAGCCTTACTCAGCGCATGCCGATCACCCCCGAGCAGGACGACAGCGAGCCCTATCGCCAAGTCAAAGTCAGCCTGACCCTCAACTGCGCTATCGAACCCTTGACCGCGATCCTGCATGAGCTGGAGTACCAGCGCCCGTTTCTGTTTGTCGATGAAATGAGCATTCGCCGTGGGCCAAACGCGCCCGCCAGCGGTGGCGCCGGCCAACTGGTGGTGCACCTGCTGGTGCGTGGCTACCTGCAACCGGCTGCTGCCACGCAGGTGCGCCGATGATCAATGCACTGCGCCCCCTGGAGTGGCTGCTGCTCGGTGTGGCCGGGCTGTTGGGCCTGTTGATGGTGGGCATCCTCAGCAGCATCGGCGATGCGCCCGAGTGGTTGCCGGCGCCCGCACCCGATGCACGCGCCAACGCCACCGCCAAGGTGCTGGCGGCCCCGGCGGCGACCCTCGAGAGCCTGGCCGGCACCTGGCAGGCGCCCTTGTTCAGCCCCGACCGCAGCCCTGACCGCGCCGTCGGCCAGGCCGCCGTCTCCAGCCTGTCGAGCCTGACGCTGACCGGCATCGTGCTGGATGGCGACCTGCGCGTCGCCCTGCTCAAGCGCGCGGATGGCCCGCCGCTGAAAGTCCACCAGGACCAGACCCTGCCCAATGGCTGGCGCCTGGAACACCTCACACCCCGCGAAGCGCGCTTTGTACTCGACGGCCGCACGCAGACCCTGAGCCTGCGCGGCCTGCGTCTGCCGCCGCCGTCCACCACAGCCCCGATTACCCTTCCTCACGAGTCCACCCCTTGATCGATACATTCCCCGGCGCTTTGCGCACCACCGTGTTTTGCCTGGCCACCGCCGTTTCCCTTGGTGGCTGCGGCACATTCCCCGAGCATCTGGACCCGGACGAGGCCTTGTTGCACGAGGCGATGCAGGGCACCGGCTCGCAACGCCCACCCGTCGACCCGGCCAGCGAGCAGGCCCCGGTCGACAGCGGCCAGCCCCAGGCCAAGACACCGCCCCAGCGTCAATTGATTCGCGGCAACGGGCAATTTGTGCGTCCACCGACAGCGGCGTCGGCCGGCAAGGAAGAGGCGGGCGGCGACATCGTGTTCAACTTCGCCGACCAGCCGATCGAGGCGGTGATCAACAGCGTGATGGGCGACCTGCTGCATGAGAACTACAGCATTGCCCAAGGGGTGAAAGGCAATGTCAGCTTTTCCACCTCCAAGCCGGTGAACAAGCAGCAGGCGCTGTCGATTCTGGAAACCCTGCTGTCGTGGACCGACAACGCCATGATCAAGCAGGGCAACCGCTATGTGATCCTGCCGGCCAACCAGGCGGTGGCGGGCAAGCTGGTGCCGGAGATGCGTGTGTCGCAACCCTCCAACGGCTTGTCGGCGCGGCTGTTTCCGCTGCGCTATATCTCGGCCACCGAGATGCAGAAACTGCTCAAACCGTTTGCCCGGGAAAATGCCTTCCTGCTGGTGGACCCGGCGCGCAATGTGCTGAGCCTGGCCGGTACCCCGGAGGAGCTGGCCAACTATCAGGACACCATCGACACCTTTGACGTGGACTGGCTCAAGGGCATGTCGGTAGGCGTATTCGGTTTGCAACGCGCCTCGGTCGCCGAACTGATGCCCGAGCTGCAAAAGATGTTCGGGCCCGACAGCGGCATGCCGTTGGCGGGCATGGTGCGTTTTTTGCCGATCGAGCGGACCAACTCGGTGGTGGCGATCTCGTCGCAACCGCAATACCTCAGCGAAGTCGGTGACTGGATTCACACCATCGACGAAGGCGGCGGCAACGAGCCGCAGATGTACGTCTACGACGTGCGCAATATGAAGGCCACGGACCTGGCCAAGTACCTGCGGCAGATCTACGGCAGCGGCGCGATCAAGGACGACGCCCCGGCCAAGGTCGCCCCCGGTTTGCGCACCGCGACGCTGTCCTCGCCCGGCACCAACAGCACCTCCGGCAGCACGCCTGGCGGCCTGAACGGCAACAGCAGCGGCATGGGCAACACCACGCAGCGCGCCAGCGAAGATGAAGAGCAAGACCCCCAAGCCAGCGAAGATACCGAAAGTACCGACGACGGCACCACGGCTGACGCCCCGGCCAAAAGCCTCGACGCCGGTACACGAATCACCGCGCAAAAAAGCAGTAACCAACTGCTGGTGCGCACCCGCCCGGTGCAGTGGAAGGAGATCGAATCGGCGATCAAGCGGCTGGACAATCCGCCGCTGCAAGTGCAGATCGAGACGCGCATCCTTGAGGTCAAACTGACCGGCGAACTGGACCTGGGCGTGCAGTGGTACCTGGGCCGCCTGGCGGGTAATTCCACCAGCACCACCGTGGGCAATACGGCCGGCAGTCAAGGCGCGTTAGGCGGCGGTGGGGCAGGGTTGGGCGCGACGGATTCGTTGTTCTATTCGTTTGTCAGCTCCAACTTGCAGGTGGCCTTGCATGCGCTGGAAACCAATGGCCGTACCCAGGTGCTGTCGGCGCCGTCGCTGGTGGTGATGAACAACCAGCCGGCGCAGATTCAGGTGGGCGACAATATTCCTATCAGCCAGACCACGGTGAATACCGGCACTTCCGACACTACGTTAAGCAGTGTTGAGTATGTGCAGACCGGGGTGATCCTGGATGTGGTGCCGCGGATCAATCCGGGTGGTCTGGTGTATATGGATATTCAGCAGCAGGTCAGTGATGCGCAGGACCAGGCGTCCAACAATGACACGCAGAATAATCCGCGTATTTCCACGCGTTCGGTGTCCACGCAGGTAGCGGTGCAGAGTGGGCAGACGGTGCTGCTCGGGGGGTTGATCAAGCAGGACAATGCGGAGAGTGTCAGTGCGGTGCCTTATCTTGGCAAGATTCCGGGGTTGCGGTGGTTGTTTGGCAATACCAGCAAGTCCAAGGACCGGACGGAGTTGATCGTGCTTATCACGCCCAGGGTGATTACCAGCAGCAGCCAGGCGCGGCAGGTGACGGATGATTATCGGCAGCAGATGCAGTTGTTGAAGCCTGCGAACTGAAGGAATGCGGTCAAAATGTGGGAGGGGGCTTGCTCCCGATATCAGTGTGTCAGTCACCAGATGTATTGACTGATCCACTGCCATCGGGGTGTAGCCCCCTCCCACATTTTGGCCTGAGTTAGGTCCGCGAAACCGGTCGGGTTCAAGGCCAGCAATGGATATACGCACAACATCAAATATATGAATAAACTAAAACAAAAATAATGAAATCCAAGAATATTAGCTTATGCCCAAATAGCATTATATTTCCCCAACCCATTCCGTTATGTTTGATCGCAACAGCCTACCCCTGACCTCGGATGGTACCAATCTAGATTCGGATTCTGCGTTGCCAAACCGGGTAATCACCCCGCAGCAGAATCGTTGGAAGGGAGTTCAACGTATGTTGCCAATTCAAACCCCGCGCCACACCTAGCCCCAAATCGCCGCAACACCCCACAACCTCCGGAGCACCGCGCACGATCGCGTGCCTGCCC